>NZ_CP144683.1:3130000-3470982 GCF_036687315.1 Sphingopyxis sp. TUF1
GCCCCGGCATCAGTTCCTTCGTCACTTCGGCATAGCCGGTCCATTCGGTGATGCGATTGGTCACGCCCGGCAAGACGGTGGTGAGCGGCCCATAGGCATATTCGCGGTCCTGGCGTGCGCGATTTGCGACGACGCTGGCGCCCACGACCCAGCCGAGCCCATCGTAATAGGGTCGCCACAGACGGTTTTCGCTGGCGAGCATCCGCGTGGCGTTATGCTGGTTCAGCGCGCGTGGCACGCTTCGTGACAATTTGATCTCGATCGGGGCAAAGAGACGTTCGACATCGACGTTGCCGACGGCGATGCCCGACCCTCCGCCGCCGATCACGTCGCCCGCCGGCAGGCTGGCGTCGAAGCGTTCGGACAAGCCGTGGTCGATGAACGCGTTCGACGATTGAAAGCGCAGGTCGCCCCAATCCTTCATCAACACCAGCGTGCCAAGCGCGTAATGCGCCTTGGCCGGCTGTTCGATCATCGAATAGCGCGTCAGCGGCGGCGCATCCTTGTCGGCATATTGCGCGTCGTCGGAAGTGATCGCCTGATAGACGCCGCCGATGTCGATCGTCCAACCTTCGCCAGCCTCGACCCGAAAGGTGCCGCGTCCGCCGCGGATGTGGACGCGATTGATGTCGTTCTGCCCGCGCAGGGGATTGTCGATATAACCGCCGTCGGTAATCATATAGCCGACCAGACGCAGCGCGTGACCATCTTCGCCGACCGGAAGGTTGACGATCCCGGCGATGTCGCCGCCGGGGTCGCCATGCTGGGTCAGCGAAAGCCCCGCGATCGTCTGAACCGTCATGGCGCGCGGATCGGGGGCTTTGGGGATGACGCGGATGATGCCGCCGAGCGCTCCCGCGCCATAGAGCGTGCCCTGCGGTCCTTCGAGGATTTCGACATTGTCGATGTCATAGAGGCGCAGGTCGGGATCGGGTGCATTATAGCTGAGGCGGATGTCGCCCAGATATTGTCCGACGGTCGCCTGCGTCGGTCCGGTGAAGCTGGAATCGGCGATCCCGCGGATGAACAGCTTGTTGCGCCCCGAACCCAGATGGGTCGAGGAAACCGTGGCGGTTCGCGACAGGATTGAATCCATTCCGCGTTCGCCGCCAAACGCCAATTCGCCGCCATCCAATTGGGTGACGACGCCGGCGAAATGCGAATAGGGAAGATCGGTCTTCGACGCGGTGACGATGATCTCGTCATCCGGGGCGGCGACAAGGTCATTTGCCGGCGCGCGCGCGCGCGGTTGCGGCGGATGATCCGGCGCCGGGACGGCGCGCGCGCGCTGAATCGGCGGGCGCCTCTCGATCCGCCAGCTTGTCGCGCTGACGCGGACGGCGCGGGCATCGGTGCCCGCGAGCAGGCGGCGGATCGCCTCGTCGACTTGCATCGTTCCGCGCACCGGGCGGACACGCGCTTTCCACAAACGGGCGTCGGTCACGCTGATGCTGACGCCGCCCTGCTGGCTGATGATCGGTACCACCGCCGAAAGGCTGCCTTTCGGAATGTCGAACGCACGATCCTCGGCTGCCTCGGCGGCGGCAGGCAGGCTCAGCGCAATGGCGGCCGCGGCAAGGACAAGGCGCGCATCCATCGTCAACGGGTCAGTAGCCAGCCTTCGCCCTGTCGCTCGGCGCGGGTTCCCGACAGCGCGGCAAGATCGGCGATTGTGCGGCTTCGATCCTTGTCGATGACCAGCGCGCCGCGGAACGAAAGCGTCGATGCATCGGGGGCGATGCTCAGCTGTATCCCGGCGGTCCGCCGCAGATCCTCTGCGACGATCGACAGCGGGGCGCCGTTGTAGACGAGCAGGCCGCGGCGCCAGCCCCCGATGTTGGCGATCTCAACATCCTTGGCGGCGGGCGGGGCGCTGTCCCCGTCGCGCGCGTCGAGACCCTTGCCCGCCGCCAGCCGGACATTGTCGCGATCGGGATTATAGACGACGAGGCCTTCCGAAACCGCGACCGAGGTCACACGATCGCGCCGCACGACGTTGAATGCGGTGCCAAGATCGACAATTCGCGCATCGCCGGTTTCGACGATAAAGGGGTCGCCGTCGCGATGCACGACGCGGAACATCGCTTCGCCTGTTTCCAGGCGCGCAAAGCGCGGGCGTTCTTCGTCGATCTCGATCACCGACCCGCCGTTGACATCGATCGTCGAGCCGTCGGCCAGCGTGATCGTGCGATGCTCGCCGGCGGCGGTTTCGATACGGCCGTCGCTGCCCCAGAGACCGGGGAGCGAAAGACCGATGGCACCCACCAGCGCAGCGGCGACGGCGCCGCCGAACCAGCGTCGCCGCGAAAGGCGGCGCGGCGCGGGCGTATCGACGACCGTCACGCCCCTCGGCGCGGCAGGCAGTGCGTCGAGATCGCGGTCGAGGCTCGCGATCGCGTCATAAATCGCCGGATGGGCCGCATCTTCCGCCAGCCAATCGGCAAAGCCGTCCCATTCGTCGAAGGCGGGGTCGCGCTGGCGGACGAGCCAGTCGATCGCGCGCGCTTCGGCAGCGTTCCCGGGTTCAACTGGCATCGAACTGCCTCCTCAGAACCGCGAGCGACGCGTAGACTTTGCGCAGATCGGCCTCCACCGTGCTCAGGCTCACGCCCATTTCGCCCGCAATGTCGCGCTGGGTGACCCCATCGACACGAAAGCGACGAAAAATGCGCGCCGCGCGCTCGCCATTGGCGGCAATCGCGGCTTCAACAAGTCCAAGCTGCTCGCGCGAGATTAGCGATGCCTCGGTCGACGGGCTTTGCGTTGCCGCCGTCTCGCCCCACGCTTTGTCACGCAGATCGCGTTGCCGGACCGAGCGATAACGGTCGAGCATCAGATTGTTCGCCGCGCGCATGATATAGGACAGCGGATCGGCAACGGGGCCGATGCGGCGGTCGGTCAGGCGCATCCACAGATCTTGGAACAGGTCCTCGGCGGCATCGCCCGCGCCGCGCACCTCGAGAAAACGCACGATGCGGTCGCGATTGGCGAGCAATACGCCTTCAATGCCTTGGGCGGCGTCGGTCAGATCGCGCGGCTCGGTCATGAATATTTTGCTTTGGAACGCCATCTTTTGCTGGGATAGGCCGTGTCGCCCTGCAGGAAACATCCCGAGGATGACGCCGTCATATAGCGTCCGGATGCGACCGTGCAACTCTGGCGCGGGACATGCGGGGGACAAGGCTTCGAGCATCTGCGTTATAACTTCTTTGAGCCGGGGGGTGGCAAGGGGGAAGCAGGGTAGGGGTTCTGCTTCCCCCTTGCGCGCGGGCCGGCCAAGGGGGGCTAGAGGCCGACCCGCAGACTCGCACGGAACGCCCAGCCAATATGGCTTTGCTGTTCTTCCGCGGACACTTCACCGGCGACCTGAAAGGCCGAATTGCCGGCGATTCCGCGGAGGCGGCCGACCCAGCCGCTCGTGCGATCATCGGGGATCAGGGTAAAAGGCGTACCGTCCTTGAACGACGCGGTCGTCGCGCCGAGCATCCCACTGACGATCTGGCGGCGGCCGCCTTCGAGTTCGAAGCGTGTCCAGCCGTCATATTCGTCGGCACCGCCGAATTCGAGGCCGAGCGTCATCGTGCCGGTGACTGCCAGTTCGTCGCTGTCGCGGCTGAGGACGGTGAGGTCGAGCGCATCGCCGCCGCCCGTTTCCTGATAGCCATCTTCCTTGAGCTTGTAATAGTCGACCGCGACCATCGGGCGCAGCGTCAGGCCCCCGACGCGCGTGTCGTAGGCGACCGAACCCGATGCCGACCACAGGGTCGCGTCCCATTTGCCCTTCATCGTTTCTTCGATGTCTTCGGCGCCCGCTTCGGCACGGAAAATTCGCGTGCCCTTCAGCTTCACCGGCGCACCCGACACGCGGGCGTTCGCCATGAAGCCATTCGAACGCAGGCGCCAGTGCAGCGCGCCTTCGAACTGGCTCGTGCTTACCTCGTTGGCGTTGCTGCCATTGCCGTCCTTGCCGCTGAGAAAAGCAATCGATCCGCCGAAATTGCCGACATCGCTCTCGATTTCGGCGCCGAGCGAAATGCCCCAGCCGCTGACGTCATAGCTTGCGGTGTTGCCGACGCTCTTCGACGTGCCCCAGACGGCCTGGTTGATCCAATACCCCCATTTGCCTTCATCCTGATAAGGCGCATTGGGGTCGAGCAGGTAGCGCGCGAGCGCGCGCGAACCCGAGGTGACGGTTTCAAACACCCCGCCTTCATGCTCGGGCAACATCTGCTGCAACTGGTTGCGGAACTCGTCGCCATCGGTGATGGCGAGGAATGCATCCTCGATCGCTTCCTCGGCGACCACGGCGTCGATGACCGCGTTGAATGCGCCCGCTTCCGACCGGTTGAGGCCAAGCTCGTCGATGCTCTTGCGCTCGACATCAACGATCAGCTGATTGGTCGTGGAGGTGAGTGTGCCCTTGTACAGGAATGGCAGCAGCGTTTCCGAAGCGGTCAGATTGCTCGCACCGGTCAGTGATCCGGCCGTCAGCACGATGTGCTCGCCTTCGGCATTCTCGATGCTCGACAGCTGGAGTGCAAGTGTCGAGTCGGCGCCAAAGCTGGCGTTGCCCGTCACCTGGAGTGCGGTACCCGTGCTGCTGGTATCGAGCATCACGCCCAGCACACCCTCGTCGGTGACCGAAAGCGAAGCGATCGTCGCCGCGCCGCGCACGTCGAACGCGCCGCCGCTGACCGAAACTGCCAGCCCCGACGAATTGGCGAGCGTACCGGAAAAGACCGAGGTGCCGCCGATCGTCAGCGTATCGGCGCCGCCGCCAAAGTCCGCCAGGCCCTGGAACTTGGCTGTGCCGGCCAGCGTCATCGTATCGTTGCCGGCACCGAAACGCGCATCACCCTCATAGGTGGCGTCGCCCGACAGCGCGAGGCGGTTGTTGCCCGCGCCGAAAAAGCTGTCGCCCTTCACCGATCCGTCGGCGATGTCGAACACGTCGTTTCCTCCGCCGAAGCGGACATCGCCGACGATGCTCGGAGCCGTTTTGTCGGACGCGACGGCCGTCTGCTTGACGGTCGCGCCGGTGCCGTTCGCCGACAGGTCGATGGCGATGTTGCGGTCGGAATCGGCAAGCGCGCCGGTTGCGCTGATCGCGCCGCTGTTCTCGACCATATCGACGTTGCCCGACAGGTCGACGATTGCGCGTGCGGTGCCGTTATCGCCCCCGGTCTTGGCGGTAATCGTGCCGCTGTTGCGGATCAGCGGAACATCGGCGCCGGCTTCGACGATCACGGCCGTTGCAATCGCGCCCGCTGCGTTGCCGCCGGTTGTCGCTTCGATCTTGCCCGCGTTGCGCAGTTCGGGGGTCGACGCGCCGCTGCCGAACCGGATCGCGGTTGCCGCCGCATCCTTCGACACCGCGCCGACGCTACCGTTCGTGCCGATACCAATGCCGCCGGCGATCGTCACTGCACCGCCGAGCCCGCCGATCTGCATCGCGTTGCCGTCGATACCGGTATAGAGCCCGCTGCCAAGCACCGCGCCGTCGATGATGAAACCAAGGCCGGTGCCGGTGCCGGCGACGGGACCGATAGTTACCGCGCGATCCGCCGAGCCGATACGGATGGCCGCTGCGGAACCATAGGACCGCACGACCGCGGAGCCTTCCTCGTCGTCGTCGATGCCGTCGTCATCTTCATCGTCGTCGGTTGTGCTCGCATCCTTGGGCGGCACGGCCAGGACGACGCCACCGGACACGTTGCCCTCGATCGACAGAGCGGGGCCGCCGATAAGCAGATCATCGGCATCGAGCTTTGCGGGATCGGACGGCGGCGTCGTGAAGCGATAGCCGGTTGCCGTGAGATTGCCCTGGACGACGAGCGCCCCCGTGATGTCGCCGCCAAGGCGCGCGCCGACCGCACCGACACCCGTCGCGGTGATCGTTCCGGCGATACGGACATTGCCCGTGACGTTCTGAAGCCCCACGCCAAGCGCGCGGTCGCCGAGCACGCTGATCGTGCCGTTGTTGGTGAAATTGCCGGTGAGCGGGCCGCCAAGGCGAATGCCCGCCGAGTCGTTGCCTTCGATCGCGATTGCACCCGCATTGAGGATGTTGCCGTTAAAGGCGCCTGCGGTCGCAATGCCGACGCGGTTGCTGCCGATCGCGAACGGGCCGTCGATGTCGCCGTCATTGTCAATATCGGTCGGTGCGTAGGTTTCGCCGATCGTGATCTTGCCCGATGAACTGACGGTAATTTCGCCAGTCGTCCCCGCGTTTGCCAGGATGCCCGTGGCGCCGTCGATATTGCTGAACTCGATCGTGCCTTCGTTGACGACCTTGTGATTGCTGTCGATCGTCACGGCGGGACCGGCGACGGTCGGCTTGATCGAACCGGCGGACGTGATCTTGATGTCGTCGGGGGTGCCCGACTTGATCGTCGACGTTCGCACCGGCGTAGTCGTCGCGGTCGTGATCGTCGTTTCGGCGTGGGCGACGGTCGAGATAAGGGTGGCCAGGCAGGTGGAGGCCAACAGGGTCTTGCGCATCGGGTTCCTCTTATATTTGGGCCGGGTGTTTCCCCGGCGACAATCACAAGACGGAACCGTGCCCCGCGCGCCTTGGAAAAAAATGCCGCGGACGGTACGGCGGCCGGCGCGCGCATAGCTATGCCCTGTTGCATCGTCCGCGCCGGTCGGACATGCCGCGATCGGGGAACCGGCGAGGATCGGCAAGGGAGAGCGATGAGCGAACAGATTGTCACGGTCGACATCGGCGGCACCCATGCGCGCTTTGCCATGGCCGAGGTCGAGGGCGGCCGCGTCCGCACGCTCGGCGAGGCCACGACGCTCCACACCAGGGACCACGCAAGCTTTCAGACCGCGTGGCAGGATTTTGAACGCCAGCAGGGCGGCACGCTGCCGCGGGCGGTCGCGATCGCGATCGCCGGGCCAACGCGCGGTGAGATCATCCGATTCACCAACAATCCGTGGATCATCCGTCCCGCGCTGATCGGCGAGAAGCTGAATGTCGACGCTCATGTTCTCGTCAATGATTTCGAGGCGGTCGGCCACGCCGTCGCGCAGGCCGACGAAAGCTATTTCGAGCGGCTGACCGGGCCCGCCGAACCCTTGCCGCCTACCGGCACGATCAGCGTCATCGGCCCCGGCACCGGCCTGGGCGTCGCGCATGTCTGGCGTGACGAAAGCGGATACCGCGTGCAGGCGACCGAGGGCGGGCATATCGATTTCGCGCCGCTCGACAGCATCGAGGATGCGATCCTTGCGCGGCTGCGCAAGCGGCATCGGCGCGTGTCGGTCGAGCGCATCGTGTCGGGGCCGGGGATCGTCGACATCTATGAGACGCTGGCGATGCTCGAAGGGCGCGCGGTGACGCCGCTCGACGACAAGGCGATCTGGACGGCGGCGCTTGGCGGCGAGGACGCGCTTGCCGCGGCCGCGGTCGATCGCTTCTGTCTTTCGCTGGGCAGCGTCGCGGGCGACCTCGCACTGGCGCAGGGAGCAAGCGCGGTCGTCATCGCCGGCGGGCTGGGGCTGCGCATCCGCGACAGCCTGGTCCGATCGGGCTTTCCCGAACGCTTTATCGAAAAGGGGCGGTTCGAAGGGTTCATGGCGGCGCTGCCGGTGAAGCTCATCACCCATCCGCAGCCCGGCCTGTTCGGCGCCGCCGCGGCCTTCGCGCGGCAGTTCGCGGGGTAGGTTTGGCGGGGGGTTAGCGACCAAAGTAAGACGTCGCCCCCGCGAAGGCGGGGGCCGCTGTCGGTTTACATGGCGACGTAGGAAAAGGCCGACGGCGGCCCCCGCCTTCGCGGGGGCGACGTTCTAAGGCAACGTCCGCTAACCACCTCATAGCGGATCCAAAAAACGCTGTCCTACATGGTCTGACTGTGCCAGCCTTCATTCCGGCTCTTTCAATATGTGGACAAATGCGATGGCTGCCCCGCCGGTGGGCGCGTTCAGCAACTCGGTGTGGCATGTCCGCCCCGAACAACAGACCGGCCGCCGCACAAGGCTGACTTTTACTGACCTTTGAAGCTATTCTGCGGCCCCTGCGCCGTTTGGGACCGCGGACTCCACCCGCCATCATGGAAATCGACAGATAGCTTTCCGTTCCGGAGCGGCTATCGCACACGCCGTACATTTCGCTGGCACAGCCCGGCAAAAAACGGCAGCTATGGCGCATGTCCGCGCGCCCTGTTCTTGGCATCATTGCCTGCAACCGCACCGTCGGTGTCGAAACCGCGCAGGCGGTGATGAACCGTTATGCGACCGCGGCGATGCGGTACGCCGATTGCGCCGCGCTCATCATTCCCTCGCTCCCTCAATTCATGCGCGCCGACGAAGTCGTCGGGCGGCTCGACGGCGTGTTGCTGACGGGCACACCGTCGAATGTCGAGCCTGCCCATTATGGCGATGCGGATGCGGGCGAGGGGCCGTTCGACCCCGATCGCGACCGGATGATGATCGACCTGGTTAACGCAGTGATCACGGCGCAGCGGCCGCTGTTCGGGATCTGCCGCGGCTTTCAGGAGATCAATGTCGCACTGGGGGGCACGCTGCGCCGCGATACGTCGGCGAGCGCCGAGCTGTTGCATCATCATGCGCCGGAGGGCGTTTCTTTCGATGCGATGTTCGACCATCGGCACAAGGTCGAACTGGTCGAAGGCGGCCTGCTCGCGTCGGCCTATAACGCGCCGTCGCTGGAGGTGAACTCGGTGCATTATCAGGGTCTTTGTGATCTTGCCGACGGACTGGCGGTCGAGGCGCGGGCGCCCGACGGGCTGATCGAGGCCTATAGCGCGCGCCCGAACGGCGCGCCGCTGCTCGCGGTGCAATGGCACCCCGAATGGGCAACCGACACCAATACGCAGAGCCAGACTTACTTCCACCTGCTTGGCCGCGCGTTAAGAGGCGCATTATGAACCGCCGCGTGACCCGCTACGACCGCTATCTGGCACGCATCAGCTTTTCGCCCTGAATTCAAAACCCGGGTCTCGTTCCGCTCGTGTCGAGCGAAATCGAGACACCCATTGTCGCAGCGCAAGGTTGAGAGGCGTCTCGACTTCGCTCGATGCGAACGGTCTATCGGAATCAGGAGTTTTTCATGCCCCGCAATCACGACATCGCCGAACTACGCCGCCTCGACGTCGCGCATCATCTTCCCGCTCAGGCCGACTGGGCTGAAATCGAAACACTCGGCGGCAGCCGCATCATCACCCATGCCCAGGGTTGCTATATCCACGACGGTGACGGCCACCGCATTCTCGACGGGATGGCGGGGCTGTGGTGCGTCAACGTCGGTTATGGCCGCGAGGAGCTGGTCGAGGCAGCGGCGGCGCAGATGCGCGAGCTGCCCTTTTACAACACCTTCTTCAAGACCGCGACGCCGCCGACGGTGACGCTCGCGGCGAAGATCGCGTCGCTGACCGGTAATCGCCTGCCGCACATCTTCTTCAACGCATCGGGCAGTGAAGCGAACGACACTGTGTTCCGCATGGTGCGCCATTATTGGAAGCTGAAGGGCGAGCCGAAGCGCACCGTCTTTATCAGCCGCTGGAACGCCTATCATGGTTCAACCGTCGCGGGGGTTTCGCTCGGCGGGATGAAGGCGATGCATGTGCAGGGCGATCTGCCGATCTCCGGCGTCGAGCATGTTCGCCAGCCCTATTTCTTCGGCGAAGGTCAGGGGATGACCGAGGAAGAGTTCTGCGACGCCTGCGTCCAGGCGATCGAGGACAAGATACTCGAGGTCGGCCCCGAAAACTGCGCGGCGTTTATCGGCGAACCGGTGCAGGGCGCCGGCGGCGTCATCATTCCGCCCAAAGGCTATTGGCCGAAAGTCGAGGCGGTGGTGCGCAAATACGGCCTGCTCCTCGTCGCCGACGAGGTGATCTGCGGTTTCGGTCGCACGGGGAAAATGTGGGGGCATGAAACAATGGGCTTCTCGCCCGATCTGACGCCAATGGCGAAGGGGCTGTCGTCAGGCTATCTGCCGATTTCCGCCACGGCGGTCGCCGCGCATGTCGTCGAGGTGCTGAAGACCGGCGGCGATTTTGTCCATGGTTTTACCTATTCGGGCCATCCGGTCGCGGCGGCGGTCGCGCTCAAGAATATCGAGATCATCGAGCGCGAGGGACTGGTCGAGCGCACGGGCAGCGTGACCGGGCCACATCTGGCAAAGGGGCTTGCGACCTTGAACGATCATCCGCTGGTCGGCGAGACGCGTTCGATCGGGCTACTCGGCGCGGTGGAAATCGTGGCGGACAACGAAACGCGCGCACGCTTTGGCGGCGCTGAAGGCACGGCAGGGCCGATGGCACGCGACGCGTGCATCGCGAACGGCCTGATGGTGCGCGGCATCCGCGACAGCCTGGTCATGTGTCCGCCACTAATCATCACCACCGAACAGATCGACGAGATGGTTTCCATCATCCGCAAATCGCTCGACGAGGTGCTTCCGAAACTGCGCGCGCTCTGACACATCTTTAATCCCGTTCGTGTCGAGCGAAGTCGAGACATATGAAGTGGAGCACGAACTCAACGTGTCTCGACTTCGCTCGACACGAACGGCTAGAGGGATGTTGAACGCGCTCGCCGAATAGAAGAAAGACCAATAGCTTATGCCCTCCGGCCTTTTTGCCCTGCTCGACGATGTCGCCACAATCGCGAAAGTGGCGGCGGCGAGCATCGACGACATTGGCGCCGCGGCGTCGAAGGCGGGGGTGAAGGCGGCGGGCGTGGTGGTTGACGATGCCGCGGTGACGCCGCGCTATGTCACGGGTTTTCAACCGAACCGCGAGCTGCCGATCATCTGGCGGATCGCCAAAGGGTCGATGTTCAACAAGCTGGTGCTGATCTTGCCTGCGCTGCTCCTGCTATCGGCGGTGGCGCAATGGGCGATCACGCCGTTGCTGATGGTGGGCGGCGCCTATCTGTGTTTCGAGGGCGCCGAGAAGGTCTGGCATAGCTTTGCGGCAAAGAAGCACAGCCTGGCCGAAGACGCTGCCGAGGTCGTCGATGCCAACCATGAGGAGGTAATGGTCAAGGGCGCGATCCGTACCGATTTCATCCTGTCGGCCGAAATCATGGTGATTGCGCTCAACGAGGTGCTCGACGAGGCAATGATGATGCGCGCGGCGACGCTGATTGTAGTGGCAATTGTCATTACCATCGCCGTTTACGGCGTTGTCGGGCTGATCGTGAAAATGGACGACATCGGGCTGCATATGGCGAAGGAAGGGCACAACGCCCGGCGCGCGATCGGGCGTGGACTTGTCGCTTTTATGCCCAAGCTGCTGGCGGCGCTTGCAACGATCGGCACCGCCGCGATGCTGTGGGTCGGCGGTCAGATCATCCTTCACGGCCTCGACGAATATCACATCGGCAATCTGGGTCATGGCCTGCATGATTTCGCGCATAAGGTCGCGGGCGGATTGCCGGGCGCCGGGGTGTGGGAATGGCTGATCAACGCCGGCGGCGCGGGTGTTTTCGGGCTGGTTCTGGGCGGCGTTATCGTGGCCGCGTTGCATCTGGTACCGGGCAAGAAGGCAGCTGCCCATTAAGTTCGTCATCCCGGACTTGATCCGGGATCCATTGCGGCGTCGAAGTCATGGGCCCCGGATCAAGTCCGGGGTGACGATGGCGGACAGACGAGCCGTCAGCCCAGCAACACCACCGGGCTGTCGGCGCGCCAGTGCATCGACACCTTGTCGTCCCAGGTAAAATCTTCCTGATCGTGGCGCGACAGGTTGGGACGGGACACGCGGAGCCGCGCGCCTGATTCCAGTTCGATCTCGAACAGGGTGATGTCGCCGAGGTAGGACATGCCCTTGATGCACCCGCGCGCGAAATTGTGACCGTCGGGGGCATCCTGCGCCGCCGCGGTGACCGCCTTGCCCGCGCCGGGGACGTGGAGGTAGATTTTCTCGGGCCGAAGCGCGACCCACACATCGGCGCCGTGCGGGCCGGTGACACCGTGGTTGAGATAGACTTTGCCGAGACCGGGGCAATCGACCGCCGCCTTGTCGGGTTCGTCGAGGGTCAGCTTGCCTTCGAAGATGTTCACCGACCCGACGAAATCGGCGACGAAACGATTGGCGGGATATTCATAGAGGTCAGACGGCGTCGCGAGCTGCGACACGTCACCCTTGTTGATCACTGCGATCCGGCACGCCATTGAAAGCGCTTCGTCCTGATCGTGGGTAACGGTGACGAAGGTGATGCCGACCTTTTCCTGCAATTCGCTGAGCTCGAACTGCATCTGAGCGCGCAGCTTTGCGTCGAGCGCCGACAGCGGTTCATCGAGCAGCAGTACCTTGGGGCGCATGACCAGGCTGCGTGCGAGCGCGACACGCTGGCGTTGCCCGCCGGACATCTGGTCGGGCATCCGGCCTTCGAACCCGCCAAGCTTGACCAGCTCGAGCGCCTCGGCAACACGATCCCTGACCTCGCCGCCCTTCACGCCTGCGATCTTGAGGCCATAGGCAACATTGTCGGCAACGCTCATGTGCGGAAACACGGCATAGCTTTGAAACACCATGTTCACCGGGCGCTTGTTCGGCGGGATGCCGGCCATGTCCTGACCGTCGATCAGGATGCGCCCCTCGCTCGGCAGTTCGAATCCTGCGATCATGCGGAGCAGCGTCGTCTTGCCGCAACCCGATGGGCCGAGCAGAACGAAAAATTCGCCCGCATTGATGTCGAGACTGACATTGTCGACCGCGGTCACCTTCCCGAAGCGTTTGGAGACATTCTGGATTTGGATGATCGGTTTGGCGAGTTCGGTCATGGTCAGTGGGTTTCCGCAATGGCTTTCACGCCCTGCGCTTTCAGCGCGACAAAGGTCAGGACGACGGTGAGAATGATGAGCAGCGTCGACGCCGCGTTGACCTCGGGCGTCACCGAGAAGCGGACCATCGAATAGACCTTCACGGGGAAGGTGATCGTGTCGGGGCCGCTCGTGAAATAGGTGATGACGAAATCGTCGAGGCTCAAGGTGAAGGACAGCAGTGCCCCGGCGACGAGCGCGGGTTTCATGTGCGGGATCAGCACGTCGCGGAATACCTGCCATTCGCTTGCGCCCAAGTCTTTGGCGGCCTCCTCCTGTTCGCGGTTGAAGCTTGCAAGGCGCGAGCGGACGACCATGGTGACGAAGGGGAAGCAGAAGGTGATGTGCGCGATGGTGATCGCGCCGAGATTGAATGGCCAGACGAGATCGGTGGGCCAGCCGATCGCCGCGAAAAACATCAGGAAAGCAACGCCGAGGCAGATTTCGGGAACGATGATCGGCAGCGAGATCGTGCCGTCGACCACGCCTTTCAGCGAGAAACGGAAGCGCCAGAGCATCACCGCCGCAACGGCCCCGAGAACAAGGCTCGCGATCGTGGCTAGCGCGGCGATGGTAAGCGAGTTGACGAGCGCCTCGACCAGCTGGTCGTTGCCGAGCGCCTTTTCATAGTATTTGGTCGTGAAGCCGCGCCATACGACGTTGCGCTTGCTGTCGTTGAAGCTGAAGATCATCAGCACGACGAGCGGCGCGTACAGAAATACCATCACCGCGCCGACCCACAGCCGCATCCACAGCGTCCGGCTGTATTCGAGTGGCGCGCGCGGGGTGCGGGCAAAGAGCGCCATCAATGCGCTTCCGGCACTTTGCGGCGCATCGATTGCAATGCGATGAGGATGAACATCGCGTAGATGAGCAGAAAGGACAGCGCCGCGCCGAACGGCCAGTCATTCGCTTTCTTGAACTGACGTTCGATCACGTTTGCAATCATCTGGCTGTCGGTGCCGCCCATGAGATCGGGGGTGAGATAGGCGCCGAGCGCGGGGATCAGCGTGATCATTACCCCGGCAATGATGCCCGGCGCCGCGAGCGGGACGACGATGCGCATGATCGTGCGGAAATGACCGGCGCCCAGATCGAGGCTCGCCTCGATCAGGCTCCGGTCGAGCCGGTCGAGTGCCGCATAGAGCGGGAGCACCATGAAGGGCAGGTGGACATAGACCAGCCCGAAGACGACCGCGAAATTGTTGAAGAGCAGCTCGACCGGCTCCCACGTCGGGAGCGGCTGGAGCCCGACGAGCGCCTTCATCCAGCTTGCGCCTTCCCAAAGAACGCCGAGGCCCTTGTTGGCGAAGCCCTGCGTGCCGAGCAGCATCATCAGCGCATAGGTGCGGATAAGCAGGTTGGTCCAGAAGGGCAGCATGATGCCGAGCAGCAGCCATGGGCGCCATTTCTCGCTCGCGAAGGTGATTGCCATCGCGACCGGAAAGCCGACGATCAGGCAGACTAGCGTAACGAGCGCGGCGACCGCGAAACTCTTGCCGAAAATGGTGAGGTAGAGCCATTCGGTCGCGCGCTTGTAATTGTCGAGCGTGCCCGAAATGGCGATTTCGGTCAGCCCCCGGTTCTCGCCAAAGCTGTAGAGCCAGACGATCGCCATGGGGATGACGAAGAAGAGCAGTACCCACAGTAGCGTGGGTAGCGACACCGCCGCGAAAACGCGCTTGTTGGTTTTCCAATCCTGTTCGGCCACCCCCGCCGCCCCTTGATTGCGTCAGGCCGCGCGCACGCGCGTGAATGCTTCTTCGAACAGCGGCTGAAGCTCGGGATTGAAGCGCGCATATTCGCATTTGGCGAGCACATCGGCAGGCGGGAAGATCACCGGATTGTTCTTGTAACTGTCGGGCATCAGCGCCTTTGCCGCGCTGTTGGGCGTCGGATACAGAATCGTCTCGGTGATATGCTTGTCGACGTTCGCGTCGAGGATATAGTTGATAAACGCGTGGGCGTTCTTGGGATGCGGCGCGCCCTTCGGAATGCAGAGATTGTCCGAATTGAGCTGGCTGCCCTCCTTGGGGATGACGAAGTCGATGTCGTCATCCTCGACCATCGCCTGCGCGATGTCGCCATTATATTCGAGCACAACGTCGACATCGCCTTTCAGCAGCAGATCCTGCCCGTCATCCTCGTGGAATTTCTTCACATTGGGCTTTTGCTTGATCATCATCCGCTCGATCGTCGCAATGTCGGCGGGGGTCAGCGAATTTACCGATTTTCCGAGATATTTGCCGTAGAGGCGGAACATGTCGCCTGCCTCCGACAGCCAGGCGATGCGCCCGGCATATTCGGGGCTGTCGAAAAGCACCTTCCAGCTGTCGGGGGTCGCCGACACTTTCGACTTGCGATAACCGATGCCAAGCGCGAGCCAGGTGTAAGGCATCGAAAATTCGCGCTGCAGGTCATATTCGACGTTGATATAGGCCGCATCGATATTCTTCATGTTCGGTATGAGGCTGTGGTCGAGCGGCATCAGCATGTCGGCCTTGCTCATCCGCTCGACGAAGTCGTTCGACGGCACGATGACGTCATAGCCGGGATTGCCGGCCTTGAACTTGGCGAACAGCACGTCGTTGCTGTCGAACAGGTCCATCGTTACCGCGACGCCCGTCGCTTCCTCGAAATCGGCGAGCGTGGTCTCGCCGATATAGGTGTCCCAATTATAGAAGTTGAGCTTCGCCTCTTCGCCGTTCGCGAGCGTCTTGCCGCCTTCCTTGCTGCACGCGGCAAGGCCACCGAAACTGATCCCGACAGCAGCGACGCCGAGCGCCTGAAGGAGCGAGCGGCGCCCGCGGGTCTGCTTGATCAGTTCGTTGAAATCCATGGCCAGCCTCCCTGTTTGAAGAGGCAAGCTGACTCATTAAACGCGGCTTGGAAAGAGGCTTATTTGCGCCGCACCAAGATTTCATGAAACTTTCATGCGTTGCGCAGATACCAATCATAATCGAGTGTGGGTACGACGCTGAAATAATTATCCTGTTCGACGCGCTTGACGATGCTGAACATGTCGACGAACCGCTCGCCCAGATAATTGCGCATCAATTTCGAGGCGTGGAAGCGATCGACCGCGGTGAACCAGTTGGACGGCGGCTTGTCGTCGCCAGAACCGTCGCGGTCATAGCCGTTGCCGACGACCGCGGCGCCGGGGTCGGCTTTGGTCGTCATGCCATGGTGCATCCCGGCAAGCACCGCCGCGACCGCGAGATAGGGATTGGCGTCGGCGCCGCAGGCGCGATGCTCGACATGGCGGCTCGTCGGCGGCCCGGCGGGAATGCGGAAGGAAACGGTCCGGTTGTTGACGCCCCAGGTCGGCGCGACGGGGGCGTAGCTGTTCGCCTTGAAACGCCGATAGCTGTTCGCGTGGGGGGCGAAAAGCGCGAAGGCATCGCCGACGCTGCCGATCATCCCGCCGATGGCGTGGCGCAGCGCGTCGCTACCCTCGGGATCTTCGCTCGCGAAGATATTTTTGCCTTCGGCGTCGTTGACCGAGACATGGATATGCATCCCGCTGCCCGCCTGGTCGCCGAAGGGCTTGGCCATGAAAGTCGCTTCGAGGCCGTGTTGCTGGGCAATCGCCTTGACCAGCCTTTTGTACATGATCGCATCGTCGGCGGCGCGCAGCGCGTCGGGCTTGTGGCGCAAAGTCAGCTCGAACTGGCCGGGGGCAAATTCGCTGATGGCGCTTTCGAGCGGCAGACCCTGAACATCGGTCGCGGCGTAAAGCGCGTCGAAAAAGGGACGGAAATCATCGAGTTCGCGCAGGCCATAAACCTCGACATTGCGCGGCGCGCTGCGGCTGTAGCCGGGGCGCGCGGGGCGAATGCCGCCGTCCCGCGCGCGGCGCGGATCGACGAGATAGAATTCGAGCTCGACCGCGAGCACCGGGCTCAGCCCGTCAGCGGTGAATCGGTCGATCACGCGGCCGAGCACATGGCGCGGATCGAGGTCGTGCGGCGTGCCGTCGAGCTCGTAGAAATCGACGAGAAACTGCGCCGCTCCGTCGCCGCCCCAAGGCGTTCGGACGAGCGTGCCGGGAATCGGCTTCATCGAGCGATCGGCGTCGCCATCTTCCCACACGAGGCCCGTTTCGACCGTATCCTGTCCGGTAATGTCGACGACGGTGATCGATCCGGGAAACATGCGTCCGCTTTCGTAGACCGCCATCACTTCATGCTGGCGTAGCCGCTTGCCGCGGGGAACACCGCCCATGTCGGTATAAATCATCTCGATCGCATCGATGTCGGGGTTCGCCCTGAAAAAGGCCTCGGCTTCCGAGCGCGGCGCGATCACCCCCGATGACTTCGACATTGCGTTTTGCTCCTTACCCCAGCCGGTCGCGTAGCGCATACCAGAGCAACCCCAGCGTAGCGAGGGGGCGCCGCAGCCATTTGCCGCCGGGAAAGGGGCGCGAGGGAAGGGTCGCCAGCACGTCGAACCGCTCCGCCGTTCCCGCCATCGCCTCGGCAATGAGTTCGCCCGCAAGCGTCGTCACCAGCGCGCCGTGCCCCGAAAAGCCGTGCGCGAAAAAGACGTTTCCGCGCCGCCCGATATGCGGCAGCCGGTTCATCGTCACCGCGACCGCACCGCCCCAGCCGTATTCGATCGGCGTATCGGCGATCTGCGGAAACACTTCGGACATGAAAGGCTTCACGAACGCGGCGATGTCACGCGGCGGCGTCTGCGAGTAACGCTCGCCGCCGCCGAAAATGAGGCGCTTGTCGGTCGACAGACGGAAATAATTGAGGACGAAGCGACTGTCAGCAACCGCAGCATCGCTGGGGAGCAGCGCGTCGGCGTTCGCGAGCGGCGCGGTTGCGATGTTATAGTTCATGATCGGCACGGTGTAACGGCCGAGGTCGGGATCAACCTCACCGATCCAGCTGTCGGTGGCGTTGATTACATAACGAGCTTCGATGATGCCCCGTGTTGTGAACAGCGCGCTCGAGCCGTCGCTCAAGTCTATAACTCTTTCCACGCGTTCATCCTCCAGGATGCACACCCCAATTGTCTCCGCCGCCGTTGCTAGACCGAGGACATAGTTCAGCGGATGAAAATGGCCGCCCTGCGGATCATGGACACCTCCATGATAAAGTGGGCTGGCAATGTGCGCGGCCATACCGGCCTTCGCGACAACTTCGGCCTCATAACCGAAGCGCGTTGCCAGAAATTCGGCCTCGCGCCGCATTGCGTCGAAATCCTGTGTCGTCCACGCTGCTTCGAGATGACCGGATTTCAGGTCGCAATCGATGCCGTGTTTGGCAATCCGCGCCTTCACACGATTGTCGCGCCAGCACAGGTCGAACAGTGCGTTGGCGCAGTCGCGGCCGAATTCAAACTCCAGTTCCGACCCCGACCAGCGGAGGCCCGGAATAAGCTGTCCGCCATTACGGCCCGATGCACCGAAGCCGATCTGTTTGGTCTCGACGAGGACTACCGAAAAACCACGCTCCGCACAGGCCAAAGCGGCCGAAAGGCCCGTAAAGCCGCCGCCGATCACAGCGACGTCGCATTCCAGATCGTCCGTCGCTAAAAAACGCGAGCGCCAAGGATGCGCGGTCGCGACATAATAGCTGTTGTTCAGCGGATCGGTCATAGCCGCGCCCGGTTCAGACCCGCATCAGCAGATGTTCACGCTCCCAGCTCGACACCACCGACTGATAGTTGAACAGCTCATAATCCTTCACGGCATAGAAGATCTCGAAGAAATCGTCGCCGAGCAGATTGCGCACTTTCTTGCACGAGCTGAAACGGTCGAGCGCGGCTTCGAGTGTGCGCGGCAATGTGCGCGCGCGGTTATAGGCGCTGCCGGTGATCGGTTTGGGCGGGACCATGCGGTCGACGATGCCGATATAACCGCACACCAGCGACGCGGCGATCGCCAGATAAGGATTGCTGTCGGCGCCCGGTAGGCGGTTTTCGACGCGGCGGTTATTCTTGTCCGACACCGGGATGCGGAAACCGCACGAGCGATTGTCGACGCCCCACTGGACATTGATCGGTGCAGCGCTGTCGGGGCGCATCCGGCGAAAACTGTTCACATTGGGCGCCCACATCGGCGAGATTTGCGGCATGAAGCGGATCAGCCCCGCGACATAGGACCGAAAGGCCGCACTGTCGCGGCCGTTGGCGGTGGCGAACAGGTTGCGCCCCGTGTCGGCATCGACGACCGACTGGTGGATGTGCATCGCGCTGCCGGGCTGGCCCGCCATCGGGTTCGCCATGAAGGTTGCATAGACGCCGTGCGTCTTGGCCACATTGCGCACGGCGCGCTTGAACAGGAAGACTTCGTCGGCAAGGCGCAGCGGGTCGCCGTGGTTAAAGTTCACCTCCAGCTGCGCGGCACCCATTTCATGGATCATCGTGTCGATCGTGAGGCCCATCAGCTCGCAATCGTCATAGATATGGTCGATGATATCCTCATATTCGTTCATCGCCTCCAGCCCATAGGGCTGGCTCGCGGTCTCGGCGCGGCCCGACTGGCCGGTGGGCGGGGTCAGCGGGAAATCGGGGTCGGTATTCTGCGACACGAGATAGAATTCGACCTCGGGTGCGATGATCGGTTTCCAGCCTTTTTCGGCGTAGAGCCCGAGCACTTTTTTGAGGATCGTGCGCGGCGCGATGTCGACTTCGGTCCCGTCGCCGTTGAAGGCGTCGGCGATGACGAAGGCGGTCGGCGAGGTAAAGCCCGGCGCGACGCAGATCGTGTCGGGATCGGCGATCAGATATTTGTCCGGATCCTTGTCCCAGATGTCGTCGATGTCTTCGGGATAATGGCCGTCGATCGTGCAGATGAAGACGCTGCCCGGAATGCGCAGCGACTTGTCCTTGACCGAGGTCAGGAATTTGCGCGCAGGCAACACCTTGCCGCGCTGAACCCCGTTGATGTCGGGCACGATGCATTCGACTTCGTCGATATTATGGTCGCTGATCCATTGTTCGAGATTGACTGACATGCGCCCCCGATTGGGCCGAGGAGCCGGCCCCTTTGTGGACCGTCAGCCTATCGCAAGGCGCCGTCAAGCGCCAGAGGTCCCTTGTATTGGCCATTTTCGCTGTTGCCAGTTGGGCGATCGCTGGCCAGATTGCGGATCAAACCAACCCTCGTCATTGCGAGCGAAGCGAAGCAATCTCCTGTCTTCGGCCCCGCACAGTACCGATGGCTGGAGATTGCTTCGTCGCTGCGCTCCTTGCAACGACGATATTCGGAGATATGCGGCGATGAGGGGCGACAACGACCAGCTGGCAAGTTTCTGGATGCCCTTTACCGCGAACCGCGCGTTCAAGGCAAACCCGCGCCAACTCGTCGCGGCGAGCGGTATGTATTACCGGTCGAGCGACGGGCGCGACATACTCGATGGCACCGCCGGCCTGTGGTGCAGCAACGCCGGCCATTGCCGTCCGGAGATCGCCGAGGCGATCGCGAGGACCGCGGCGACGCTCGACTTCGCGCCGACGTTTCAGCTGGGGCACCCACTGCCCTTTGAACTGGCGCAGCGTCTCGCCGATTTGATGCCCGACGGTCTCGATCGCATATTCTTTACCAACAGCGGGTCGGAATCGGTGGATACGGCGCTGAAAATCGCGCTCGCAATCCAGCGCGCAAAGGGGCAGGGGACGCGCACCCGGCTGATCGGGCGCGAGCGCGGCTATCATGGCACGGGTTTCGGCGGGATCAGCGTTGGCGGGCTGGTGAACAATCGCCGCGCTTTTGGCGGCGGCCTGCCCGGCGTCGATCATCTTCGCCATACGCATGACTTGCAACGCAATGCGTTTACGCGCGGCTTTCCCCAGCATGGCGCCGAGCTTGCGGATGATCTGCAGCGCCTGGTCGACCTGCACGGCGCCGAGACGATCGCGGCGGTGATCGTCGAACCGATGGCGGGGTCGACCGGCGTCCTCGTGCCCCCGCTCGGCTATCTTCAGCGGCTGCGCGAGATTTGCGACCGGCACGGGATCATTCTGATCTTCGACGAGGTCATCACCGCCTTTGGCCGCGTCGGCGGCGCGACCGCTGCGGGGACATGGGGTGTGATTCCCGACATCATGACGATGGCCAAGGGGCTCACCAACGCCGCCGTGCCGATGGGGGCGGTGGCGGTGAAACGCGAGTTGCACGACGTGGTGATTGACAACGCGCCGGGCGGGATCGAACTGTTCCACGGCTACACCTATTCGGGGCATCCCCTGGCGAGCGCCGCGGGGCTAGCGACACTCGACCTTTATGCGCGCGACGGACTGTTCGACCGTGCGAGTGAGCTTGGCGCCTATTGGGAGGATGCCGCGCATAGCCTGAAAGGGCGGCGGCACGTCATCGACATCCGTACGATCGGGCTGGTAGCAGGCATCGAACTCGAACCCCGCCCCGGCGCACCGACCGCGCGCGCGATGGAGCTGTTCCACGCTTGTTTCGACAACGGCCTGCTCGTCCGCGCGACGGGCGACATCATCGCGCTGTCGCCCCCTCTGATCGTCGAGAAGGATCAGATCGACGCGATGTTCGGGAAGATTGCCGAGCTGCTCGACCGGATCGATTAGGCGTCGGCGGCGAGGGGAAAGGTCACCGACACCGTAGTGCCTTTGCCCAGCTCGCTTTCGATGTCGAGCTGACCCTGATGGCGCTCGCTGATGTGTTTTACGATGGCGAGGCCGAGCCCGGTGCCGCCGACCGAGCGGCTGCGCGCTTCGTCGACGCGATAGAAGCGCTCGGTCAGGCGCGGCAGATGATCGGGGGCGATACCGTCGCCCTCGTCGCGGACTGACAAACGCGCGCGTTGGCCTTCGCGTAGCAGTTCGACTGTCACCGGCGTGCCGGGGCGGCCATATTTCATCGCGTTGGAAACGATATTGTGCGCGAGCTGTCCGAGTTGCGCTTCGTCGCCGAGCATCGGCAGCGGCTCGTCCCCGAATTTCGCGACAATATCCTTTGCGCGCGCATTTTCGCTGTCTCGCAATTGGAAGATTGTGTGCCGGACGATGGCGGCAAGGTCGACCTGTGCGGTCGGGCGGCGGAAGCGGTCGGCCTCGACCCGCGAGATCGAAAGCAGGTCGATCACGAGCTGCTGCATCCGTCGCGCCTCGCGCTCGATGATCGACAGGAAACGATTCCGCGTCGCGCCATCCGCTTCGCCGTTCATGTCCTGCAGCGTTTCAACATAGCCGAGTATCGCCGCAAGCGGCGTGCGCAGTTCATGGCTGGCGTTGGCGACGAAGTCGGACCGCATCCGGTCGGCGGCGTCGATTGCCGAGCGGTCAGACAGAAAGACGATCCGCTCGCCTTTCGACAGCGCGGCGATGCGCATCGTCCACCGCTGGCCGGCGCGCGGGTAATCGGCGAGACTGATCGTTTCCAGCGGCGCGTCGCCATCGATCTGCGACAGCCATTCGGTAGCGACCGGATGGCGGATCGCGGTCCGGATGTCCGCGCCGACGATATGCCTGCCGAGCAGCCGGATCGCCGCATCGTTGGCGATTGCGACAATATTGTCCGCGACGCCGAGCAGCGGTTCCTTCTCCTGATCCACCCACCGCGCAAAGTCGGGGTGGCGCAAAAAGGAGGGCGGGGGCGTCTCCGCAGGCACAATTTCCCCGGGGCGGCTGTCGGGCGCTGCCGCGGGCATCGCGCCATAGACGGTCATAGCGGCGACGAAGCCCGCGACCCCCATCATCGCGATCGCCAAGAGATCGCCCCCTGCCAATGCTGCAAAGATCGCCGCGATGGCGATGAGCGTCATGGCGATGACAAGGCTGGACAGGCGATCGAACATGCGCCGCCCGGGTGGCATGAAGCAGGGGTTGCACGCAAGCGGCTTTGCGTGCGTTAAGGCTTTCGGACGGCTTGTGCCAAAGCGGGAAGGGTGTCCGCCTGCCGAGGTGTTTTGCTTTTCCTTGGCGCATCATTGCGTTATGCGCCGGCCATGGAAAATAGCGACGATCCCGGGGTTCGGACCGACGATAGCGAAGGCGTGCCATCGCGCCGCCGGATGCTTGCGCTCGGCGCCGCGGGTGTTTCGGCGGCGCTGACGATCCGTCCCGCCTTTGCGCAGACCGCGGTATCGGTGATGAATTGCCAGATTCCCGTGCCGGGTCCCACCGCTGCCGGTCAGTATATCGATGCCGCGGGCAAGCTCGTGCCGCCGGGGACGAAGGGCGCCTTTCCGGGGGCGCCGCGGCCATTCACGGGCGAGGAGGTCAAGCGCGCTTTCCGCGGTCGGACCTTGCCCGGCACGTCTTATGACCAGTCGCAAGCCTATCTTCAATATATCCGGCGCTTGCAGGCGGGGCAGAGCGGCTTTACCTGTTTCGCATCGATCACGACGTCGCGCTGAACTTGGCTCCTTTGACGCGATGGCGGTTCGGCCGCGTCGTCATGCAAAGGAAAATTCGTGAAACTAGCTTCGCTTAAGCAGGGCCGCGACGGCCGTCTTGTCGTCGTTTCGGACGATTTGGCTTGGTATGCCGACGCCGCGGCGATCGCGCCGACGATGCAGGCCGCGCTCGACAATTGGGCCTATGCCGCGCCGCGCCTCGCCGTGCTGGCCGAAGACCTAAATCATGATGCGATCCCGAAGGAACGATTCCACGAACGCGATGCCGCTTCGCCCCTGCCGCGCGCGTATCAATGGGCCGACGGCAGCGCCTATGTGAACCATGTAGCGCTGGTGCGGCAGGCGCGCGGGGCCGAAATGCCCGAAACTTTTTGGCACGATCCGCTGATGTATCAGGGCGGCAGTGACGCTTTCCTGGCCCCGCGCGATCCGATTCCGCTCGGCGATCCCGCGTGGGGCTGCGACATGGAAGCCGAGGTGGTCGTGGTTACGGGCGACGTTCCGGCGGGGATCGATGCCGCCGCAGCGCGCGAGATGATCTTGCTCGTCGGCCTGACCAACGACGTCTCGCTGCGCGGCCTTATCCCCGCCGAACTTGCCAAGGGATTCGGCTTTTTCCAGTCGAAGCCGTCGAGCGCGATGTCGCCAGTGTTCGTGACTCCCGAAACACTGGGTGATCGCTGGAAGGACGGAAAACTGTACGGAACGCTGTGCGTCGATCTGAACGGCCAGCCGCTCGGACGTGCGGATGCGGGCGTCGATATGACTTTCGATTTCGGGCAGCTGATTGCCCATGCCGCGAAGACGCGGAACTTGGGCGCAGGGACCATCATCGGCTCTGGCACCGTATCGAACCGCGATCCCGACGGCGGCCCCGGCAAGCCGGTCAGCGAAGGCGGACTCGGTTACAGCTGTCTTGCCGAGGTGCGGACGGTTGAAACCATCCGACATGGCGAGGCGAAGACGCCCTTTATGAAAATGGGCGATACGGTGCGTATCTGGATGGATGACGAGCGCCACCACAGCATTTTTGGCGCGATCGAGCAGACCGTCGGCGGATAAACGCGAAGGAGGGCGGAATCGCTTCCGCCCTCCTTCCCTGCGTTAGTCGTTTTGGCCGTTCAGCGGCCCCCTAAGCTGCCGCCCGACATGGCGTCGGCGAGCGAACAGGCGGCCGGGCCGAGAATGACGATGAACAGCACCGGCAGGATGAACATGATCAGCGGCACGGTCATGATGGCTGGAAGCCGCGCCGCCTTTTCCTCGGCGCGCATCATGCGTTCGTTGCGGAATTCGGCCGACAGGACGCGCAGCGCGCTGGCGAGCGGGGTGCCGTATTTTTCGGTCTGGATCATCGTCGTGACGACACCCTTCACCGATTCCAGATTGACGCGATAGGCGAGATTTTCGAACGCTTGGCGCCGCTCGGTCAGGAAGCCCAGCTCGATCGACGTCAGCGCAAATTCTTCGCCGAGTTCGGGGTAGGCGCGGCCGAGTTCTTTCGACACGCGCGAGAAGGCGGAGTCGACGGTCAGGCCCGCCTCGGCGCAGATCACGAGCAGGTCGAGCGCGTCGGGAAGTCCCTTGCGGATCGCATCGGTACGCTTCTGGCGCTTGTTATCGACGAAAAGATCGGGCGCCTTATACCCCAGGATGAGCGCGGCCATAGTGAATCCCGACCGCTTGAACGGCGTGAGATCGGGCCACATATCGACGCCGTAGATCAAGAAGGCTGCGATTCCGCCGAAAACGATGGGCAGAACCATCCGCCCGAAAATGACCGCGACGGCCAGGTCCTTCGACCTTATTCCCGCTTGCGCGAGCTTTTGCTGGACTTCCTTGATCTGACTGTCCTGCAGAACCTGCAACCGGCCCAGAAAGGTGCGCATCTTGTCGGCGGTCTGATTCTTGCGGACCAGCCGGGCGCGACGTTTGGCGGTCGAAGCGGTGATGCCAGCTTTCAGCTGTTCGCGACGCTCATTGAGCGCCTTGACGCGCTTCGTCATCGGATTGCGGACGGTCAGCACATTGTAGATGGCGACGAGCACCGCAAAAACGCCGACTGCGGCGAGCAAGGTGCCGGCCCATACGACGTCGATGCCGAGAATCGTCGGCCCGCGCTGAGCACCGGAGAAAGCTGCGGTCACAAGAAGGCTGCTGGTCATCGTTAGGGCCCTTAAATCTCGAAACGGACCATCTTTGCCATGATTCCGGCGCCGATGCTCATCCAGACCAGCCCGCCGATACCGGCAATGATGAGGCGCTCTTCCGAGAAGAAGCCTGCCAGATAGTTTGGGTTCATCATCCACACGACGCCGAACACGAAAAAGGGCAGGGCGCCAACGATATAGGCCGAAGCCTTCGCTTCCGACGACATGGCGCGGATCTTGAGCTTCATTTGCGCGCGCTTGCGCAGCACGTCTGACAGGTTCGCTAGCGTTTCGGCCAGATTGCCGCCCGTCTCGCGCTGAATCTGGATCGTAATGCAGAAAAACTGGAATTCGGGCGTGCCGAGCATGTCGGCCGTTTCCTGCAGCGCAGCTTCCATCGTGTTGCCGATGCGGATGCGCTCGACGACTCCCTTGAACTCTTCACCCACCGGCCCTGGAATTTCCTGGCTGACAACCTGAAACGTCTCGGTCACGGGCAGGCCCGACCGAAGTCCGCGCACGAGCAGGTCGATTGCGTCGGGAAAGCGCGTGTTGAACTTGGCCACACGCTTATTGATCGTCATGCTGACGACTAGATTGGGAATACCGAGGCTCAGCAGAAGTCCGAACAGCGCGGCCATCGGCAAGGGCGCGCGGACGATCAGCATGGCGCCGGTCGCAACGACAAAAAGCCCCATCGATGCGAACATAAATTGGGTAAGCGTCCAGTTCTTGCCCGTCCTGCGGATGCGCTTTTCCAGTTCTTCGCGGCGCGGGAGCAAGTTGGTGAGCGACGAATCGCCTCGATTCCCTGCCGACTGGATCGTCTTGCGCATTTGAGCCGCGACAACGGCTTCGGTCGATGCTGCATGGCGATCCTTCATCATCGCCAGCCGACGCGACTTTGCCTTGCCGGCAGACGGGCCGCCCAGCAGGACCACGAGGACTGCAAAGGCCAGGAAGGCCCCGGCAACGATAAGGATGACTTGCAGGTTCATGGTCAGCTGGTGTCCGCTTCTAATGCTGGATATTGCGTCGGCGCATCGCGTGCGCCGTCACGCCGCCTGTTTCGCACCCTTCTTGTTGAATCCGAGCTTGCCGAGCAGCGATCCGCGCGCCTTGCCCTTTGAGGCGACCGCGGCCATTTCTTCGGCTTCGACGTCGGCACCGTCGAGGATCATCCGCATCAGATTGTTCCAGACCAACGCGGCTTTGGTGCCCTTGCACGTCTCGGCATAAGATTTGCCGAGCTTCGCCGACTGGGCGACTAGCTTGGGATCGAAAGGGATGACGATGTCGATTGGACGCTCGATCGAGGACTCGAACTCCTTGCGCGACAGCTCGCCTATCGCATTCTGGAACTTGTTGGCGACCAGAAGCACGCGCGCACCCGGAACATTCTGTTTGAACCAGGACAGAAGACGGATTGTATCGCGCGCGGCCGCCAGCGTTACATCGGTAACCAGCAATATGGTTCCGGCTTCCGACACAAGATGCGGGAAGGGGATCAGGACCTGACGCGGAATATCGACGATCGTCATTTCGAACGCGTTGCGCAGCTCTTCCTCCAGCTGGAAAAAGGCCGAGCCGTCGGTCATCATCGGCTGGTGGATCGGCGCTTCGGCCGACAACAGGCTGAGCTTGTCCGACGCGCGCACCATCGCGCGTTCGATGAAGAGACCATCGATACGGCTGGGATTGTCGATCGCGTCGATCAGCCCGCGGCCGGGCTCGAGATCCAGCGTCAGCGCGCCGGTGCCGAAGTGGACATCGAGATCGAGCAGCGCCGTTTGGCGATCGGCCTGTTCACTGATTGCCCAGGCGAGCGAGGTCGACACCATCGAAGCGCCGACACCGCCGCGCACGCCGACCACCGCCATCATGTGGTGCGGCCGGTCATCGTGCATGTCGACATGTTTCGGCGCCGACAGCATCGCCTGCGCCATGGTCAGCGATTCGCGAACCTGATCGAGCGACAGTGGTTTCAGAAGATAGTCTTGAATGCCGCTCGACAGCAGGTCGCGATACAGGCGAACATCGTTGACCTGCCCCGCTGCGATTACGACGGTGCCGGGTTCGCACACTTCGGCCAGTGCGTTGATGTCGTTAATCGGATCCCCCGATTCGGACATATCGACGAACAGAATGTTCGGGCTCGCCGACACCGACAGCGATTGCACGGCGTTGCGAAGCCCGCCCTTGTTGCACTTTTCCATCGGCCAACCCATGTCGGTGGCTGCAAGGCGGATCAGCTCCAGCGTCTCGTCGTCGCATACGAAAGCGTTAAATGGGTCGCGCAAAGCTGCTGATTTGAAAGGAGCGTTCACTGGCCGCCTCCGCTGGTGGGTGCCTTGGTCAGCGCTTCGGCACCGGTCTGAGGTTTCGTCCGATAGGTCTGGATCGCGCGCGTTGCGGCGACCGGGTCGTGTCCGGTGTCACGCGTGCCCTTGATCAGATCGTTGGGATCGGCGACCATCGTCGCGAGGTTGCTGTTGATTGCGCAGCCATAGTTGGACGACGTGGCGTTCACCGGGTTCAGCGACGATTTGCTGTCCCAGTTAGGGCAACCCGGAACCGAGGCCGACGCCCTTGTCACGACGACGCGCAAATGACCCTCCGGCACTGTGCCGGTGGTGACCGGGACATCGCGGCTCAACAGTAGCCCGCGGCGCTCGACCATTGCGCGAACGGTCGCTTGTGCCGACGACGCGCCATAGAGCGACGGGTCTTCAACCGCCACGCGGTCGCCGTAGCTGACGCCCATTGCGTCCAGCCAGCCTTGCAGGCGGCCCTGCTCGCTGGGGGGCAGTTCACCGCCGGTCGCGGCGACGTCGAACTGGTAGACGGCGTTGCGCACGACTGGCTGATGCACCGATTCCAGGCTGGCGTTGCTATAGGCGCTGCCCGCACAGCCAGCGAGCGTCGTCGTAAGCGCCAGAATCGTCCAAGTTGCGATATTTTTCATCACTTTGCTCCTGAAATCGGGCGCGTCACTTGATGCTGAAACCAGGCGATGCTTCGGCGCCGCGCGGGCGGTCGGCGTCACCAACATTGGTGTCGAGCCGCGGCTTGGGGCGATCACCGCCGGTCACCCCGTTGCTGGTCTGGTTGAGCAGCAGGCGCTGCAGATCGCTGGAGTCGCGGAAGGCGTCGGTCGGCAGCTTGATGTCGTTTGCCGACACTGGCTGGACCAGATAGGGCGTCACCACGATGACGAGTTCGGTCTCGCCGCGGCGGAAGCTGTCCGATTTGAACAGCATACCAAGCAACGGAACGTCACCGAGGCCGGGCATCTTGTCGATCGCGCCGATCGATCGGTTGTTGAGCAGACCCGCGATCATGAAGCTTTCGCCCGATCCAAGTTCGACCGTCGTTTCGGCGCGGCGGATGGTGAGGGCGGGAACCTGGAAGTTATCGAGTTCGATCGCGCCTTCGGTCGACAGCTCTGATACTTCGGGACGGACGCGCAGGCTGATGCGGCCGTTCGATAGCACCGTCGGCGTATAGGCCAGGCTGACGCCATATTTGCGATATTCGATCGTTGTTCCGGCAAAGTTGCCGGGGATCGGGACCGGGAATTCGCCGCCCGCGAGGAAGTCGGCCGTTTCGCCGGAAATCGCCGTCAGGTTGGGCTGTGCCAGCGTTGCGACGAGCCCCGATCGCTCGCCGATGTCGAGCGACGCGATCAGATCGAGTCCGAACAGGCGCCCCGCGCCCGCAAGACTGCGGGTGCCGGACGGCGTCGTGATCGTGTAGGTCGTGTTTCCGTTGGCGTCGGTTGTGATCGTGCCGGCTTGACGGCCGCCAAAAACACCGCCGAGGAAGCCGTTGCCGAGCGGTCCATCGGTGTCGCGGGTCAATAGGTTGCCGCTAATTTCCTTGACGAGCGAGCGATTCACCTCGGCAATGCGGACCTGAAGATTGACCTGCAGCGGTGTCGCAGTGCGCAGGCGCGACAGCACCTTGGTTTGATCGCCGACAAAAGCCTGTACCAGCCGTTCGGCCTCGGCCGCGTCGTCGGGCGACTGGACGGTGCCCGTCAGCAGCACGAAGCCGTTCATCGTGTTCGCCGCGATACTTGCCTCCGGCATGGCCAGCGACAGCATCTGGTCGATCGTTTCGATATTGTTCCCAACGCGCGCGACGGTCGAAAAGACCACCCGTCCGCTGGCATCGGTCGCATAGATGCTTGTTTCGCCAGGCGCTTTGGCAAAGACATAGAGCTGACGGCTCGAACGGACCTGCACGTCGGCAACCTTGTCGTCGGCGACGAAAACATCGCTCATCGGTGCGGGCAGGCTGACCAGGCGGCCGCGACCGACCGACAAATCAATGCTGCTGCTGGCGTTCTGCACCGCCTGCGCCTTGACCGGCTGCGAAGGCGCCGCCATCAATGTGCTAGCTACCAGGCCGATGGCCAAGGTGCGAGCCAGAGCCGCCGCCTTGAAATTGGCTTTGCTGTTCATCTTACTTACCCCCCACCGGAACTTCGGTCATCTTGTCCCCGCGGGTCACGCGCACGACCGGGCCGGTCGGAACCGACGCGGCACGACCGCTCGTAACCGGCGCATAATTGCCGCTGTTTTCAGCCGGCTGCGGCCGCGGCGCAGTTACGCGACCGCGCACCGGGATCCAGAAGCGCGACACGTCGCCGCCGGTCGTCGCTGACGAGCGGTTGGCGACCGGCCGCGCGGCGGCCTGTGCCAGCATCTTTCTTTCGGCGGCTGTGCCGACCGATGCCGGCACTTCGACTTCGCCCGATGCGATTGCAGCATCGAGTTCGCCGGCGCTTTCGGCCAGCGGGCGCAGCGCAAGCGAAATGCGCCCCATGCCCTGCGCGACGGCAATCTTCTCGGCGATCTCCGGCGTCGCTTCCAGCGTCACCGAACCAAAGGTGCGAACCGGGGTCTTGCCCGTTTCGTCCTCGGCGTCATAGCGCTGGTCGGTGGCCAGAACACGAATATTGCGAACGATCGTCTCGGCGGTAAATATCTGCTTGTCGGGATAGGCGCTGCCTTCTTCGACATCGATCGTCTGCGTGAGCATCACATCGACGCGGTCGCCCGGAAAAACGAAACCCGCGACGCCCTGTTCCTGCGACACCTTGACCGTGACCGCGCGCATTCCCGGGCCCAGCGCCGCAGCGAGGAAGCCGCGATCGTCCGGATGAACCAGCGCGCCCTGCGTGAGCGGCTGTCCTGCCGTGATCGGATGGCGCACGACGGTGCCGACCAACGTGTTCACGTCGGTCTTTTCCTTGACGAAATAGGCGTTTTCGACCAGTTCCTTCGGCCACGGCTGGAACCGGAAGCTGTCGGGGCCGATGATCGTGCCGACGGGCAGCTGCCGCGTCGCAACGAGGATCATCGGGCCGGTGATATCCGCCGCCGCTGCTGCACGCGCCGAGGGAGCTCCCGCTCCGCGCATCATGTAGTTGACCCCGAATGCTGCGCTGATGGCAATCACCAGCGCGCCGACGATCAGCATAATCTTTCGCGTATCCATGACGATTTTTCGCCTCCTGCACCCACCGGAAACGGCAGCGCTTGCCCTCAGGTTGAACCGATAGCCTGAAACTGGTTAAGATAGTGTTGGTGAAGCGCCCAAAGTCCCGCGGCGGCGATGGCGACCCCATAGGGCACGTCGGCTGCTTTGTCGGAAGCGCGCAATTTCATATAGATAAGCATGAATGCTGACAGGATTCCGCCGCCGATGGCCATGATCATGAGCATCGGCAGGAACAGCGGAAGCGGGATCCACAGCATCACACCGCCGATCATTTTGACGTCGCCGCCGCCCATCGCGCCGATGGCGAACAGACCGGCGAAGATCAGAAAGACCAGCAGGGCGGCGCCGAACTGGATCGGTATGTCGGGCCAGAGCGCCAAGCCCGAAACGATCCAGAAGGGTATGGCCAGCACAGCGATGGCGGCGTTGAGTTCGTTGGAAATGGTGCGCGAGCGGATGTCGCTGATCGCCGCGGCAACCATCATCAATCCGAGGAGAGCCATCAGGCCAAGCGCGATCGTGCCGTTTTCCATCGACCCGCTCCTACGCTTCATGGCTTACCAAAGAGTAACCATGATCGCGCGGCGACCGCTTGCATTCCGCAAGGCAGCCGATATGCGGCCCGCATGACCGACACCGCCCCTTTTGCAACCGATGTCTTGATCGTGGGCGCGGGCATTGCCGGTGCCAGCTTGGCGGCGGCGCTGGCACCGTGGCGGCGTGTGACGCTGGTGGAGGCGGAGGATGCGCCGGGCTACCACGCCACCGGACGCTCCGCCGCTTTCTGGCACGAAAGCTATGGCGGCGCGCAAGTGCAGCCGCTGACGCGCGCATCTTTCGATATGCTCGATCGGCCGCCGCCCGCCTTTTCCGATCCAGGGTTTCTGACGGTGCGGCGTGCATTGACGCTGGGCAGGGCAGGGGACGTCGCAGCAATAGATGCCTTTGCGGCCGAGTTTGCCGCGAAAGGCGTGGCGGTCGAGCGCATCTCAGGCGCGGCACTGGCCCGACATATACCCGGACTTCGGCCCGAATGGAGCGAAGCGGCCTATGAGCCTGCGTGCCGTGACATCGACGTGGGCAGGCTCCACGCCGCTTATCTGCGCGAAGCAAAACGCGCGGGCGCGGCGCTGATCACGCGTGCGCCGCTTCACGGCGCGCGCCGCGTTGCAGACGGGTGGGAGGTTGAGACAGGCAAGGGCGTCATCCATGCCGGGCTGCTCGTTAACGCTGCAGGCGCTTGGGCCGATCAGGTCGCCGCGCTTTGCGGCATCGCGGCGGTGGGTATTCAACCCTATCGCCGCACGATGCTGCAACTGCGGCTGGACGTGCCTGTGCCGGCCGAACTACCGCTCGTGATCGACATCGGCGGTACCTTCTATTTCAAGGGCGAGAGCGTCGGGCGAGTTTGGCTCACGCCGCACGACGAGACCCCGGTGAATCCGCACGACGTGGTTCCCGAAGACATCGATATCGCGCTGGCAATCGATCGATTGCAATCGGTCGTCGATTGGCCGGTCGCCGCGGTCGAGCGCAAATGGGCTGGCCTGCGAAGCTTTGCGCCCGACCGGCTTCCTGTGTTCGGACCCGACCGGCACGACAATCGCTTCATATGGTGCGCGGGCCAGGGAGGCGTTGGCATCCAGACGGCCCCGGCGATCGCCGCGTTGCTTGCAGTGCAACTGGGGGCGCCTGAACCCGATGGTGCGATCGGGCGAGTCGATCCCTCGCCGTTCGCGCCGTCGCGATTTGGCTGACCCCATCTTCGCTTGCATGACGGAGGCAGCCGATTAGCATAAGCTTTGCTCGCCATCATCGGTGCGGCGCGATCTGTGGAGGACGGCATGGCCCATTATTTCGAGATCAATAAGAACAAGGCCGGCGAATTTGTCGCCTATTTCAAATATAATAGCGAAACGATCTTTTGGACCGAGGGATATAGCAGCAAGGCGTCGGCAAAGAATGCCATCGAGTCGATCCAGAAGAACGGCCCCGGCGCAGAAATCCGCGAAACCGAATAGGGGACAAGGCGGCGGGTGTTTAGCGCGCCCGCGCCATCTTCAGCGCAGCATCGCTGGCTAGCTGGTCGGCGAGTTCATTGTCGCCGTGCCCTGCGTGACCTTTCACCCAGATCCACTCGACCTTGTGCCGCGCGTTTTCCTTCACCAGCCGCTGCCAGAGGTCGGCATTGGCAACGGGCTTTTTCGCGGCGGTCTTCCAGCCATTTTTCTGCCAGCCGAAGATCCATTTGGTGATCCCGTCGCGGACATAGACGCTGTCGGTCGACAATTCGACATTGCACGAACGCTTGAGCGCGGCGAGCGCCTCGATCGCCGCCATCAACTCCATACGGTTGTTTGTCGTGTCCGCCTCGCCCCCGGACAGCGTCTTGACGACGTCGCCCCAGCGCAGGACCGCGCCCCAGCCGCCGGGACCGGGATTGCCCTTGCACGCGCCGTCGGTCGCGACGATGACGGTTCGGCCTTCGCTCATGCCGCGACGAAGAGGGCGTCGGCGTCGGCCGCCTGATAGCGACGGAGCCGCGCAAGAAACGGCGCGGGGTCCTTGCGCGTGACAAGCGCGCCCGGCGGCGTGTGAATCCAGTCATGCGCGCGCGTCAACAAAAACCGAAGCGCTGCGCCGCGCGCCAGAAGGGGCAACGCGGCCTTCTCATCGTCGGTCAGCGTGATTTCGGACGCATAGCCGCGCATCAGGGCCGCGGCGCGCGCATCATCGCAGCGGCGTCCATCCGCAGAGAAAGTCCAGGAGGCGTGCGTAACCGCCAGATCATAGGCGCGAAAATCGCTCGCCGCGAAATAAAAGTCGATCAGGCCGGTGACGCGTTCGCCGAGCATCAGAACATTGTCCGGGAACAGGTCGGCGTGGATAACATGCACCGGCAGGTCGCGCGGCCAGTGCGCATCGAGATGGGCAAGTTCGTCGTCGACGATCGCCTGAAGCCCCGGAATCACGGCGTCGAGATCGCCCGCGCCACCGGCAATCGTCCGCCAGTGACGATGCCCCATGCTGTTTTCGCGCGTGCCCACGAAATCGGCGACCGCCCGGTGCATCGCACCCAGTGCCGCACCGGCGGCTTCGCACTGGCCTGGGGTGGGGTGCGTTAGCGAAATGCCGGGCAGGAATTGGATAACGCACGCCGCGCGGCCCGATACCTTTTGGATTGCGACGCCTTCGCGGTCGCGGATCATCGCCGGAACAGGGCAGTCGTGCGTTGCGAGATGGTCGAGCAGATCGACGAAAAAGGGCAGGTCGCCCTCGCTGACGCGTTTTTCGTAAAGCGTCAGGATGAAGCGACCGTGCGTTGTTTCGAGCAGGAAATTGCTGTTCTCGACGCCTTCGGCGATCCCCTTGCACGACACGACCGTGCCGATGTCGTAGCGGGCGACCAGCGCGGCGAGGTCGTCGGGCTCAACGTGCGTGTAGACGGCCATCAGGCGGCTTCGAGGCCGCGCGGCAGCTTGAAAACCATATTCTCTTCGGCGGTCACGACGACTTCTTCGACGATCGGCCGCACCGAGGCGACAGCGTCGATTACCTCGCGAACCAGCGTTTCAGGGGCGCTGGCACCCGCGGTGATGCCGAGCGTGCCGATTGCATCCAGCCAGGTCGGATCGACATCATGGCCGCGCTGAACCAGATGCGCCGGAGTACCAAGCCGCTCGGCCACTTCTACAAGGCGTAGGCTGTTCGAACTGTTCGGCGCGCCGATCACGATCATCCGGTCGCACCGCGTCGCGATGGCCTTGACCGCTTCCTGTCGGTTGGATGTCGCATAGCAAATATCCTCGCCGCGCGGTCCGGCGATGGCGGGGAAGCGATGCTGGAGCGCGGCGACGATGTCGCGGGTGTCGTCGACCGAGAGGGTCGTCTGGGTCAGGAAAGAAAGCTGGTCGGCATCTGCCGGCGTCAGCGCAGCGACATCATCGACCGATTCGACCAGCGTCATTGCGCCATCGGGCAATTGTCCGAGCGTGCCGACGACCTCGGGGTGTCCGGCATGGCCGATGAAGATGATGTGACGGCCGGCTTCATAGGCGCGCTCGGCCTGCCGATGGACTTTCGAAACCAGCGGACACGTCGCGTCAATATAGTCGAGCCCCCGCATTTCGGCCTTCGCGGGTACGGCTTTCGGCACGCCATGGGCACTGAAAACCACAGGGACGCCGTCGGGAACCTGATCGAGCGATTCGACGAAAATTGCTCCCTTGGCCTTCAGCGATTCGACGACATAGCGGTTGTGGACGATTTCGTGCCGCACATAGACAGGGGCGCCGAACCGCTCGAGCGCCAGTTCGACGATGCGGATCGCGCGATCGACGCCCGCGCAAAAGCCGCGCGGCGCTGCGATCAGAACCGTGAGCGCGGCATCATCGCGGGCCGCAGCGGGCATCGGCGGGTGGGGAGCGTTCATGATGCGCGCGCTCTAGCGCAGCAAGTCGTTCGCGGTAAAGCGGCTTCGTCCATCTTGTCCGGTTGCGCCGCGTTCATCGCACCGATAAGAAGCGGCGCGCATGACGCGGGACCGATCGCCTTTCGCCCGTCAACATGCCTGTATGGAAAGCCAGTGTATCATGACCCTCATTTCGTGTCCGTCCCGCAAAAATTTGGCTCTGCTGTGCGGAGTAGCGGCGATGGCGAGCGTCGCCGGCTGTGCGAAGGACAATGAAATCGAAGTGGCGGGTGGGGTCGGCATCACCGCAACGCGGTCCGCCTGCCCGGCGGTAGCCGTGCCGCTGCACACCGGGGACATCACGTTGTTCGACCCCGCAACAAGCCGCGATGCACGCGCCATCGACGTCGTCGCCGCAATCACCAATGTGACGCCGCAGTGCAACGAGGCGGGCGACAAAGTCTATCAGCTCGCCGATTTCGAAGTCGTTGCGACGCGACGCGACGCCGGCCCGGCTCGCACGGTGACGCTGCCATATTATGCAACGGTGCTGCAGGGCGGCACCGCCGTGGTGGCCAAGCGCCTTGGCAATGTCGCGGTGACCTTTGCCGATGGGCAGACGCGCGGCACCGGCCGAGCGCAGGCGTCGGCCTATGTCGATCGCGCCGCCGCGACGCTGCCCGCAGACATTCAGGAGCGTATCACGCGCCGCCGCAAGGCGGGTGATCAGGATGCCGCGATCGATCCGCTCAGCCTGCCCGAAGTGCGCGCAGCGGTGCAGCGCGCAAGCTTCGAACTGCTCGTCGGCTTTCAGCTGACGCAGGAACAGCTCGAATATAATGTCCGACGATAGATAATGCGGCGGCGCGCGGCGCCGTTCGCACCGTCACGCCCCGCTCCGCCGACCGGCGATGCGGGGCTTTTCGCGCCCGTATAGCTGTTATAGGGCGCTCCAGTTCTTTCGATCGAAGATAGGCCCCGCCCTATGACCCTGTTTCGCCGCTTTTCCGACCATATCGGGTCCGCACTCGACGCGCTTGCCGCACGCGGTGCTATTCCCGCCGATCTTGATCGTTCGGCGGTCAGTGTCGAGCCGCCGCGCGATGCGGCACATGGCGATGTGGCAACGAACGCCGCGATGGTGCTTGCGAAGCCCGCGGGCATGAACCCGCGCGCGCTTGCCGAACTGCTTGCCGCCGAACTGGGCGCGCTCGACGAAGTGGTCGAGGCGAGCGTCGCCGGACCGGGCTTTATCAACCTGCGTCTTGCCGACGACAGCTGGCGCGACGAACTGGCGCTCGTTCACGATCTTGGCCCCGATTACGGCCGCTCGAAAATGGGGCAGGGGCGGCGCGTCAACGTGGAGTATGTCTCGGCCAATCCGACGGGGCCGATGCACGTCGGCCATTGCCGCGGCGCGGTCGTCGGCGATGCGCTCGCCGCCTTGCTCGAATATGCAGGGCACGACGTCATCCGCGAATATTATGTCAACGACGCGGGCGCACAGGTGGATGTCCTCGCACGGTCGGTGCACATGCGGTATCGCGAGGCGCTGGGTGAAGCGGTCGGTGCCATTCCCGAAGGCCTTTATCCGGGCGATTATCTGATTCCTGTGGGCGAGAAGCTGGCCGCGGAACATGGCGATCGCTTCGTCGATGCGCCCGAAAGCGCGTGGCTGGGCCTGTTCCGCGCCGAAGCCGTCAGCGCGATGATGGACATGATCCGCGCCGATCTTGCGAAGCTTGGCATTCACCACGACCTTTTCTCGTCCGAGGCCGAGCTTCAGGCGGCGGGCAAACCCGCAGCGGCCGAGAAATGGCTGCGCGAACAGGGTCTCGTCTATGACGGCCTTCTCGAAGCGCCGAAAGGCGAAACGCCCGAGGATTGGGAACCGGTCGAACTGCCGCTGTTCCGCTCGACGCAGTTCGGCGATGATCAGGATCGCCCGATCCGGAAATCGGACGGCAGCTGGACCTATTTCGGCGCCGACCTCGCCTATCATTTTCAGAAAAGCCAAAACGCAGACGAGTTGATCGACATCTGGGGCGCGGACCATGCGGGGACGGTCAAGCGGATCAAGGCTGCGGTCGCGGCGCTGACGGGCGGCAAGACGCGCTTCGATGTCAAGCTTGTGCAAATGGTGCGGCTGCTCAAAAATGGCGAGCCGTTCAAGATGTCGAAACGCGCTGGCAATTTCGTGACGCTCGCCGATGTCGTCGACGAAGTCGGCAAGGATGCGGTGCGCTTCACCATGCTGACGCGCAAGGCCGACGCGCAGATGGATTTCGATTTTGCAAAGGTGGTCGAAGCGTCGCGCGACAACCCCGTCTGGTATCTGCAATATGCCAATGCGCGGATTTCGCGGTTGCGCAAGAAGGCGGCGGACGCGGATATTGTGCTGCCTGCCCCGGCGCCCGAGCGGCTGGGTGCGCAAGAGTTGGGGCTGGTAAAGTTGCTGGCACAGTTCCCCCGGATCGTCGAGGCGGCGGCCTTTGCGCGCGAACCGCACCGGATTGCCTTTTACCTCGCCGACGTCGCGGCGGCCTTTCACGCATGGTATAATCTGGGCAATGACGATCCGGCGGCGCGCATTGTCCTTGATAATGACCCGGAATTGACCGCGACGCGCCTTTATTTGGCCGACGGAATCGGGCAGGTTATCCGCAACGGGCTGCAACTCATGGGAGTCGAGGCGCTCGAGGAGATGAACTGATGGCCGGGGGCAATATGGCGTTGCAGGATAGCGAAGGTCTCGGACTCGACGGTGAGGATCGGCTGCCCTGGCTCGAGGCGGCCGAGGGCTTCGATGAGGATGGCGAGGTGTCACCCGCGCGCTTGCTGATCATGGTGCTCGGCGGACTATTGCTGATCGGCGCAGTACTTGGCGGTCTCTGGTGGATTCAGAATGGCGGCGCGCGAGGCAAGGGCGAACTTATCGTTGCCGAAAAGGGCGATTACAAGATCGCGCCCGCAAGCGACGGGGCGAAGACCTTCGAGGGCGAGGGTGACGCCAGCTTCTCCGCCAGCGAAGGCGCCGCGCCGGCGGGCAAGGTCGATCCGTCGCGGATGCCCGAAGAACCCGCGGTGACTCCGACCGAGCGCGAAGCTGCGGCGAAACCGCCCGCTGCGGCGTCCAAGTCGGCACCCAAGGCGCCCGCAAAGGTTGCCACTGCGCCCGAACCGGCAGCGCCGGGTGGCGCGATGATCCAGCTCGGCGCGTTCAGCAGTGAAAGCGCCGCAGCAAAGGCCTGGACGAATCTGTCCAAGCGTTTCGCCTATCTGGCCGAACTCAATCGGGTGATTTCGCCGGCCACGGTGGGATCGGGAACCGTCTACCGTTTGCGCGTGCCCGCAGGAACCGCGGCTAACGCGTCGGATTTGTGCGGAAAACTCCGCGTTGCTGGCGAAAATTGCGTCGTCGTCCGCTGATCGGCCCGCTTGGCCGCAGACTCCGTTGGTGCAATCAACCTGCTGTGGCATGGTGTAGGTCAACGATGCCGTATGAGGGGGCGGCGGCCGATGGAGGTTGACGCACGATGATTCCCGCAATTTTCGGCCTGTCGGGCCTGACCCTGACCGATGACGAGAGCGCCTTTTTTCGCGATTGCGAGCCGGCCGGCTACATATTGTTCGGACGGAATATCGAGAACCGCGATCAGCTACGCCGCCTGACCGACGATCTGCGCAGCCTCGACGGACGCAGCAACCTGCCGATCCTGATCGACCAGGAAGGCGGCCGCGTCGCACGCATGAAGGAACCCGAATGGCCCGCCTTTCCCAGCGGTGCTGCCTTTGATGCGCTTTATGAGCGTGCGCCCGCCAGCGCAATCGAGGCGGCGCGGCTCAACGCGATGGCGCTCGCGGCAATGCTTGCCGAGGTGGGGATCACCGTCGACTGCCTGCCGCTGCTCGACGTGCGCCAGCCGGGCGCGAGCGATGTCATTGGCGACCGTGCGCTCGGCAGCGAACCGATGCGCGTCGCCGCGTTGGGCCGCGCGATCCTGAGCGGATTGCAGGCGGGCGGCGTTGTCGGAATCGTCAAACATATTCCCGGCCACGGCCGCGCGCTGCTCGACACGCACGAGGCGCTGCCGACGGTCACGGCCTCCGACCATGAGCTTCAGACCGATCTGGCTCCCTTCGCTGCGCTTCGTGATGCGGCGATGGCGATGACTTGCCATGTTGTTTTCGCGACGTGGGATCCGGATCGCCCCGCCACGCTGTCGCCGACCGTCATCGACAGCGTGATCCGCCAGCGGATCGGTTTTCACGGGCTGTTGATGACCGACGACCTCGACATGAAGGCGCTGTCGGGCGACGTTCCCTCGCGCGCGGCTGATGCGATCGCGGCGGGGTGCGACATCGCACTCAATTGCTGGGCGCGAATGGACGACATGATCGGGATCGCGAATGCGCTCGATCCGATCAGCACCGTGTCGCGCGCGCGCCTCGAAGGCGCGATGGACCGGATCGCCGGTGCCCCCGACAAGGGCGAATTCGCCGCACTCGTCGATCAGCGCGACGCGCTGCTGGCGATGGCCTGACGCGCCGATGGAGGAGCTGGCGCTCGATTTCGATATTGCAGCGCCGGCGTCCGGACGCGACGATGCGCTCCAGCTTTCGTTTGAAAGCTGGGAAGGGCCGCTCGACCTGCTGCTGGCGCTGGCGCGAAACCAGAAGGTCGACCTCAAGCAGATTTCGATCCTGGCCCTCGTCGAACAATATCTGAACTTCATCGCCGAGGCGCGCGAACTGAAGCTCGAGGTTGCTGCCGATTATCTGGTGATGGCCGCTTGGCTTGCCTATCTCAAATCGGCGCTTTTGCTGCCAAAGGATCCGCTGGAGGAGCCGTCGCCCGACGAACTGGCGCTGCGGCTGCAACTCAGGCTCCAGCGGCTCGCGGCGATGCGCGAGGCGGCGGCGCGGCTGCTCGCGCGTGACCGCATCGGCCGCGATGTTTTCCTGCGCCCGCGGCCAGAGGGGCTGCACGATGTCAAACTTCGGCGTTGGGATGCCAGCCTCTACGACATTCTGGCGGCTTACGGACAGGTCAAGCTGCGGTCCGAACCCGTGGTCCATATGGTGTCGCGGCGTCCGGTCATCACGCTCGACGCCGCGCTGCATCACCTTGAACGGATGCTGGGCGTAAAGCTCGACTGGGGCGAGCTGGCCGATTTTTTGCCCGCCGACTATCAAGGTCCGCTGCGCCGCTCGGCGATCGCGTCGAGCTTTGTCGCGGCGCTCGAACTGGCGCGCCAGGGGCGGGTTGACCTGAAGCAAGATGGCGCGTTCGAGCCGCTCTATCTGCGGTCGGCTACAGGGGGACGGGGGGCATGATCGACGATCTGGAGCGTGCGATCGAGGCGATGCTTTTTGCGAGTGACGAGCCGCTCGACGCACGGCAGGTTTCCGGCCGGCTTGGCGATGAAATGACCCCGGGACAGGTGAGGTCGATTATCGAAATGATCGCCGCGCGCCATGCAGGGAGCGGCGTCGAACTCGTCGAGCGCGGCGGCCACTGGCATTTTCAGACTCCGGCGGATCTGGCCCACCTGCTCCGCCGCGAGCGTGACGATCCGCGCAAGCTGTCGCGCGCCGCTGCCGAGGTGCTGGCGATCGTCGCCTATCACGAACCCGTCAGCCGCGCCGAGATCGAGGCGATCCGCGGTGTGCAGACGTCGAAAGGCACGCTTGACGTGCTGATGGAAGCCGAGTGGATTGCGCCCGCCGGACGGCGCGAAGTGCCGGGGCGGCCGCTGATCTACAAGACCACCGACGCATTTTTGCAGCATTTCGGCCTTAGCAGCCGCAAGGATCTGCCGGGGCTCGATGATCTGCGCGCGGCGGGCCTGCTCGATCCGGTCGATCTCGCTTTTGAAGCGGCGATGGGCGAACTGGACCTAGTAAATGACGGCGAAGAGGCTTAGATGAGCCCCTCAAGGAGAATGTGAGATGGGTAGCTTCAGCATCTGGCACTGGCTCGTGGTCGGGATCCTCGTCCTGCTGCTGTTCGGCAAGGGGCGTTTTTCGGACATGATGGGCGATGTCGCCAAGGGCATCAAAAGCTTCAAGAAGGGCATGGCCGACGACGATACGCCGACCCCCGCACCGAAGCAGATCGATGGTCAGCGCGCGCCCGATCTGACCGCGACTCCCACCCCCACCGCGGAAACCGAAAACCGCTGACCGCTTTCCGTTCGCGGGGGACAGGCTGACTCATGTTTGATGTTGCGCCCACCGAGTTGCTGCTCGTCGTGGTGGTGGCCCTGGTCGTTATCGGGCCCAAGGATTTGCCCAAGGCGATGCGCTTTGTCGGCAAATGGATGGGCAAGGCGCGCGGCATGGCGCGCCATTTTCGCGCCGGGCTCGACACGATGATGCGCGAGGCCGAACTCGAAGAACTGGAGAAGCAGTGGCGCGAGCAGAATGAGGCGATCATGCGCGAATTTCCGCGCATCGATGACGCCGACAGCGTCGCGGCCGCGAAGCCGGCCAATCCATCACCGGCGCAGCCACCGGCCGATGCGGATCGCACGGACAAGGCCGACGAAGCGCCGGATTCCGTGGGCGACGCGGGCGGGGGCGAGACACATGTCGTGCCGCCGCGCAGCGGACCGCTTCCATGAGCGACGGCAGCCCGGATATGCGGAGCGACGAAGACGGCGCCGGCGGCAAGATGCCGCTGCTCGACCATCTGATCGAGCTTCGCTCGCGTCTGCTCAAATCGCTGCTCGCCGTCGCGCTCGCCTTCGGAGTCTGCTTCTATTTCGCGCGGCCGATCTTTGCGATCCTCGTCCAGCCGCTGATCGCTGCGGGGCAGGGCAGACTTATCTACACGCAGCTGTTTGAGGCCTTTTTCGTCGAGGTGAAGGTCGCCTTTTTCGCGTCGATGATGATCGCCTTTCCGGTGATCGCGAACCAGCTCTGGAAATTCGTCGCGCCCGGCCTCTATCGTCAGGAAAAGCGCGCGCTGCTGCCCTTTCTTTTCGCGACGCCTGTGCTGTTCGCGGTGGGGGCGTCCTTCGCCTATTTCATCACCATTCCCCTCGCGCTGCGCTTTTTGCTCGGCTTTCAGGGCAATGTCGGCGGGGTGACGCAGGAGGCTTTGCCGTCGGTAGGCAATTATCTCGATTTCACGATGCAGTTCATCATGGCGTTCGGGATCGCGTTCCTGCTGCCGATCCTGCTGATGCTGATCGAGCGCGCCGGACTTGTCAGTCGCGATCAGCTCATCGCGGCGCGGCGCTACATGATCGTCGCGGCCTTTGCCATTTCGGCGGTCGCAACGCCGCCCGATATTTTAAGCCAGTTCCTGCTCGCGGTGCCCCTGATCCTGCTTTACGAATTTTCGATCTTCGCGATCTGGTTCACTCAGCGCCGACGCAAAACAGGCGCCGAAGCGGCGCCTGTCGAACCTCTCGAAGAGGCATAGAATAAGCGACATATCGGATCAGATCGCCCGGTCGCCTGCTTCGCCGACCGATTCGATATCGCGGCCGACGCCCTTCACCGTGTTGCAGCCAGCGACCAGAAAGCTGGCGAGCAGAGCCAGGAGGATCGCACGAAAACCAGTCATCTCTTCTCACCTCAATCAAATCGTGACGCAAAATGGCCCGGCACGCTTCGAGGGGGGGGAGGGAATGCGGGCCGGGCCAATGTTGCTGAGCAGCGCTGCGGGGGGGCGATGACCGCTGCTCGAACGGGAAACGACCGAATTGTTCGAAAAGTTCCAAAAAAGAATCGGAATAGCGAAATTTTTTTGGGCACCGATACTGATCGTTGAAAAGCAATTGCTTAGGTTTAGAGCGTCGTCAGTCCGCTCAGCACCGCGAGGCCCAGGAACGCCAGAAAGCCCATGGAGTCGGTCGTCATCGTGACGAAAATCGAACTGGCGACGGCCGGATCCTGATCGAGCCGGTCGAGCAATAGGGGGATAGCGACCCCGGCTACGCCTGCAACGAAAATATTGACGACCATCGCCGCCGCGATGACGCCGCCCAACGCGGGATTTGCAAACCATAGGGCGGTCGCACCCCCCGCAATCACGGCTATTGTGCCGCCGTTCAGCAAGGCGATCTTCATTTCGCGCCAGATTGCGCGCCAGCTGTTCGAATCGGTGAGCTGGTTCATCGCGAGCGCGCGCACTGTCACCGCCAGCGTTTGCGTGCCGGCGTTACCGCCGACCCCCGCAACGATCGGCATCAGCGCTGCTAGCGCAACCATCTGCTCGATCGCGCCGCCGAAAATGCCCACGATCGTCGAGGCGACGAGCGCGGTGCCGAGGTTGGCGATCAGCCAGCGCACGCGCGCACTGTATGTTTCGCGGATCGGCTCGTTAATGTCGCCATCGCCCGCGCCCGACAGGCGCAATATATCCTCGCCCGCCTCCTCCTGGATGATGTGGACGATGTCGTCGACCGTGATCATGCCGACGAGGCGCCCCGCCTTGTCGACGACCGCGGCCGAGATCAGCGCATATTTTTGGAAGCGCAGCGCAACCTCTTCCTGGTCCATATCGACCGGGATCAACGTCTGTTCGCGCTTCATCACGTCGCTGATCGCAATGTCGCGCGGCGTACGGAGAATCCAGCTCAGCTGGCAGGTGCCGACAGGACGGTGCATCGGATCGACGACGAAGATTTCCCAGAAATCGCTGGTGAGATGGGTATCCTCGCGCAGCCTGTCGATCACGTCGCCGACCGTGACATGCTCGGGCACCGCGACCAGGTCGCGCTGCATCAGGCGGCCGGCCGATTCCTCGGGGAAGGACAGAGCATCTTCGATCGCGGCGCGATCTTCGGGCTCCATTGCGTCGAGCACGGCTTGTTGCTCGTCGGCTTCCATATCCTCGATGATCGCGACCGCGTCGTCGGTATCGAGTTCGGACGCGAGTTCGGCGACTTGCTCGGGCGCGAGCAGGTCGATCAGCTCCTCGCGCACATAGTCGTTCATTTCCGCCAGCACGTCGGCGGACAGCATGTCGCCAAGCACGGCAGCGAGCATCGGGCGCTCATCCGACCGCGCGAGCTCGAACAGGTCGGCGATGTCCGCAGGGTGCAGGCGGCCGATGCGTTCGCGCGCTGCCTCGCCTTCGCCGGCTTCGGCCAGGTCGATCACGTCGCGCACGAAATCGGGCTTCAGCCGGTCGTCCTCGTCGAGTTCGGTCACGATCTCTTCGCGATCGACGGCAATCTTCACGTCTTCTGGCGGCCGGGATTCTTCGCGTTCGTCCATCGCGCGGTCCTCCCTGGTCATTTGCGGCGTCCGCCTTTCCCCTAGTGCGGCGACCGGCCGATGGCAACGCCACGAAGGTCGTTTCGGCAATTAGTGCGTGGCCTTGCGCGCGCAGGGCCGCTATGGCGCTGCCAACCTCGATTACAGGAGCCTAGTTATGTCCGATACCCTCACGCTTTCGCTGTCGACCGGCGATGTCGTCATCCGCCTTCGCCCCGATCTTGCCCCGCTGCATGTCGAGCGCATTTCCACGCTCGCGAAAGAGGGCTTTTATGACGGCGTCGTCTTCCACCGCGTGATCCCGGGCTTCATGGCGCAGGGCGGCGACCCCACGGGTACCGGCATGGGTGGTAGCGAGCTTCCCGACCTGCCGCAGGAATTCAGCAGCGAACCGCATGTCCGCGGCGTCTGTTCGATGGCGCGCGCGCAGAATCCGAACAGCGCGAACAGCCAGTTCTTCATCTGCTTCGAGGATGCGCGCTTTCTCGACAACCAGTACACCGTCTGGGGCGAAGTGATCGAGGGTATGGATAATGTCGACGCGCTGCCCAAGGGCGAGCCGCCGCGTGAGCCGGGCAAGATCGTGAAAGCGACGATTTCTTAAAAGTTCAGGCAATCCTCCCTGTGGCCGAAGGCCATGGGGAGGGGGACCGCTCGCGCAGCGAGTGGTGGAGGGGCCTCGCAACGTCGGCGCAATAGCCCCTCCGTCAGCGCTTCGCGCTGCCACCTCCCCATCGCTGCGCGACAGGGAGGATCAAATTGCTCACTCTCCGATAAACCCGTTCAGCCGCTCGCACGCGGCGATCCAGTCTTCCTTGAACGCCTGCACAACCTGTCCGGCGCCCATCGCTTCGTTCATCAAGCCGACGCCCTGGCCGACCCAATAGGTTGCGAGTGCTTTGGCGCCTTCGTGGCCGCCCTCGGACAATTTATCGACCTTGCGCAGCGCCGGTTCGCTGACCAGTGACTGGAGCGGCATGGGCAGCGGTTTCGGCGCGCCTTCGGCCTCCCACGCGTCGGTCCACGGCGAGCGGAGCTGGCGCGACGGCTTGCCGGTGCGACTTTTCGAGCGCACCGTGTCGCGCGACGAGGCGGCGAGCATCTTTTCCTTCACGACCGGGCTGGTCTCGGCCTCGGCGGTCGTCAGCCACACCGATCCGGTCCACGCGCCGTGCGCACCCATCGCCATCGCTGCTGCCATCTGGCGCCCGGTGACGATGCCGCCCGCGGCTAGGATCGGTGTGGTATCGCCCATCGCGTCGAGTGCCGCCGCGACCTCGGGGACGAGCACCATCGTCGCGACCTCGCCGCAATGCCCGCCCGCTTCGCCACCCGCGACGACCAATATGTCGACGCCTGCGCGCACCTGCGCGAGCGCATGATCGCGCGTGCCGACGAGCGCGGCGACGGGCACATTATGCCGCTTTCCTAGCTCAAGCATCAGCGGCGGCGGGACGCCGAGCGCGTTGGCGATCAGCTTGATCGGGTGGCGGAAAGCGACTTCGAGCAGCCGGGCCGCGCCCTCTTCGTGCATATTGTCGCCAAAGCTCTGCCGCGCTTCCATCGCCGAGTCGAGGCCCGATGCATCGACGTCGAATTTGCCGAGCAGGTCGGCGGCGAAGTTCAGATGCGTCTCGGGAATCTGCGCGGCGCCCGCCGACGGGGCGTCCCCCTTGCCGGCGAAGCTGTTGGGCACGATCAGATCGACGCCGTAGGGGCGGCCGCCGATATGCGCGTCGATCCACGCAAGTTCCTCTTCGAGCCGTTCGGGCGGCAGTGCGGCGGCGCCGAACACCCCCATGCCGCCCGCCTTCGACACCGCCACCACGACGTCGCGGCAGTGCGAGAAAGCGAGCAAGGGAAATTCAATGCCGAGCATCGTCGCAATGGGTGATTGCATGGAAGCCTCTCCGTTTTGTTATGCGATGTATGTCAGCGCCACTTTACGTAAACGTCAAGTTGATTTGCTGCGGGCGCCCATTATCGCGGTTGCATGACCCAATTTTCCCTTCCCGATTTCGACCTCGACGCTTTCGTCCGCGCTACATTCGCCGAAGATTTGGGGGTGGGGGGCGATATTACATCGATGGCGGTGATTCCCGCCGATGCGCGTTTTGGCGGGCTAATGGACAGCCGCGATGCGATCATCGTTGCGGGGCTGCCGATCGCCGAAGCTTTCTTTCGCGCGCTCGATCCTGCCATGGAGATCGAAATCCTGGCCGAAGAGGGCGCCGGCGTCGCCGCGGGCAGCGATTTGATGCGCCTGTCGGGCAATGCGCGCGCGATGTTGACCGCCGAACGGTCGGCGCTCAACACCGTGCAGCATCTGTCGGGCATTGCGACGATGACGTGTCAATATGTCGACGCGATCGCGGGAACCGGCGCGACGTTGCTCGACACGCGTAAGACGATCCCCGGCCTTCGCGTGCTGGAAAAATATGCGACGCGGATGGGCGGCGCGAAGAATCACCGGATGGGGCTGTGGGATGCGGCGATGATCAAGGACAATCACGTCGCCGTCGCGGGGTCGGTCGAGGAGGCGGTGCGGCGTGCGGTCGCGGCGGGAATTGCGGACATCATCGTCGAGGTCGACCGCGTGGCGCAGGTCGAACCGGCGCTGAAGGCCGGGGCGACGCATTTGTTGCTCGACAATATGAGCCTCGAAGAGCTGCGCCAATGCGTCGTGCTGGTGGACGGTGAAGTACCGACCGAAGCGTCGGGCGGGGTGCGGCTCGACACGATCCGCGACATCGCCGAAACGGGCGTTACCTATGTTTCGGTCGGTCGCCTCACCCAATCGGCGCCCGCGGCCGACATCGGGCTCGATTTTGCGCTGGCTTAGCGCCGCCGCACTGGCGCTCGCGCCCGCCGCAGCGCAAGCACAAGCGCTTGCCTGTTCGTTGCCCGACCGGATTCTCGTGCCGCGGATCGAACAGCCGCCGCGGGGCGAGCCGGTTCGGCGGCCACCCATCACCGGCCATCTGCTGGCGATGAGCTGGTCGCCGCAACATTGTGCGGGGGTCCGTGATTCCAAAGGCGCGCGCGACGGCTTTCAATGTTCGGGAGAGAATGGCCGCTTTGGCTGGGTGCTGCACGGGCTTTGGCCCGAAACCGACAATGCGGGCTATCCGCAATGGTGCCGCCCGGCCAAGATCGTGCCGCAGCCGGTGCTGAGAAAGCATTTGTGCATGACGCCGTCGGTGCAGCTGATCCAGCATGAATGGGCGAAGCATGGAACGTGCATGAGCCCGAATCCGGCCGCCTATTTTCGCGCTGCCGAGCTGCTGTTTCGCGCGGTCCGTTTTCCGGAGATGAAGATACTCGCGGCGCGGCGGCAGACCGCGGGCGGCATTCGCTCTGCGTTTGCCGCGGTCAATCGGGGCATCACACCGGCGATGATTGCAGTGACATCCGATCGGGCGGGATGGCTGAAGGAAGTTCGACTGTGTCTGGGGCCCAGAATGCGCCCCGCACCGTGCAAATCGTTCCAGAAGGGGGTGCAGGATGGCCGGCAACTCCGTGTTCGGCCAATGCCGCGTGGTTAGCAGTTAAACGTCCCGCATCGGGACGGCGCTGCCGTTAACGATCTTTTAACCTTACCGACTCGTTAACATGGGCCTAGCCTTGGGTGCATGGATTCGGGCGATCATATCAATATTCGCGGCCGCGTGCGGGAACATGGCGCGCGGCGGCTGACGATCGCGCGGATGAACGCGCCCAAGGATTGGCAGGGCGAACTGCGCACGGCGCTGGCGGCACATCGCGAGCCGGTGACGATCTTTTCGAATAATGACTTCCGATTGTTTCTTCAGAGCTTCGCGATCTTTTTTACGGCGACGATGCTGTTCGTGATGTGAGGCGCAGGGCGTCCGGGTCGTTCAGCGTTGAAGCAATGGATCCCGGATCAAGTCCGGGATGACGGATAGCTCGAAACGATCGATTGGGGACATCTGATCCTCCCTGTCGCGCAGCGATGGGGAGGGGGACCGCCGCGAAGCGGTGGTGGAGGGGCGGCAACGTCGCGTTATTGCCCCTCCGTCAGCGCTTCGCGCTGCCACCTCCCCATGGCTGCGCCACAGGGAGGATTAATGGCAGTCCTCCCAAAAAAAGCCGCTATCGCATTTTGTGACTGCCCGGGTCTCGGAGCCTCAGGCAATCAAAGTACGCCACCCGCGCGGTCAATCGCGCTGTTGCAGGCTAACCACCGCTTCGATGGGCAGGGCGGCGTAGACATGTGGAAAGAGGTCGCCGCCGCGGGCCGGTTCCCAGCGCACTGCATCGCCGAGCTGGACCAGGTCGACCTCGACGATCCTCAGGCAGCCTTGCCCCGCAAAATATTTGGCGATCGTTGCTTCCAGCTGGTCCGCGGTCGACAGGTGGATATAGCCGTCCTCAATGTCCACGGGAGCGCCGCGGAATACGCGTTCACGCTCGAAATCCGTCCATTGCTGGGCGGTCAGCACCTTGAAGGCAGTGGCCGGTCTCATCATTCGGACGGTGCTTCGCTAGTCGGCGCTTCGACCGCCGTTTCCTGAACGCCCTCTGCATCCTCGTCCTCCTCGATCAGCGCGGCCGAGACGACATGTTCGTCTTTGGCGACGTCGAACAGGCGAACGCCCGCACTGCCGCGGCCGATGACGCGCATCGAACCGAGCCCCATGCGGATCAGCTTCGCCTGATCGGTGACGAGCATCAGCTGATGCTCCTTCGTCGCCGGGAAGCTCGCGACAACCGGGCCGTTGCGGGCGATATTGTCGATGTTGGTAATCCCTTGGCCGCCGCGGCCGGTGCGGCGATATTCATAAGCCGAGGACAGCTTGCCATAGCCGTTGGCGCAGACGGTCAGGATGAACTGTTCGCGCGCGGCCAGCTCGGCCATGCGGGCCTCGTCCAAGGTTGGGGCGTTCTCGTTATCTTTCCACGGCGCGGCGCGCAGATAGGCTTCGCGCTCGTCACTGCTGGTGCCGACGCGGTGGAGGATCGACAGCGAGATGACCTCGTCGCCATCGGCAAGGCGCATCCCGCGCACCCCCGTCGAATTGCGGCTCTGGAATTCGCGAACATCATCGCCGGCAAAGCGGATCGCCTTGCCCTGCCGCGTCGCGAGCAGCACATCGTCGCTTTCGTCGAGCAGCGCGACGCCGATCAGCCGGTCGTCCTCGTCCTCGCCCTCGAACTTCATGGCAATCTTGCCGTTCGACGGCACGTTGGTGAAGGCGTCCATGCTGTTGCGGCGTACGCTGCCCTTCGCCGTGGCGAACATGACGTGCAGCTTGCCCCACTCGGCCTCGTCCTCGGGCAGCGGCAGCACGGTCGAGATCGTCTCGCCGGTCGCGAGCGGCAGCAGGTTGACCATCGGCCGCCCGCGCGTCGCGGGCCCGCCTTCGGGCAGGCGCCACACTTTCATGCGATAGACTTTGCCCGCGGTCGAGAAGAAGAGGACGGGCGTGTGCGTCGAGGTGACGAACAATTCCGTGACGACATCCTCGTCCTTCGTCGCCATGCCCGCGCGGCCCTTGCCGCCGCGGCGCTGGGCGCGGAAGGTGTCGAGCGGAGTGCGCTTGATATAGCCGTCCATCGTGACGGTGACGACCATCTCCTCGCGCTCGATGAGATCTTCGTCGTCGATGCCGTCGGCGGCGGGAGCGACGAGCGTCTTGCGCGGGGTTGCAAACTCGTCGCGCACTGCGACCAGTTCCTCGCGCATCACCCCATAGAGTTTTACGCGGTCCGCGAGGATCGAAAGCAGCTCCTCAATTTCGGTCGCCAACTCCTCGAGTTCCTTGCCGATTTCGTCGCGGCCGAGCGCGGTAAGGCGGTGGAGGCGAAGGTCGAGAATTGCCTTAACCTGCACTTCGGACAAGCGATAGATCGCGGCTTCCTCCATCTCGCCTTCGATCGCTTCGACGAGGCGGATATAGGGCGCGATTTCGCCGATCGGCCATTCACGCGCGAGCAGCGCTTCGCGCGCGGCGGCGGGCGAGTTCGAGCCGCGGATGATGCGGACGACTTCGTCGAGGTTGCTTACCGCGACGACGAGGCCGAGCAAGATGTGCGCGCGGTCGCGTGCCTTGGCGAGCTCGAACTTGCAGCGGCGGGTGATGACCTCTTCGCGGAAGGTGATGAAGGCCGAAAGAATATCCTTCAGCCCCATCATTTCGGGGCGGCCGCCGCGGATCGCGAGCATGTTCGCGGGGAAGCTCGACTGCGCGGGGGTGTGACGCCACAGCTGGTTAAGCACAACCTCGGCGGTCGCGTCGCGCTTCAGTTCGATGACGACGCGCACGCCCTCGCGGTTCGATTCGTCGCGGATGTCGGCGACGCCCTCGATCCTCTTGTCGCGTGCCGCCTCGGCGATCTTCTCGACTAGGCCCGACTTGCCGACCTGAAAGGGAATCGACGTCAAAACAATCGACTGGCGGTCGTTCCTGCCTTCCTCGATGATGTGCGTCGCGCGCATCATGATCGAGCCGCGGCCGGTGGCATAGGCGTTGCGCGCGCCGCCCTGACCCAGCATCATCGCGCCGGTCGGGAAGTCGGGACCGGGGACGATCGCCATCAATTCTTCGAGGGTCAGCGGTTCGCCGCCCTCGAGCTGGCGGTCGATCATCGCGAGCGTCGCATCGACGACTTCACCGAGGTTGTGCGGCGGAATGTTGGTCGCCATACCGACCGCGATGCCGCCCGCGCCGTTGACGAGCAAATTGGGGAAGCGCGCGGGAAGCACGGTCGGCTCCTCGCGGCTCGCGTCATAGTTGGGCTGGAAGTCGACCGTATCCTTGTCGAGATCGTTCAGCAGCACCATCGCGGTCTTGGCCAGGCGCGCCTCGGTGTAGCGCATCGACGCCGGCGGATCGGGGTCCATCGAACCGAAATTGCCCTGACCGTCGATCAAGGGCACGCGCAGCGACCAGTCCTGCGTCATGCGCGCGAGCGCGTCGTAGATCGCGCTGTCGCCGTGCGGGTGATAATTACCCATGACGTCGCCGACGATCTTCGCCGATTTCTTGTACGGGCGGCCGGGGACGAAGCCGCCTTCCTGCGCCGCATAAAGGATGCGGCGGTGGACGGGCTTCAGGCCGTCGCGCACGTCGGGCAGCGCGCGGCTGACGATCACGCTCATCGCATAATCGAGGTACGACGTCTTCATTTCGTCGACGATATTGATCGGCGAAACGCCGTCCTCGGACGGCTGCACAGGCGTATTTTCTTCGGTCAAGACCCGGCCTTTTTTCTGCTTATCGGGAGATGGGTTTGGCCTAGCCCATGGCGCGACGAATTGCCAGTGATTCGGGCGATTTTCAGGGAATGATTTCGCTGCCGTCCCATGCGAAAATTCGCCCCGATTGGGCGGGTGTCAGCGCATCGATCGTGCGCAGCAGGTTGGCCGCCGCGTCGGGCGGCGTCACGAGCGCCGCGGGCGGCACCGCGCGCTGGAACGGCCGCGACATCACCGTGTCGACCGTGCCGGGGTGCAAGGCGACGACCACCGCGTCCGGATTGCGCCGCGCCTCGGCGATCGCGAAGCTGCGGACGAGCTGGTTGAGCGCGGCTTTCGACGCGCGATAGCTGAACCAGCCGCCGCTGCGGTTGTCGCCGATGCTGCCGACCCGCGCCGACAGGGCGGCAAATATGGTGCGTCCATGGCGGGGCAGCAGCGGCAGGAAATGGCGCGCGACCAGCGCCGGGCCGATCGTGTTGACCTCAAAATTGCGCGCCATCCATGCGGGATCGATGTCGGACAGGCTGCGTTCGGGCCGATGGCCGTCGGCGTGGAGAAGGCCTGTCGCGACGATGACGAGGCGGGGCGGTGCGCCGCTCGCCGCGACCATTGCCGCCGCCGCGGCGACGGAATCCGCGTCGGTGATGTCGACCGTCAGCGGCGCGGGCGCCGATCGGGCAAGGCGGTGGATGGCGTCATGGCGTCCATCGGCCGCAAGCGCGTCGGCCAAAGCCGCGCCGATGCCGCCCGCTGCGCCGATCACCACCGCCGATCCCCGGTCCGTCATGGGGGCCACGCCTATCATGCGCAGCCGGGCCGGAACAAGCGATGCTTGCCAAAGCCGCGGGCCGCCATAATAGGTTGAACCGTGCATTTCTTGCTGCCCCTTGCCCGCCTATGGCCCTGATCGCGCTCGTCGGCGCCAGCGAGACCCTGTCCGACGGCGGCTTACGCGCGCTCGTCACCGTCGCGGGCGAAACGCTGATCGAGCGGCAGGCGGCGCGCCTTGCCGACGTTGGGGTCACGCACATCGCCGTCGCGGTCGCCGCGGTGCCGGCCGACCTGCTCGCCGTGTGCGACCGGATTCGTAGCCGGGGATTGAAAGTGACGCCGGTGCGCGCGGCGAGCGACCTTGTGCCGCTGGTCGAGGCCGATGATCAGATCCTGCTGGTCGCCGATGGCCTGCGCGCCGGGGGAACGCATTATGCCGCGATCGCGAAGCCGGGCTCGCCAGCGATCCTCGTGACCGGCGACACCGTGCTGACGCAGGGGTTCGAGCGGATCGACGCGACGCGGCGCTGGGGCGGGCTGGCTTCGGTTTCGCAGCCGATGGTCGCCGAGCTCGCCGCGATGCCCGGCGAATGGGACATGATGCTCACCTTGCTGCGGCTTGCCGTGCAGGCGGGCGCACGGCGGCTCTATTGCGAGCCGGCGCTGTTCGAACAGGGCGAGATTGCGATCGTTGCCGATCGCCCGACCGCGGTGCTGATCGAGCAATCGAGTCTGCAGAGGGTCGAGTATGGCGGCATGGGGCTGGGGCGCTCGGCGATCATGATGCCGCTGGTGCGGCTCGCCGGACCGCTGCTCGTCAAATCGCCGAATACGGCGCGTTTCCTGCCGCATGTCACCGCGTTGCTGTGGCTGGGGGTCGCTTTGCTGGCTGCCAGCGGATTGGCGGCGGCGGGCACGCTTGCCGCGATCTTGGGCGGGCTCGGGCTCGCGGCGATGCGTTTCCTGGCGGCGTTTCGCGCCGAAAGTGCGGCGCAGGATCGCGCGCGCGCGGTCATCCGCGGTTTTGCGCTCGTCCTGCTTGCCGGTTTCCCGTGGCTGCTGGCGCTCGGTGCGGGCCGCGCGATACCGTCTTTTGCAGAGGCCGCGCTAGCGCCGTGCCTCGCTGCGGCGATCCTGCTTGCACGAGCCCTGTACGAAGATCTGGGCGCTCGGCGGCGGTTCCACTGGCTCCTTCCCGACGCCGATCAGGCATGGATCATGCTGGCGCCCGCATTGCTGATCGGGGTCGCGCCGCTGATGTTCGCGATCCTGCCACTGCTCGCACTGTTCCAGAATCTGCTCTGGCTCCGCCTCGCGCGGCGGCCTGAGGCCCAGTAAAACAACGTCCTTCAAGGTTTAAGGCCTATTAACGCCAAGCTGCTATTGGCGGGTGCGCATGAGTGAACCGCTCTCCTTTCCTGGCGTCGAACCGCCGTCACCGACGCTGTCCGCGCGCCTGGGCGAACTGGCGGACTATTTTGCCGCGCCCGCCGCGGGGCGGCTGACCGAGGAACAGCGCGCGCTTTCGCTGGGAATCGCGCGGCGGCTGGTCGCAGAGGTGGCGGAACTGATCGATCCAGCGGTCGATTTCGGCGGACTGTGGACCGAATGGCTGCGCAGCGGAGTGCCGGGCGCCGCGCGGCTTGCCGGCATCTGCTTCGGGCGGGCTGAGGAGCATCGCTGGCGGGCGCTGTCAGCCGAGCGAGCAATTCCGGTCCCGCTGGCCCCCGAGTCCGATGAAGAAGATGCGGCGACCGAGGTGGCCGGCCCGATGACGGCGCGCGACCGCGCCTATCTGGCATTGCGCATCGCCGACCGGCGGCGTTTCGACGCCTATGGGCAGCCGAAGCTGGCGGTCGCCGACCTCGACAGCGAGATTTTCCGCGCGCTCCTCCACGATGTCGCGGGCTGGCAGCTGGCCGCGGTCAGTATCGATACCGGCCGCGCGGCGGATCTGGGCGATGCTGTGCGCAAGGCTGTCGAGCGGCAGTCCGAGGCGCCAGGGATGACCGCGGCGGCGATAGCCTATCATGACGCCGTGGAGGACGCGCTGCCGGACGCCGCGCGCGCAGCCATTGCCGCGCATGACTGGCCGGCGCTGATTGCGCTGGCCGCGGCGGCGCAGCGACGAGGCTATGCCGATACGGCGCTGGCGCTCGTCACCGCCGAGACCGCTGCGCTGCCGTCGCTGCTTGCCCCGCTGAGGCTCGACCGCGATGCGCTCGCGCCGCTCGAGGCGTCGCTGGCGATGCTGCCGGCGCGGGCGGTGAGCGATAGTCACGGCTTTGCTGGGGAGGCAGGGCGATGAACGATCGCGTCATCCGCGGCCGTGTCGATCAGTCGGGCGCGCTGGTGAGCGCAGATGCGCCGCTGCTGCGGCTGCAACAGCGCGCCGGGGCAGGGCTCGGCAAGCCGATCGCGCTGCCGCACCTCGCGCGGCTCGTCGCGCTGTCGCAGCGATTGCTTCGCGACATCAGCCGGCCGCTTTATGCCGCCGACGACCATAGCGACATCCACGCGCTGGTGCGGATCACGCCCGATGCCGAGGGCGCGAGCATCGAGATCAGCGACTGGCGCGCGCGCGCGGTGACGCCGCCGCACATTCCGCCGGTCGCCGACGAGACGACCCTCATCGACGGATGGTCGTGGGAATGCGATCCGCAGTTGCGCCTCGTCGCGCTCCGCGCAGCGGGGAACGGCCCCGGGGTGCCGGCGGGATGGGAAGGGCGGTCGTTGTCCGAGCTTTTCGAACTGCAACCCGACGCTGACGGACGTTTTCCGGTGCTGCGCGCGCTTGCACAGCAATCGCGTTTCGATGGCCAGACGGTTAGCGCGGCCGGCGCAACGATGATCCTTTCGGGCGAGGCGCTGTTCGATGCGGCGGGCCGCTTCACGGGGTTTCGTGGTTTTGCTGCCATCACCGACGCGGCGCCCGTCGCCGTGCCCAAGGCTGCGGCCGCGCTGGCCGATCCCGCTTTCGGATCGCTGCCACTGTCCGATCCGAAGTTCGGGCGCCGGATCGACGGGGCGCTGCGCGGGCCGCTCAGCCGCATCATCGCCACGGCGGAGACGATCTCCGGCCAGCTCGACGGGCCGATTCGCGCCGATTACGCGCGCTACGCCGGCGATATTGCCCATGCGGGGCGGCACCTGCTGGGATTGGTCGACGATCTTGCCGATCTTCAGAATATCGAACGGCCCGGGTTCAAGGCGGCGCGCGACGACATTGATCTCGGCGATCTGGCCCGCCGTGCGGTCGGGTTGCTCGGCATGAAGGCCGAGGAAAAGGGGATTCGCATATCGGCGCCGAGCACCGACGACCGGATGCCCGCCACCGGCGAGTTCCGCCGCGTGCTTCAGGTGCTGCTCAACCTGCTCGGCAATGCGATCCGCTATTCGCCTGATGATTCGCAGATATGGATCCGCGTCGATCGCGAGGGCGACCGCGCGATGGTCACCGTCGCCGATCAGGGGCAGGGGATCGACGCCGGGCAACAGGCGAAGGTGTTTGAAAAATTCGAGCGGCTGGGGCGCACCGACAGCGGCGGATCGGGGCTCGGCCTTTATATCGCCCGGCGCCTTGCGCGCGCGATGGACGGCGACCTGACGGTGGACAGCGCGCCGGGGCAGGGGGCACGCTTCAAGCTGAGCCTGCCGGCGCGGGACGAGGGGTAGGGCGCGAGCGGGTGCCCCAACCCGTCACCCCGGCGAAGGCCGGGACCTCGCGGGTGCGTCAATCCGATAGGGTGAGATCCCGGCCTTCGCCGGGATGACGATGGAATGTGAGTCCGTGGCAAGTGGATGCGGAGGGCACATCCCGAAAACCCCGTCATCCCTCGCTTTCGCTGATGTCCTCGAGCATGTCGGGCTCCAGCACGCGCACGCGGCCCTGTTCGAGCGCGATGATACCCGATTCCTCCCAGCTTTTGAGCTGGCGGTTGATATGTTCGCGGCTCATTCCGGCGAAATTGCCAAGTTCGGTCTGGCTGAGTTCGACGCGCTGCGACGCACCGACATCCTTGCGGATCAGGCGCTTCAGATAGCGCGCAAGCCGCGGGCCGGAGGCGTAGGCGCGGTCGCTTTCGATCGTCTGGTCGGCGGTGCGCAGCCGGCGCGCGAGCTGCTGCATCAGCGACCACGCAAATTCAGGGTGGCTGGCGACAAAATCCTTGAGCGCATTGCGGCCGAGCTGGAGCGCGCTGCCGGCGCTGGTCGCGGTCACCGACGCGGTGCGCTCACCGCCGTCGAGCAGCGCGATTTCGCCCAGCACCGCGCCCGGTTCGGCATAGGCGAGGACGATTTCACGCCCGCCCAAGGTCAGCATCGACACGCGCGCTGTGCCTTCGGTCAGAATCAGCATCATGTCGCCGGGATCGCCCTGAACGAGCAATTCCTTGCCCTTGGCGAAATTGAGCTGGACCGCGCGGCTGGCGATCTCGGCCCAATCTTCGACCGATAGGCCGGAAAAGATGCTATCGGGGCCCTGAAGCTCGGCAAGTCTTGCGTGATCCATGGTCCCAATCCCCTTTATCGGTCAGACCAGCCGGCTCTGTTTCACCGCCGCTTCGATGAAACCCGCGAACAAGGGATGCGGGTCAAAGGGCTTGGATTTGAGCTCCGGGTGGAATTGCACCCCGATAAACCACGGATGGTCCGGGCGCTCAACGATTTCCGGCAACATGCCGTCGGGCGACATGCCCGAAAAGACCAGCCCGCCCTTTTCGAGCCTGTCGCGATAGGCGCCGTTGACTTCATAGCGGTGGCGGTGGCGTTCGCTGATCGCGTTGGCGCCATAGACGCTGGCGACATGGCTGTTCGGCGAAAGCCTGGCTTCATAAGCGCCGAGGCGCATCGTGCCGCCAAGATCGGTGTTGGCGCCGCGTTTTTGCAACCCTTCGGCGCTCATCCATTCGGTGATCAGGCCCACGACGGGTTCGTCGGTCGGGCCGAACTCGGTGCTCGATGCCTTGGCAATGCCGCTCGTGTTCCGCGCCGCCTCGATGCACGCCATTTGCATACCGAGGCAGATGCCGAAAAAGGGCACGCCGCGTTCGCGCGCGAAGCGCACGCTCGAAATCTTGCCTTCGGACCCGCGTTCGCCGAAGCCGCCGGGGACGAGGATGCCGTGCAGCGGCTCAAGGTTGGCCGCCAGATCCTCGTCGCGTTCGAACATCTCGGCGTCGAGCCAGCGGATATTGACCTTGACGCGGTGCGCCATGCCGCCGTGGACGAGCGCCTCGTTGAGCGACTTGTAAGCATCGGGCAACGAGACATATTTGCCCACAACGCCGATCGTTACTTCGCCTTCGGGATGCTGCTTGCGGTCCATGATGTCGTACCAGGCCGTGAGGTCCGGCGCGGGCGCGTCGTGGATTCCAAAGGCGTGAAGTACCTCCGCATCGAGTCCTTCGCCATGATATTGGACCGGCACCGAATAAATGCTGTCGGCATCGAGCGCTGGAATCACTGCTTCTTTCCGCACGTTGCAGAATTGCGCGATTTTGGCGCGCTCACCGTCGGGCAGCGGCTTTTCGCAGCGGCAGAGCAATATGTCGGGCTGAACGCCCAGCGAGGCGAGTTCGCGCACGCTGTGCTGCGTCGGCTTGGTCTTCAGCTCGCCCGCGGCGGCGATATAGGGGACCAGCGTGACGTGGACCGAGATGGCATTTTCACGCCCCACCTCGTTCTTGAGCTGGCGGATCGCTTCGATGAAGGGCAGCGATTCGATGTCGCCGACGGTGCCGCCGATTTCGCACAGCACGAAATCGAGATCGTCGGTTTCGGCGCGGGCAAATTCCTTGATCGCATCGGTGACGTGGGGGACGACCTGTACCGTTGCGCCCAGATAATCGCCGCGGCGTTCCTTGGCGATGATGCCCTGATAGATGCGGCCCGAGGTGACATTGTCGCTCTGGCGCGCGGCGACGCCAGTAAAGCGTTCATAATGGCCGAGGTCGAGGTCGGTTTCCGCCCCGTCGTCGGTCACATAGACTTCGCCGTGCTGATAGGGCGACATCGTGCCCGGATCGACGTTCAGATAGGGATCGAATTTCCGGATGCGGACACGATAGCCACGCGCTTGCAGGAGGGCGGCAAGGCTTGCCGCCATCAAACCCTTACCAAGCGAGGAGACCACGCCGCCGGTGATAAAAATGAACCGCGCCATGGGAGGAAAGACTTACTCAAAGGGAGGGGGACGGCGCAAGCCGTCGAATCGCGAACCGCGGAAAATATTTCCGCGGGGTGCGGGTGGATACGGAGGCCCGAGCCGCCGTTTATTTGGTCGCGGGCGGCGCCTGCGTGCCCTCGGCGGGGGCCAGAGCGGCTTTCTCGCTCGCCGCAGCGGCCGCGGCAGCGGCCAGCGGATCGTCGGTGAGCGGCGCGGATGCGGGGCCGGTGGCGACGCCTTCCGCGGGCTGTGCCGGCGCCGTGATCGACGAGCTCGGGGCCGCGCCGCTCGTCTGCGCCGATTTCGACAGCGAGGTGTCGATCGTCGAACCGCTACGGCCAACCGAGGCCATCGCCGCAAGCAGGATCGAGAGACCCACGAACAGGCAGGCGAGTACCGTCGTTGCACGGGTCATGAAATCCGCCGCGCCACGCGCGGACAGCAGACCCGCAGGGCTGCCGCCGACGCCCAGGCCGCCGCCTTCCGACTTTTGCATCAAAATGACGCCGATCATCGCGGCAGCAACAAGCGCCTGGACGACGAGCAGGAAGGTGAAAAGGCTGGACATCATATTTTCCCGAACTTGCGCGGCCTCAAACCGACCGCGCCCGCGGCGCACATAGAGACGAAGCGGCGGGGGTTCAAGCCATACGTCGCGTCGCCCCCGCGAAGGCGGGGGCCGTAATCGGAGTAGCGCAAGGTTGCCAGCGGCCCCCGCCTTCGCGGGGGCGACGGATCAGAGCGCCGCCGCCGCTTCGACGATCGGCACGAACTTTGCCGCCGTCAGGCTGGCGCCGCCGACCAGCGCACCGTCGACATCACCGGCGTCCAGCAATTCGGCGGCGTTATCGCCATTGACCGAGCCGCCATAAAGGATGCGGATCGTCTGTGCCGCATCGCCGAACCGTTCCGCCAGCGCGCCGCGGATCGCGCCATGCATCGCTGCGACATCGGCGATGGTTGGCACCAGTCCGGTGCCGATCGCCCAGATCGGCTCATAAGCGACGGCAAGCCGCTGCGGATCGAAGCTGTCGGGTACCGACCCTGCAATCTGCGCCAGCACATAATCGATCGCGCCGCCCGATTCGCGGACCTCGCGCGGTTCGCCGACGCACAGGATGACCGCCAGCCCCGCGGCGAGCCCCGCTTCGGCCTTGGCGCGGATATCGGCGTCGCTTTCGCCAAAGCCTTCACGCCGCTCGCTGTGTCCCACGATGACGAGCGATGCCCCCGCATCGGCGAGCATCGGCGCGGCGACCGATCCGGTATAGGCGCCCGACGCGGCGCTATGGCAATCCTGCCCGCCGACCACCTTGCCCGGCGTCGCCGCGGCCATCGCACCGATCAGCGTGAAGGGCGGGCAGAGCGCAACATCGACGCCGGGGTGTGCCTCGGCGGCGGCAAAGATCGCCCGCGCTTCGCCGAGCGCATCGCGCAGCCCGTTCATCTTCCAGTTGCCGACCACATATTTGCGCCGCGTCATCGCCCCGCTTCTCCCGCTTATCCGAATGATGATCTGCCCCTAGCGGGGAAGCGCGCGGCAAGGCAAGCGGTGCGGCGCGGCACCAGAAAGCCCCTTTCGCGCCTTGATGCCGCGGCATCGCGCCTCTAAAGCAGCGCGCAACCGCGCCTCGCTGCGCCCTGCCGGAAAGACCGCCCGTTTCATGATTACTGCCATTCGCGCCATGTTTTCCTCGACGATCGGCAAGTTCCTTGCGCTCGCCTTCGTTGTCCTTGTCGGTGTTGCCTTTGCGCTGGGCGACGTCACCGGAAACTCGACTTTTGGCGGGATCGGCGGCGCCAATGTGGCCAAGGTCGGCGGCGAAGATATCGGCGCCGGTGAGCTGCGCGACCGCGTGCGGCAGGCCTATGATCAGGCGCGGCGTGACCAGCCCGGGCTGACGATGGCCGCGTTCGTCGAAGGCGGCGGGCTCGATCAGGTGCTCGGGCAGATGATCGACGGGCTGGCGTTCGACCAATATGCGAGCGAGCTCGGCTTCGGCGTCAGCAAGCGGTTGATCGACGGGCGGATTGCCGATCTGCCGGCCTTTGCCGGCGTGTCGGGACGGTTCGACCAGACGGTTTTCGAGAACTTCCTGCGCCAGAACGGGATCAGCGAAGCGCAGCTGCGCCGCGACCTGCGCCAGCAAATCCTGCTCGAGCAGCTTGCCGTGCCGATCGCGCAGATGCCGCGCCTCGCGACCGGCATGGCGCAGCCCTATGCCGCGCTGCTGCTCGAACGGCGGCGCGGGCAGGCAACGTTCATTCCGTCGAGCCCCTTCGCGCCGAAAGCCGATCCCGGCGATGCCGTTCTGCGCCGGTTTCTGACGGAGAATGCCGCGAAATTCGCCATCCCCGAACGCCGCGTGATCCAATATGCGATGTTCGAACGCAGCTCGGTGCCCGTGCCCGCAGTGACAGATGCCGAAATCGCCAAGGTCTATAAGGACAATGCCGCGCAATATGCCGCGAGCGAAACGCGGCGCTTTGCGCAGGTGATCCTGCCCGATCAGGCGGCGGCGAACAGCCTGGCCGCGAAAGTGCGCGGCGGGGCTTCGATCGCGAGTGCCGCCGCCGATGCCGGCCTGTCGGCATCGACGACGGGCGACCTGACCCAGACCGCCTATGCCGCAACGACGAGCGCGACCGCGGCAAAGGCCGCCTTTGCTGCGAAGCGCGGCGATGTGGTCGGGCCGTTGCAGACCGGTCTCGGCTGGACGGTGGCGCGCGTGGAGGATGTGACGGTACGTCCGGCGCGCAGCCTGGCCGATGCGAGCGCCGAAATCCGCGCCGAGCTTGCCAAGAACAAGGCGAACGAGGCGATCGTCGATTATTACAACGCGATCCAGGATGCGGTGAACGGCGGCGCGTCGGTCGAGGAAGTCGCGGCGGACCGCAAGCTTCAGCTGATTGAAACGCCGGCGATTTTACCTAGCGGCCGCGCGCCGGCACAACCGGCCTTTGCCCCCGCGCCCGAACTCGCGCCGCTCGTTGCCCAGGCCTTCCAGGTCGGCGGCGAGGGCGAGGGGCACATCGCGACGATCGTCGAGAACGAAAAATTTGCGGTGTTTGCCGTGAAGTCGATCGTCGCCGCAGCGCCGCCGCCCTTTGCGCAGATTCGCGGCGATCTCCTCAGCGAATGGCGCTTTGCCGAGGGGCAGAAGGTGGCGCGCGACAAGGCGCGCGCGATCGTCAAGGCGGTCGAAGGCGGCAAGAGCCTGAACGAAGCCGTCGCAGCCGCGGGGCCGAACATCGGCAGCGTACAGGCGATCGGCGGTCGCCGCGGTGAGCTGGGTCAGAGCGGCCAGCCGGTACCGCCCGAACTCGCGCTGCTCTTTTCGATGGCCGAGGGCAGCGTGAAAACGCTGGAAATCCCCGGCAATCGCGGCTGGATGGTGATTGCGCTGAATGAGGTGGAACGTCCCGATCCCAAGGCTATTGAACCCGCGCGCGTCGCTGCAATCGCACAGCCGCTTGCCCCCGCGTTCGGCAACGAACTGATCGACCAGCTTGCCGCCGAGGCAAAGCGGCGCGTCGGGGTGACGATCAACAAGGAGCTTGTCGATCAGCTGCGCGCCGAACTGACCGGCGCCGCGCCGGTCGCCGAATAAGCGTGAGCCTGGAGGGCAGGGCCGCGGCGCTCGAAGCGCTGGCAGGGGGGCGCGGCGCGGTCGTCTGGCAGCGGCTGATCGCCGACATCGAAACGCCCGTATCGGCGGCGCTCAAGCTCATCGAACCGGGCCGCGGCGACTGGGTGCTCGAATCGGTCGAAAGCGGCGAGACGCGCGGACGCTACAGCCTGATCGGGCTCGACCCCGACCTGATGTTCGAGGTGCGCGGCGATGCCGCGCGGATCAACCGCGACTGGCGCTGCGACCGCGAGGCGTTCGCGCCCGTCGATGCTCCTGCATTGCAGGCGCTGCGCGATCTCGTTGCCGAATGCCGGTTCGATGTGCCCGACGGGCTGCCGAAGGCGCTCGCAACGCTCGTCGGCTTCTTCGCCTATGAAACCATCGGCCTGGTCGAGCGCATCGCCCGCGCGCCGGGCGCCGGACTCGGCCTGCCCGACATGATCTTCGTGCGCCCGACGACGATCCTCGTCTTCGACCGCTTGGCCGACGAACTGTTTCTGATCGCGCCGATCTGGCCCGATGCGCATGGCGCGATCGACCGGATGATCGAGACCGCGCACGAACGGCTCGAAAGCATTGCGGCGCGCCTGTCGAGCGTGAGCGTCCACGCCGAGCGCGCGTCGACTGCATTGCTGCCCGAAAACATCGCCGCGATCCCCGCGACGTCGCCCGAACGCTTTTCCGCGATGGTCGCGGCGGCGAAGGATTATATTGCTGCGGGCGACATTTTTCAGGTCGTGCTGTCCCAGCGCTTTTCGACGCCGTTCGACCTGCCGCCCTTCGATCTTTACCGCGCGCTTCGCCGCGTCAATCCGTCGCCCTTCCTCTATTTTCTCGACCTGCCGGGCTTTGCCCTGATCGGGTCGTCGCCCGAGATACTGGTGCGCGTGCGCGACGGCGAAATCACGATCCGTCCGATCGCCGGCACGCGGCCGCGCGGGCGCACGAGCGCCGAAGACGCCGAAAATCGCGAATCGCTGCTCGCTGATCCTAAGGAACGCGCCGAGCACCTGATGCTGCTCGATCTTGGCCGCAACGACGTCGGTCGCGCGGCGGTGGGGGGCAGCGTGACGGTTACCGACAGCTATACGGTCGAATTTTACAGTCATGTGATGCACATCGTGTCGAACGTCATCGGCCGTATCGCGCCGGACAAGGACGCCATCGACGCGCTGTTCGCTGGTTTTCCCGCGGGCACCGTGAGCGGCGCGCCCAAGGTGCGCGCGTGCCAGATCATCGCCGAACTCGAAGCCGATGCACGCGGCCCTTACGCAGGCGGCGTCGGCTATTTCGCGCCCGACGGCAATATGGACAGCTGCATCGTGCTGCGCACCGCAATCGTCAAGGATGGCGTGATGCACGTCCAGGCGGGCGCGGGGATCGTCGCCGACAGCGATCCGGCGTATGAACAGCGCGAGTGCGAGGCCAAGGCCGGCGCGCTGTTCGCCGCGGCGCGCGAGGCGGTGCGGATCGCAGGGTCAGCGGGTTATGGGCAGTAGGTTTCGCTGCCCCCGGCTTGGATAGCCAAGTGGATTTGGCTTGCTGCCGTAAATACCCCTCGCCGTCCTCTCAACCCGTTCGCATCGAGCGAAGTCGAGATGCCCCGCAGACCGGGCTTGAGGCCGATGGGTGTCTCGACTTCGCTCGACACGAACGGAAAGAGAGAATTGCTCTGAAATCAACCCCAACTCAGCCATCGGCACCCGCTGGAATCACAACGCCCGGGCCTTGTTCCCAAGACCCGGGCGCCTGTGACGAACACTCGCCATCCCCCTTGTTGCAGGCCTGGCGAAAGGCCTGCACTCCCTGGAGCCGGGCCTTTGGCCGCGTTGATCCAGAAGCCAGAGGGGTAGGTGGAAGCGGGCGCTTTGTCACCCTCTGGCGGGCCGACCGGCGCGCTTTTGGCGGGCCCTGTGGCCGATCGGCAACATATGTTGCGAACCGATCGCAACATGGCGCGATGCCGGCGGCCATTGCCAGCGCCCCGCGACCTGCCTAAAGCAGCGCCATGCGTGACCCTTTTCCTGCGCCGCAAAGGCCGCGTTTTCCATGATCCTTCGCCCTTATGAGCGCACCATATTCAAGCGCTATATGCTGCCGCAGCGCGGCGAAGGCTTTATCTTCGTCGCGGCAGCGTTCAGTTTTATCGCCGTCACTCTGGGGGTCGCGGCGCTCGTCGTCGTGATGAGCGTGATGAACGGTGTGCGCAGCGATCTGTTCGACAAGATCGTTGGACTCAACGGCCACGCGGTCGTGCAGGGCTTTGGCGGGCGGCTCGACGATTGGCGCGACGTGCTGAAGCAGGCGAAGGCGACGCCCGGGGTTACGTCGGCTACGCCATTGATCGAGCAACCATTGCTCACGACCTTCGGCGGGCGCGTCGAAGCGGTACTGGTGCGCGGTATGACCGTTCCCGACATCCGCAGCAACGCGGTGCTGGGCGGCAAGGTTTTGCAGGGAAGCCTGAACAGCCTGACGGCGGGCTCGGGCAATGTCGCGATCGGCAGTGAACTGGCGCGCAACCTCGGCGCCACCGCGGGTTCGAACATAACGATCATCAATCCGCAGGGCCGCTCGACGCCCTTTGGTACGGTTCCGCGCGAGATCAGCTACCGTGTTTCGGCGGTGTTCGAGATCGGTGTGTATGATTTCGACAAGGCATATGTCGTCATGCCGATGGAGGATGCGCAATTGCTGCTGCTCAGCGGCGACCAGATCGGCATGATCGAAATCAAGACCGAAGACCCCGACCGCGTCGGCGAGATATTGCAGCCGCTCGCCGAAAAACTGGCGGCGCAGGCGGTCGTGTCCGACTGGCGATCGATGAACGCCAGCCTGTTCGAAGCGCTGTCGATCGAGCGCGTGGCGATGTTCGTCATCCTGTCGCTCATCATCCTGGTCGCGTCGTTCAACATCATTTCGTCACTGATCATGCTCGTGCGCGCGAAGACGCGCGACATGGCGATATTGCGCACAATGGGCGCGCCGCGCGATTCGGTGATGCGGATCTTCATGGCGATCGGCCTGTCGATCGGCGTTGCGGGAACGATCGTCGGCATGATCGTCGGCTTCGGGCTCCTCTATTTCCGGCAGGGCGTGCTGCGCGGGGTCGAGTTTCTGACCGGCCAGCCGTTGTGGGATCCCTCGATCCGCTTCCTTACCGAATTGCCCTCGAAGCCCGATCCGGTCGAGATCGTCGGGGTCGCGGTAATGGTGATCGTCTTCAGCTTCCTTGCGACGCTCTATCCGGCCTACAAGGCGGCGAATACGGACCCCGTACAGGTGCTGCGTTATGAGTGAGCAGACGACCGGCCCGGCGCTCGAACTGATCGACCTCAGGCGCAGCTTCCGCCAGGGCGACGTCACCATCGACGTGCTGCGCGGCGTCGATGCGTCGCTGCGCCGCGGCGAGATCGTTGCGCTGCTCGGCCCGTCGGGATCGGGCAAGTCGACGATGCTGCAGGCGGTCGGTCTGCTCGAAGGCGGTTTCGACGGCACGATCCGCATTGATGGCGAAGATGTGACGCGGTTCGAGCAGGGCGAGCGCACGAAGACGCGGCGCGAAAAGATCGGTTTCGTCTATCAGTTCCACCATTTGCTGCCCGATTTCAACGCGATCGAGAATGTCGTGCTGCCGCAGCTGATCCGCGGTGCGCGGCAGGCGGAAGCCGAGGAACGCGCCGCCGATCTGCTCGCTCGGCTGGGGTTGGGCGAGCGGCTGCATCACAAACCGAGCAAGCTTTCGGGCGGCGAGCAACAGCGTGTTGCGGTGGCGCGCGCGCTGGCGAACCGGCCGCTGCTGGTGCTTGCCGACGAGCCGACAGGCAATCTCGACGAGACGACCGCCGACCGTGTGTTCGACCAGTTCGTTTCGCTGGTGCGCGATCATGGATCGGCGGCGCTGGTCGCGACGCATAACGAACGGCTGGCGGCCCGGATGGATCGCGTGCTGCGCTTGCACGAGGGGCGGATCGAGGGTTAGCTGTCACTTTTCCGTTCGTGTCGAGCGAAGTCGAGACACGTGAAGGCAGTGCGCGACGTATCTCGACTTCGCTCGATACGAACGGAACTTGGAGATGGGAGCCAATACCATGAGCCTATACGATTTTTCGGCGAAATTGCCGGGCGGCGGCGCGCAATCGCTCGCGGATTATCGCGGCAAGGTGCTGCTGATAGTCAACACCGCGTCGAAATGCGGCTTTACCCCGCAATATGAGGGGCTGGAGGCGCTGTATCGCGATTACAAGGATCGCGGGTTCGAAATCCTCGCCTTTCCGTGCAACCAGTTCGGCGCACAGGAACCGGGGGACGCCGAGGAGATCAAAAACTTCTGCTCGCTGACCTATGACGTCAGCTTTCCCCTGATGGCGAAAATCGACGTCAACGGCGATGATGCCGATCCGATCTTCAAGCATTTGAAGACGGAAAAGGGTGGGCTGCTGGGCAGCGGGATCAAGTGGAACTTCACGAAGTTTCTGGTCGATCGCGACGGCAAGGTCGTCTCGCGTCACGCGCCGACGACGAAGCCGGAGCAGCTGCGCAAAGAGATTGAGGAATTGCTGGGGTAGGCAGTAAACCCCTCCCCTTCAGGGGAGGGACAGCGAGACTTGGCCCGGCGCCAGCCGGGACTTTAGTCGAGCGAGGTGGGGGCTAGTGGCTTTGCGCAAGGCCGCTGGCCCCCACCCGCTGCGACTAAGGCAGCAAGCTGCCAAGTCTCGCTGCCCTCACCTGAAGGGGAGGGCGTATTCGGGCCTTCCCCGAATCGTCACATATGCCTAGCGTCCCCGCCATGGCCTTCAGCCCCTTTGTCCCTCTGCGCGTCTTTTCCAGCTACACGATGCTCGAAGGGGCGATCGAGCCCAAGGCGATTGCAAAAGCCGCGCGCGACCGCGGCTTTCCGGCGATCGCCGTCGCCGATCGCAACGGCCTCTACGGCGTCATGGCCTTTGGCGAGGCGTGCAAGGCCGCGGGGGTGCAACCGATCGTCGGCGCGCTGCTCAGCGTCGCGCGGCCGGGGCAGCGGCTGGCGAATGGTGCGCCGCTGATCGACTGGCTCGCGCTCTATGCGCAGGATGAAAAGGGCTACGACAATCTTTGCGCGCTCGTGTCGGCGGCGCATCTTGGGCGGCCGGTCGAGCAGGAGCCGCATGTCACGCTCGCCGATCTTGCCGGACGGACGGACGGGCTGATCTGCCTGAGCGGCGGCGGCGAAGGCGCGCTCGCGCGCTTGCTCGCGGGCGAGCAGAAAAGCGCTGCCGAGGATTATGTCGAGCAACTGGAGGCCTTTTTCGGCGGACGGCTCTATATCGAGCTGTCGCGGCGCGGCGATGCCACCGAAACCGCCGCCGAAAATGCGTTGATCGAAATGGCGTATGCGCGCGCGCTGCCGATCGTTGCCACCAATCCGGCGAATTTCGTCGAGCCGCAGTTCCACCCCGCGCATGATGCGATGCTGTGCATCGCGCAGTCGGCCTATGTCGAGAGCGAGGATCGCCGGTCGAGCAATCCCGAGGCGTGGCTGAAGCCGGCCGAGGCTATGGAAGACGCCTTCTCCGACTTGCCCGAAGCGATCCGCAACACGCTGGTCATCGCGCAGCGCTGCGCCTTCATGGCGCCGAAGCGCAAGCCGATCCTGCCAAGCCTTGCCGGCGACCGCGAGGGCGAGGCGGCGCAATTGAAGGCCGACGCCCATGCGGGGCTCGAAGCGAGGCTGGCGCTCTATTCCGACCTGACCGACGGGGAACGACAGGCCTATGTCGAGCGGCTCGATTTCGAGGTCGACGTCATCACCCAGATGGGCTTTCCGGGCTATTTTCTGATCGTTGCCGACTTCATCAAATGGGCGAAGGCACAGGATATTCCGGTGGGGCCGGGACGCGGCTCGGGCGCAGGCAGCGTCGTCGCCTGGGCGCTGACGATCACCGACCTTGATCCCTTGAAATTGGGCCTGCTGTTCGAACGCTTCCTCAACCCCGAGCGCGTGTCGATGCCCGACTTCGACATCGACTTTTGCGAAACGCGGCGCGGCGAAGTGATCCGTTATGTGCAGGAAAAATACGGCCGCGATACCGTCGCGCAGATCATCACCTTCGGGAAGTTGAAGGCGCGCGCGGTGCTCAAGGATACCGGCCGCGTGCTGCAGATGAGCTATGGCCAAGTCGACCGGCTGGCAAAGCTCGTGCCCAACCATCCGACCGATCCGTGGACGCTCGAACGCGCGCTCAACGGCGTTTCGGAACTGATGACCGAATATAAGCAGGACGACGGGGTGCGGCGGCTGTTCGACATGGCGCGCCAGCTCGAAGGCCTGCCGCGGCACAGCTCGACCCACGCGGCGGGCGTGGTGATCGGCGACCGGCCGCTCGACCAGCTCGTCCCGCTCTATCGCGACCCGCGCTCGGACATGCCGGTGACGCAATTCGACATGAAATATGTCGAGACCGCGGGGCTGGTGAAATTCGACTTCCTCGGCCTAAAGACGCTGTCGGTGCTCAAGGAAGCGCGGCGGCTGCTTGCCCTCCGGGGGATCGACGTCGATCTCGATACACTCGCGTGGGACGATCCGGCGGTTTACGAACTGCTCCAGCGCGGCGAGACGGTCGGGGTGTTTCAGCTGGAATCCGAAGGAATGCGGCGCACGCTGTCGGCGGTGAAACCGACCAATTTTGGCGACATCATCGCGCTCGTCGCGCTCTATCGACCGGGTCCGATGGACAATATTCCGTTGTTCGGTGCGCGCAAGAACGGGCGCGAGCCGATCGCCTATCCGCACCCGCTGCTTGAAGGCATCCTCGCCGAAACATACGGGATTTTCGTCTATCAGGAACAGGTGATGCAGGCCGCGCAGATATTGGCGGGCTACAGCCTTGGCGGTGCGGACCTGCTGCGCCGCGCGATGGGCAAGAAGATCCAGGCCGAGATGGACGCGCAGCGCGAGACCTTCGTCAAGGGTTGCGGCGAGCATAACCAGATCGATGCGAAGACCGCGAACGAGCTGTTCGACTTGATCGACAAGTTCGCGGGCTATGGTTTTAACAAGAGCCACGCCGCCGCCTATGCGCTGCTCTCCTATCAGACCGCTTGGCTGAAGGCGCATCATCCGCACGAGTTTTTTGCCGCGTCGATGTCGTTCGACAGTCACCAGACCGACAAACTGTCGGTGTTTATCGACGATATGCGCCGTCTTGACGTTGCCGTCGCGCCGCCGTCGATCAATGAAAGCGAGGCGGATTTTTCGGTCGGCCGTACCGACGAAGGGCTCGCGGTGCGCTATGCCCTGGGGGCGCTCAAAGGCGTCGGCGAAAAGGCGATGGAGGCGCTGGTCGCCGAGCGGCAGGCGAAGGGCGATTTCGCATCGCTCGACGATTTCGCGAACCGTATCGACCCCAAGCTGCTCAACCGGCGGCAAATCGAGGCGCTTGCCGGGGCGGGGGCGTTCGATTGCGTCGAACCCGAGCGGCCGCGCGCCTTTGCGGGAGCCGAGGCCCTGCTCGCCTGCGCGAACTCGTCGGCGCACGAACGCTCGACCGGGCAGGGCGGTCTGTTTGGCGGCGATATTGCAATTGCCCCATCCTTGCAGCTCCCCGCCGCCGAGCCGTGGACCCTCGCCGAGCGGATGACGCGCGAGAAGGACGCCTTCGGCTTTTATTTCTCGGCGCACCCCGTCGAGCAATATGAAGCGATCCTATCGGCGCGCGGAGCGCGGTCCTATGGCGACATTTGCGAAAATGTCGAAATGACGCCGGGCACGCGCATCCCGATGATGATGGCTGCAATGGTCGAAAGTGCGCGTGCGCGTGTCTCGCAGCGCGGCAACCGCTTCCTCAACCTGACGCTGTCGGATCGCAGCGGGCAGTTTCAGTCGAGCTGTTTCGACGAGGCTGCGGGCAAGGTGCTCGAGGCGCTGGCAAACGAGGGCGGCTGTGCGCTGTTATCAGTCGAGCTTGATTTGCTTGAAGGTGAAGAAACGCCGCGCGTCACGGTGCGCGGCGCGCAGCCGCTCGCCGAGATCGCCGCGACCGCCTCGCTCCAACTCTTTTGCCGCGTCCAGGCGCCCGAAGCGATTGCAGAAATGGCGCGGCTGCTCGAAAGACGCGACGATGCGCGCGGGCGGGTGATCGTCGCGACGCGCGATCCGCTGACGGACGAGGATTTGCGGATCGAGCTGGGGCGGGGATTTGCGCTGACTCCCGACACGGTCGCGCGACTCGATATGGTGACGGGCGTCGCCGATGCCGCCCTGTCGCTCGTCGCGCCGCGCGAGTTCCGCGTGCGCTGACGCGCTTTGACCCTTGCGCAGCGGCGCTATCGCACCCTATCGCTGCTTGGCAACGACAAGAAACGAGGATGCCGCACCATGGGAATGCAGGGCCAGCCGCTGCTCATCACCAGCCTGATCGATCACGCCGCGCGCGAACATGGGGCGCGCGAGATCGTATCGCGATGGGCCGACGGCAGCGTGACGCGATCGAACTGGGGTGAAGTCGGCACCGACGCCCGCCGCTTTGCCGCCGCGATGGTCAAGCTGGGGATTAAGAAGGGCGATCGTATTGCGACGCTGGCGATGAACCACGGCCACCATCTGGTGAGCTGGTACGGAACCGCCGGAATGGGCGGCGTGCTGCATACGGTGAACCCGCGGCTGTTCGACGAGCAGCTCGTCTATATCATCAACCATGCCGAGGATCGCGTGCTGTTCGTTGACGCGATGTTCCTTCCGATCGTCGAGCGGCTGCGCGATCAGCTGACCAGTGTCGAGCATTTCGTCCTCTTCGACGCGCCCGCACAGGGTGATTATAAATCCTATCGCGACCTGATCGACGCCGAAGACGGCCGCTTTCAGTGGGTCGAACTCGACGAGCGCGATCCGGTGGGGCTTTGCTACACCAGCGGGACGACGGGTAATCCCAAGGGTGTGCTGTACGAGCATCGCTCGAACGTCATCCATGCAATCACCGAAATCCAACCCGACGCCTTTGACCTTTCGAGCCGCAGCGTGATCCTGCCGATCGTCCCGATGTTCCATGCAAACAGCTGGGGCATCCCCTTTGCCGCTGCGACGGTGGGAGCGAAGCTGGTGTTTTCCGCGACGAACGACGCGCAGGTCCTGTGCGACCTGATGCACGCCGAGGGGGTTACGCACAGCGCCGGGGTGCCGACCGTCTGGCTCGCGATGTTCGCGCATATGGATGCGACGGGCATGGATTACGGCGCGCTCCATCATGTCATCATCGGTGGGTCGGCCGCGCCGCGTGCGATGATCGAGCGCTTCATGAAGGCGGGCGTATATGTCGGTCATGCCTGGGGGATGACCGAAACCAGCCCGATCGGGACGATGGGCAAGCGGCCGTGGAACTGGGACGCGCTGAGTTTCGATGAGCGGGTCGACATCATCTGCCGCCAGGGCTGCCCGCCGTTCGGGGTCGAACTGCGCATCGTCGATGACGAAGATCGCGAGCTGCCGCGCGACGGCCAGACGAGCGGACGGTTGCAGATCCGCGGGCCGTGGATCATCCAGCGCTATTTCAAGGCCGATGCCGACGCCGCCGATGCGGACGGTTGGTTCGATACCGGCGACGTGTCGGTGATCCATCCCGACGGTGTGATGCAGATCACCGATCGCGCGAAGGACGTCATCAAGTCGGGCGGCGAATGGATCAGCTCGATCGAGCTGGAAAATGCCGCGGTCGGGGCACCCGGCGTGCAGGAAGCCGCCGCAGTCGGCGTCTATCACCCTAAATGGGACGAGCGGCCGATCTTGCTGATCGTGAAAAAACCCGGCGCAGATGTGAGCGAGGCGGCGATCATCGACTATCTGAAGGACAAGGTCGCCAAATGGTGGCTGCCCGATGAGGTCGTGTTCGTCGACGAATTGCCGCACACCGCCACGGGCAAGATCTTGAAGCGCCAGATCCGCGATGACTATAAGGACTATACGCTGCGGTCGCTCACGGCGGCCTAGAACAGCTCCATCTGCCCGTCGCGCTCGGGCGGCCTAAACAGGTCCGAGCGGAGCGGCGGAAAGCTTCGGTCCATGCCATGCGCGCGGGCGGCGCGTTTGACGCGCTGGCGGATGAGCTGCGGCCAAACGCCTTGTCCCTTCATTCGCGTAAAGAAATTGGGGTCGTTGTCGCGTCCGCCGCGAATGTCCTGAACCATATGCATCACCTTGGCCGCGCGGTCGGGATAGTGTGCGTCGAGCCAGGCGCGGAAAAGCGGAGCCACCTCATAGGGCAGCCGCATCAATATGTAGGAGGCGCGGATTGCGCCCACATCCGCCGCCGCGGTCATGATCGCCTCGATCTCGTGGTCGGTGATCGCCGGGATGATCGGCGAGATATTGACCTGCGTCGGCACACCCGCGTCGATCAATGCACGGATCGCGGCGAGGCGCCGCCGCGGATGTGGCGCGCGCGGTTCGAGCGTGCGGGCGACCTTCGGATCAAGCGTGGTCACCGAAATCGCGACGCCGATCAGATTGTCGCGCGCCATCGCCGCGAGCAGATCGATGTCGCGCAGCAGCCGGTCTGACTTGGTGGTGATGAGCAGCGGATGGCGCGTTTCGGCGAGCACTTCGACGATCGACCGCGTGATCCCCCATTCGCGCTCGATCGGCTGATAGCCATCGGTGTTCGTGCCGATCGCAATCGGAGCAACTTTGTAATTGGGCTTTGCCAGTTCGTTGCGCAGCAGAGCCGCGGCGTCGGGCTTTGCGAACAACCGGCTTTCGAAATCGAGGCCGGGCGATAAGTCATGAAAGGCGTGTGTCGGACGCGCGAAGCAATAAATGCAGCCATGTTCACAGCCGCGATAGGGGTTGATCGAGCGGTCGAAACTGATGTCGGGCGACTTGTTGCGCGAAATGATCGTTTTGGGATGCTCGACCGTCACCGTTGTGCGCAAGGGTAGAGGTGCACCGTCGATGTCCTCGGCCAGATCGAGCCAGTCGCCATCGGCCTCGCGATCGAGTGAGCCCGTGCGCGTGGGGCGTGCGTTGGTCGGTGCGCCGCGACCGGAGATCGGGGGTAGGGGCTTGGCGGGTTCCACCGAGCGAGTTTATCGGCTCAGCAGGAACAAATAAAGAACAAATATCGTCGCCCCCGCGAAGGCGGGGGCCCCTGGCCGCCTTTTCCTACGCCGCTGCGTAAACCGACAACGGCCCCCGCCTGCGCGGGGGCGACGGCCCTATCGGCTATTCCATCAACCGCGGCATCAGATCGACGAAGTTGCAGGGCTTGTGCCGACTGTCGAGCTGGCTCGCCAAAATGCCTTCCCATGCGTCGGTAACTGCGCCGGTCGAACCGGGAAGCGCAAAGATATAGGTGCCGCGTGCGACGACGGCGCAGGCCCGCGATTGGATCGTCGAGGTGCCGATCGTCTGGTAGCTGAGCCAGCGGAACAGCTCGCCAAAGCCCGGAATATCCTTGCCGTCGAGACGATGCAGCGCCTCCGGCGTCACGTCGCGGCCCGTAAGGCCTGTCCCGCCGGTGGTTATGACGACATCGACCTCCGGGTCGTCGATCCAGTTATGAAGGCGCGAAACAATGAGGTCGGTCTCGTCCTTAATAATCGCGCGCGCGGCGAGGATATGTCCCGCGCCGGTGAGCAGTTCCTCGAGCTTGTCGCCCGAGCGGTCTTCGGCCGCGCTGCGGCTGTCCGAAATCGTCAGGAGAGCGATGCGGACCGGCGTAAAGGCAAGACTTTCGTCAATCGGCATTGGCCAGTCCGCCGCTCCATGTCAGGCGCGCGCGGTCCTTGCCGTCCGGAAAACGCGGCCATTTGCCTTGTGCGAGCGCAATGCGGCTGTCGGAGGGTTTGCCTTGCTGCGCTTCGTACATCCAATAGTTGCGCAGGACGATCCCGACATAACCGCGCGTTTCCCAATAGGGGATCGATTCGATGTAGAGCAGCGGGTCACCATTGTCGCGGATCTCGGTCTGCCAGCGCGCGATCGGCGCCGGGCCGGCGTTATAGGCGGCGATCACCTTGGGCAGCAGGCCGCCCGTCGCAGGCTCGCGGCTCAGATATTGCAGGTAACGCTGGCCGAGATCCATGTTGACCGAAGGTGTCTTGAGATCGCCGAGCGCGGCGACCGCGCCTTCCCAACGCACGACGTCGCGCGCGGTGCCGGGGCGCACCTGCATCAGGCCCGTCGCGCCCGCGCTGCTGACCACCGCGCGCTGGAACCGCGATTCCTGGAGCGTATGGGCGAAAACGAGCGCGGGATCGACCCGCCAGCCGCCATTGGGTTCCCATTTCGGTTGCGGATAGCGTGCCGCAATCGCGGGCTTGCGGCCATTCGGGGTATTGTGCGCCAGATAGAGCTGCGTTTCGGGCAGGCTTAGCGCGCCGGCCATCGCGATGAGCTCGTTATGATGGTCGGGATTGCCGATGCGCGCCTGGTGGCGCAGCGCTTCGCCCGCGTATTTTTCTTCGCCGATCTCCGACAGTGCCATCGCGATACGGACATTGGGCAGGCCCTGAAGCGTCCGCCAGGCACTGCGATCGGGTCGCAGCGTCTCGCGCTGGCTCGTTGTTTCGACGCCGAGCGTTTCGGCGGCGAGCAGGCCGTAGAGCGTTTCTTCATTGGCCGCCGCCGAGCGAAGGCGCGGCTGAACGGCGGCGGGCTGACCCGCCGCAACCGCCGCACGGGCGGCCCAATAATAAGCGGCCGCGCGAAGTTCGCTGTCGGGCGCCTCTTTCGCCACACGATCGAAGGCGGCGAGCGCAGTACGATAGTCGTGCAGCCGCCACGCGGCGAGCCCCTGAACCCACGCGCCCTGTGTGGCCCAGGGGCCGCCGTCGGCGGTGCAGGCCAGCGAAAGCCGGAGCGCGTTCGCGTCGTCATTCTCGATATAATAGGACCAGGCGACCTTCTGCCGCCACTCGGCGCGCGCGGCGGGGGTTAGCTGATCGGCCACCGCGTTGAGCAGGGCTTCGGCGCCGGCGGGATCGTCATTCTTGATCCGTTCGGGGATCGTGCGCGCGAGGCCCGCTGCGACCGGGTCGCTGCTCACCGCATCGGCGCCGAGACGGCGCGGCGCGCTGCCGGCCCAGGCAAGACGCATTTCGGACGGCAGCGCCGGAATGTCGGCCGCGCCGCGCTTTGCTGCAAGGCGGCCGAGCTGGGTCGCCTGCGGAAGGAACGGCGACCGTGCAAGGATCGGCATGATGTCGGCGATTTCCGCACGTGGGCTGTTTGCCGCGACGAGCAATTCCGCGCGCAGGAAATCGGTGATCGGGTCGCCATCGGCGCCGTCCAGCAGCGCCTTGGCGTCGCTCCAGCGCTCGCTCCGGATCGCGGTCAGCGCCTGTGTGTAGAGCTGCTTCTGCTTTGCTGACAAAATGCCGGGCACCGTCTGCGGTGCCGCCGCAAAACCGGTATCGCGGGCATCGGCCGCGATCGCAGGAACAGTGGCAAGCGCCAGCGCACCCGTGGCGCACGATAGAAAGGCTTTGGTCATAATCGGCATCTGTCAACGTCCCCGGTTGAACAGTTTCAGGCTGTCCCATGCCGCTGCCTTTTGCGCTGGCCGCGCGAGCAATATTGCGGGATGGGTTACGGCTATCGTCTCCACCTTGCCGCCATTTTGGTTAACATCGAGTAACTTTCCGCGCGCGTCGGGGAGCGCAAGGCCCGTCGCCATGCGCGTTATGTCGCCGCCGACCAGCAGCAGACGTTGCGGTGCGGCGAGGCGCAGATGGTGCCAGAGCAACCGTTCGAGACCGGCGCTGTCATCTGCATCGATGCGCCCCCCCGGTGGGCGCGTTACGGCAAGGCTGGCGAGATAGCATTGGCTGCGCGTGAGGCCGATCGCCTGCAGCATCGCGTCGAGCAACCTGCCTGCCGGTCCTGCGAACAATTGCGCTTCGCGCTGGTCGTCGATTTCGGGCCAGGCGGTGAGCAGCATCAGCGGTGCGGCGGCTTCCCCGACGGGGAGCACGCGGCGCGCGTCCCACTGGCTTCCCGGCACATCGTCGTTCGTCGCCAGCCATTGCTGGAATCCATTCCACTCGTCGGGAAGGACAACCGGTCCCTTTGGTTCGGCGGGCTGCTCGCTACGCTGGCGCTGAAGCGCGGCGGGCAGAGGTTGCGCTTCGGGCGCGGGGTCGACGGCACGCTTTGTCCGCGGTGCCGCAGCGTCATTCGCCGGCGGCACGGCAAGCCATCCCGCGGGCTGTTCGCCGACAAGCGCCTCGACGCCCGCCAGCGACCACCAGTCGCAATAGCTTTCCGCCAGCAATGCAGAGGTTTGCCCGCCCATGAAATTGTTGAAACAGGAGGTTGACGGGCGCGTCAATTGGCGGGCATCGCATTTCGTGACAGAATGAGCGCCGGACACGATGAATGATCGGCGCGGGGACGGCAGAAAGGTGATTGCGGTGAGCGAACGGGAATCGATGCCCTATGACGTGGTCATCGTCGGCGCAGGTCCGGCGGGACTTTCAGCGGCGATCCGCCTCAAACAACTGGCGAATGAAGCCGGCAGCGAACTGTCGGTCTGCATCCTTGAAAAAGGGTCCGAGGTTGGCGCGCACATCCTGTCGGGGGCGGTGATCGACCCCAAGTCGCTCGACGAACTGTTACCCGAATGGCGGACCATGGGCTGTCCGCTGGCCGAGGTTCCGGTCAATGACAACCAGCACTGGGTCTTGACCAAGACCAAGAAGATCGGGGTGCCACACTTCATCACCCCCGGCTTCATGCACAACAAGGGCACCTATACGGGCAGCCTCGGTAATCTTTGCCGCTGGCTGGCTGAGCAGGCCGAAGGGCTGGGTGTCGAAATCTTCCCGGGCTTTCCAGCCGCCGAAATCCTCTACAACGAAGATGGATCGGTCAAAGGCGTCGCGACGGGCGACATGGGTGTCGCGCGCGACGGTAGCCACAAGGCCGACTATGCGCCCGGGCTCGAACTCCACGCCAAATATACCTTCTTTGCAGAGGGCGTGCGCGGTCACCTCACCAAGATACTGAAGCCGCAATTCGCGCTCGACGCCGATTGCGAGCCGCAGGTCTATGGCCTTGGCGTCAAGGAGCTATGGGACATCGATCCTGAAAACCACGCGCCGGGCCGGGTGATCCACACGCAGGGCTGGCCGCTCGACGAAAACGCCAATGGCGGCGGTTTTCTTTATCATCAGGCGAACGGTCAGGTGGCGCTGGGTTTCGTGACCTGGCTCAACTATCGCAATCCGCACATCTCCCCATTCCAGGAGATGCAAAAGTGGAAAACGCATCCCGAGATCGCGAAGATTTTGAAGGGCGGCAAGCGTGTTTCCTATGGCGCGCGCGCAATCAGCGACGGTGGCTATCAGTCGGTGCCGAAGCTGGCCTTCCCCGGCGGCGCATTGATCGGCGATAGCGCCGGGTTCCTCAACGTGCCGCGGATCAAGGGCACGCACACGTCGATGAAGTCGGGCATGATGGCGGCCGAGGCGGCGTTCGCGGCGGTGGCAGCGGGGCGGGGGAGCGATACGCTTGATGCCTATCAGGCCGCCTACGATAACAGCTGGGTCAAGAAGGAACTCAGCGTCGTGCGCAACGTCCTGCCGCTCGTCGAGAAATATGGCGATCTGGCGGGCACGATCTTGGCGGGTATCACCATGTGGGCCGAAACGCTCAAGATCAAAATGCCCTTCACGATGAAGCATCATCCGGACAACGAAAGCCTGTACCGCGCGGACATGATGCCGAAACCCGACTATCCGAAACCCGACGGCGTGCTGACCTTCGACCGCCTTTCCTCGGTGTTCGTGTCGAACACCAATCATGAGGAGGATCAGCCGGTTCACCTGCAGCTCAAGGACCCGTCGATCCCGGTCGAATATAATCTGCCGCTCTATGATGAGCCCGCGCAGCGTTATTGCCCGGCGGGCGTCTATGAGATCGTCGGCGAGGAAGAGGGCGATCCCAAATTCGTCATCAACGCGCAGAATTGCGTCCACTGCAAGACGTGCGACATCAAGGATCCGACCCAGAACATCAACTGGGTTACCCCCGAAGGCGGCGGAGGCCCCAATTATCCGAACATGTAAGCCCGTCAGCCTGTTGATCGCTGCTGCGGCGGCCGTGGCGGCGGCGCCCGCTGGGGCGACCGATGGCGACGGCGCCGCGCTCAACGCTCTTGTCCGTGCGCGGCTTGCCGAGGAGGATGGAACGCCCGCGGTGGCGCTGTCGGCGCTCAACGAGGTGGCGATCCTTGCGCCCGGATTGCCGGGCGTGCACGGTCGGATGCTGGAGCAGGCGATCGCTGCCGGCGATCTTGATGCCGCACGGAGCGCGGCGCAGCAACTCTGGAGCGCGGGTGATCATCGGTTCGATGCACAGCTTGTCCTGTTGGTCGATGCCATGCGCCGGTCGGACTGGAAAGCCGCACGGTCCTATCTGGCAGGCCGGACCGACAAGGTTGGTGCCGATCCTATTTCGCGCCTGATCGTGCCGACGTTCCAGGCGTGGATCGACGTCGGCGCGCGCGTCAAGCGACCCGAACGGCATCTGCTCGCCGCCGCAGGAGGGACGCGGCCCGAGCCCGCACTGATGCTGCAGGTTGTGCTGGTGCAGGCGGCGGCGCGGCGTACGGCGGAGGCGGCGGCGCTGGCCGACGACATCACACTGACCGACCGCACCAGCCAACTCGTCGGACTGCGCGCGGCGGCGACACTTGATCGGGCAGGACAAGATGGTGCCGCCCAGCGCCTTCGCGGGCGGATCGCGCTGGCGGCGGGCGAGCGGGAAGACCCCATGCTCCTGCTGCCCGAACAGCCGCTCACAACCTCTCGGGAGGGAACCGCGCAGTGGCTCGGTGTGCTCGCCGACGGGCTTGCGCGCACGCCCAATGGCAGCACAAAGCTACCGCTGTTGTTCGCGCGCGCGGCGCATTGGCTGAACGATGCGGATTGGGCCGTGCGAGCTACGCTGGTCGAGACGCTCGTTCGCGACGGTCAGAATGACGCCGCCATGGCGCTTCTCGATGGGCTGCGCGGCAAGCTGCCCGCCGTGCTGGCGATGCGACAGGCCGAGCTGATTGCCGACAGCGGCAACCTGCCGGTCGGCCTCAATCGCGCCGAGGCCGCCGTCCGCGACGAGGCGCCGCGCGCCTTGCTGGTGCGCTTCGCCGATCTGGTGCGCAGGTCGGGCAATTCCAAGGCGGCGGCCGCGGCCTATGAACGGCTCGAAGCCGCGCTGGGCGAGGGCGACAGCGCGCTGCGCAGCAGCCTGTTGCTCGCGCGCGCCGAACTGCTGCTGCAAAGCGACGGATGGGATAGCGCGGCGCCGCTGATCGAGCGCGCAGTGGCCTTGCAGCCCGACGACCCCGCCGTGCTCAATTTTGCGGGCTATTCGGCGCTCGAACGGCGCAAGGATGTCGAACAGTCGCTTTCGCGGATCGAGGCGGCGTGGGCCAAGGCCCCACAAAATGCGAGCATCACCGACTCGCTCGGCTGGGCCTATTTCCTGACGGGACGCACCGATGATGCGGTCGAGCTGCTCGAAAAGGCGCAGCGCGGCGAACCCGACAATGCGGTGATCGTCGAGCATCTGGGCGACGCCTATTGGCAGGCGGGGCAAAAGTTCCAGGCGCGATACAATTGGCGCGCAGCGGCGCTGCTCGCGGATGCCGAGATGGCGACGCGGATCGAGGCGAAGCTGCGCGACGGTCTGACGCCGGCGACGGTCGCGCCATGATGCACGAGACCGGCTGGGCCAAGATCAACCTCGCGCTCCACGTCCGCGCGCGGCGTGCCGACGGCTATCATGACATCGAAACGCTGTTTGCTTTTGTCGATGACGGCGATGCGATCCACGCCACGGTGTCCGAGGCCGATGCACTCGTCATCGACGGCGAGTTTGCCGAGGGCCTGAGCGCGGGCGGCGACAATCTGGTAATGCGCGTGCTGGCTCTGCTGCGTGCGCGTTATGGCGCTGACCGGGTGCCGCCGCTCACGGTGACGCTGAGCAAGCGGCTCCCCGTTGCGGCGGGGATTGGCGGCGGATCGGCGGATGCCGCGGCGATGGCGCGGCTGATCCGCACCCATTTCCTGCCCGAACTGGGCGACGCAACGCTCGCGCGGATCGTCAGCCCGCTCGGCGCCGATATTGCGGCGTGCGTGGCGAGCACGACCTGTCTCGGTATTGGCACCGGCGAGGAGTTGAGCCCGGTCGCCGGCTTACGGATTGAAGGCACGCCGGTGCTGCTCGTCAATCCGCGTCAGCCGGTCGCGACGGGGCCGGTCTTTGCCGCATGGGATGGCATCGATCGCGGACCGCTGTACATCGGTGCTGACCACCGGGCGCAGCTGATTGGCGCCCGCAACGATTTGCAGCGCCCGGCGATCGCGGGATGCCCTGCGATCGCCGACGTGCTTCTCGAACTCGGTGCGCTGCGACCGTGGCTCGCGCGCATGTCGGGATCGGGAGCGACCTGTTTTGCGCTTTTCGATTCGGCGGCCGAGCGCGACGCGGCTGCAGCGGCGCTTCGTGAACGGCATCTGGATTGGTGGCTGATGGCGGGAGTTCTGCGATGAGCGAAGCATGGGTCCAACTGGGCGAGCCGCGCGCGGGCGGAATCCTGCTGATCGGCGACCATGCCTCGGCGCATGTGCCACCTGACGTCGATCTCGGCATCGACTCTGCGCTGCTCGCCAACCACATCGCGATCGACATCGGCGTCGCGGAGGTCGCGGCGTTGCTCGTCGAAAACGGCGCAGTCGGTGCGGCCATCCTCGGCGGCGTATCGCGGCTGGTCGTCGACCTTAACCGCGAGGAGGACGCGCCGGGCGTGTTGCCGATCGCAAGCGACGGCCATGCCGTGCCGGGCAATGCGCTGGACGATGCGGCGCGCGAGGCGCGGCTGGCGCGGTTCTTCCGGCCCTATCACGACCATATTGCGGCGACGATTGCGGCGCATCGGCCCGCGATGATCCTGTCGCTGCACAGCTTCACCCCGGCGCTTGCGGCGCATCCCGATCAGGCGCGCCCTTGGCATGTCGGCGTGCTCTATAATGAGGACGACCGCCTCGTCCCCGCCGCGATCGCCGCGCTGGAAGCCGAGGACATCATCGTCGGCGACCAGCAACCCTATTCGGGCAAGGCGCTCAACGCGACGATGAACCGTCATGCCGAAGCGAACAACATTCCCTATATCGGAATCGAGATGCGGCAGGATCTGGTCGGCGACGCGGCGGGGCAGGCGCTGTTCGCCGAGCGACTGGCGCGCATGTGCCGGAAAGTGGCGTTGAACATCGGGGCTTAGGCGTGTAGAGGCGCATTTCGCCGCTAATTTGCGAAACAAAATTATCAGGATTGAGTTAAATGCCTTCTTATCGTTCGCGCACCACGACCCACGGCCGCAACATGGCCGGCGCCCGCGGCCTGTGGCGCGCAACGGGAATGAAGGACAGCGATTTCGGCAAGCCGATCATTGCGGTGGTCAACAGCTTCACCCAGTTCGTCCCCGGGCACGTCCATTTGAAGGATCTGGGCCAGATGGTTGCGCGCGAGATCGAGGCGGTGGGCGGCGTTGCCAAGGAATTCAACACCATCGCAGTCGATGACGGCATCGCGATGGGGCACGACGGAATGCTCTATAGCCTGCCCAGCCGCGACCTGATCGCGGACTCGGTCGAATATATGGTCAATGCGCACTGCGCCGACGCGATGGTGTGCATCTCCAACTGCGACAAGATCACGCCAGGGATGCTGATGGCGGCGCTGCGCATCAACATTCCGGTGGTGTTCGTGTCGGGCGGGCCGATGGAGGCGGGCAAGGTCGTGCTGAAAGGCAAGGAGGTCGCGCTCGATCTGGTCGATGCGATGGTTGCCGCGGCCGACGAGAAATATAGCGACGAAGAGGTGCTCGCGATCGAGCAGGCGGCGTGCCCAACCTGCGGCAGCTGTTCGGGGATGTTCACCGCCAATTCGATGAACTGCCTGACCGAAGCATTGGGGCTGTCGCTGCCGGGCAATGGCTCGACGCTCGCGACGCACGCCGACCGCAAGGAGCTGTTTCTGCGCGCGGGGCGGATCGTTGTCGAGATGTGTCGCCGCCATTATGAGGAAGGCGACGACAGCGTCCTGCCGCGCAATATCGCGACATTCGAGGCGTTCGAAAATGCGATGAGCCTCGACATTGCGATGGGCGGATCGACCAACACGGTGCTGCATCTGCTCGCAGCCGCCTTTGAAGCCGGGGTCGATTTCACCATGACCGACATCGACCGGCTGTCGCGCCGCGTACCGTGCCTGTCGAAAGTCGCCCCGGCGAAAAGCGACGTCCATATGGAGGATGTTCACCGCGCCGGCGGCATCATGGCGATCCTCGGCGAACTCGATCGCGCCGGACTGCTCCACGCGCACCTGCCGACGGTACACAGCGCGACGATGGGCGACGCGCTCAACAAATGGGACATTTCGCGGACGAACGATCCCGAGGTGCAGAAATTCTTCATGGCCGCGCCGGGCGGCGTGCCGACGCAGACGGCGTTCAGCCAGGACCGGCGCTGGGACAGCCTCGATCTCGATCGCGAGGCCGGCGTGATCCGCTCGGCCGACCATGCGTTCAGCAAGGACGGCGGGCTGGCGGTGCTGAGCGGCAATATCGCGCTCGACGGCTGTATTGTGAAGACCGCGGGTGTCGATGAAAGCATCCTGAAATTCAGCGGCCCGGCCAAGGTGTTCGAGAGCCAGGACGCCGCGGTTGCGGGCATATTGACTGGGCAGGTCGAGGCGGGCGACGTCGTCGTCATCCGCTACGAAGGACCGAAGGGCGGGCCGGGGATGCAGGAAATGCTCTATCCGACGAGCTATCTGAAATCGAAAGGACTGGGCGCCGCCTGCGCGCTGATCACCGACGGGCGCTTTTCGGGCGGCACGTCGGGCCTGTCGATCGGCCATGTCTCGCCCGAGGCGGCCGAGGGCGGAACGATCGGACTGGTCGAAAATGGCGACCTCATCAACATCGACATTCCTTCGCGTACGATCACGCTCGCGGTGGCCGAGAGCGTGCTCGCCGAACGCCGCGCCGCGATGGAGGCGAAGGGCGAGGCCGCCTGGCAACCCGCAAAGCCGCGGCCGCGCAAGGTTTCGGTAGCACTTCAGGCCTATGCCGCGATGACGACGAGCGCGGCGCGCGGCGCGGTGCGCGACCTGTCGCAGTTGAAGGGCAAAGGATGATTCGCAAACGCGGCGCGGTGCTGGTTCCATTGATGTTGCTGACCGCTTGCGGCGGCTCGCCGGGCGACGAGGCGGCTGACGCGGGCAAGGAGCGGATCGAATGCGCGCTCGAAGGCGCGAATGCCTTTGCGCGCAACTGCACCGTCGAGGAAATGAGCGGCGCGGATGGCGCCGTTCTGGTCGTTGGGCGCAGCGACGTCGGATACCGGCGCTTGCAGATCACGACCGACGGCCGCGGCGTCATCTCGGCCGACGGTGCCGAGCCCGCGACAGTGACGATCATTGGCGACAAGCTGATCGAAGTCGCGATCGGCGGCGACCGGTACCGCCTTCCGGCGAACACCGGCGGCGCGACTGAATAGCCGTCGTCCCCGCGAAGGCGGGGACCGCAGTCGGCCTTGCGCTGCGCCTCCAGCGGCCCCCGCCTTCGCGGGGGCGACGGTATTCCGATACCGAACCGTATAACGGCCTGCTTGGTTCTCACCGGCGTCGAAACGCGCTACGTCAGCATCATGTCCGTTCCCGCCGACGCCCCCATCCTGACCGCCGACGCAATGCGCGCCGCCGAGACCGAATGCGTCGCGTCCGGCACGCCGCTCAGCGACCTGATGGAGCGCGCGGGCGCAGCGGTGGCCGATACCGCGTGGCGCATGGCTGCGGGTGCGCCGATCCTGATCCTGTGCGGTCCCGGCAACAACGGCGGCGACGGCTATGTCGCGGCGCGCCGGCTGGCGGAGCGCGGCGCAGCGGTGCGCGTTGCGGCGCTGGCCGATCCGACGACCGACCTTGCGCGGGCTGCGCGGGGCGCGTGGACCGGACGAGTCGAAACGATCGACGCGGCGTTGGTGTCTGCACCGCTGATCGTCGATGCACTGTTCGGCGTCGGCCTGACGCGGCCGATTGCCGACGATCTGGCGACCGCGCTGCAACGCCTGAACGGCCGCGTTCTCGCCGTCGACGTGCCGAGCGGAGTCGACAGCGATGGTGCGGCGAGCTGGACGCCTCCGCTAACGGCCGATGTCACGTTGGCGCTCGGCGCGCTGAAACCAGCGCATGTGCTGCTTCCGACGGCACCGTCATGCGGGCGCGTGCAGCTAGCGCCGATCGGGATTGCGGCCGACCGGATGATGCGCACACTTCCCCGGAGCCGTTCACAAAGGCCCGCCGCGACCGCGCACAAGTTCAGCCGCGGCATGGTGCTCGTCTTTGCCGGGCCGATGCGCGGCGCCGCCGGGCTGGCCGCTGCCGCCGCGCTACGCGCCGGGGCCGGCTATGTCGTGCTCGACGGCAGCGAATCGGCGCCGCTATCGGCCATCATCGTCGAAGGGGACGAGAAATTCGGCGAGCGGCTGGACGACCCGCGCGTCGGCGCGGTCGTGATCGGACCGGGCTTTCCGGCGGGCGAGGAATTACTGTTCGACGTCGAAGCGGCGCTCGATTCGGGCAAGCCGCTGGTGCTGGACGCCGCTGCGATCGACGCTGCTCTGCCTCGATTGTCCGAAACACCGCGGGGGGCGATCCTGACTCCGCACGAAGGTGAATTCGCGCGCGCCTTTCCGCAAACTTGCGGCAGCAAGATCGAACGCGCCAAAGCCGCCGCCGCGCGGACGCAGGCGGTTGTCGTCTACAAGGGTGCCGACACAATCATCGCCGCGCCCGACGGCCGCGTTGTAGCAGCGTGGCCCGGAAGCCCGTGGCTCGCGACGGCGGGGACGGGCGATGTGCTCGCGGGTGCGTGCGGCGCGATGCTGGCGCGCGGTGGCGACGCCTTTGACGCCGCGGTTGCCGCAGTGGGCTGGCATATCGCGCAGGCGGCGCGTATAGGCCCCGGCCTTGTCGCCGACGATCTGGTCAGGAATTGAGCCCTTATGTCTGATGCCGCGCTGATCGAGCGCATTGCCGCGCGCGGCGATGGTGTGACGGGCGACGGCCGACACGTGGCGGGCGGGGTGCCGGGCGACCGTGTGCGCGATGACGGCATCATCATTCCCGGCCCGAACCGTGCCGATCCGCCGTGTCGCCATTTCGGCAAATGCGGTGGCTGCCAATTGCAGCATGTCGCCGAACCGGCACTCGCCGATTTCGTCCGCGACCGCGTTGTCGGCGGGCTAGAGGGGCAGGCGGTGCCCTGTGGCGAAGTTCTGCCCGCGCTGCTCTCGCCGCCACAGAGCCGCCGCCGCGCGGCGCTGACCGCGCTTCGGACCGGCAAGCAGGTGGCAATCGGGTTCAATGCAGCGCAGAGCAACCAGATCGTCGACATGCGGATTTGCCCGCTGCTCGCCCCCGCGCTGTTTGCGCTCGTGGCGCCGGTGCGCGACTTGCTGGTGATGATCGCGCAGCCGCGACGACCGGTGAAGGTCAAGCTGCAACTGCTCGACCAGGGCGTCGAACTGATATTGGAGGGCGTGAAGGCCGAGGGGCTGGATGCCGCCATGGCGCTGCAGGATTTCGCGGGCGCCAACAATCTCGCGCGCTTCGCCATCGATCAGGGCGACGGGCTGGAGATTCTGTGGCAGCCCGATCCGCCGACGATGCGCTTTGGCGACATTGCGGTGGAAGTACCGCCCTTCGCCTTTCTGCAGCCGACGGCGGCGGGGCAGGCGGCACTCGTCGATTCCGTCGTCCGGGCCATCGGCGATGCGCCCGCGGTGGCCGATCTGTTCGCAGGGGTCGGCACCTTTGCGCTATCGGTGCAGGCAGGGCGCAAAGTCTATGCTGCCGAGGGCGCGCGCGACGCCATCGCGGCGCTGGCGGGCGCCGCCAACCGCGCCCGCGCGCTCGTTGCGACCGAGCATCGCGACCTGTTCCGCCGCCCACTGGTGCCCGCCGAGCTCAATCGTTTCGCCGCGATCATCCTCGACCCGCCGCGTGCAGGCGCCGAGGAGCAGGTGAAGCAGCTGGCAGCGTCAACGGCGCCCGTGATAGCCTATGTAAGCTGCAATCCAGCAAGCTTCGCGCGCGATGCAAAAATGCTCGTCGAGGGTGGTTACGCGCTCGATTGGGTACAGCCCGTCGGCCAGTTCCGTTGGTCGACCCATGTGGAACTGGCCGCGCGGTTCAGCCGCTGATCAGTTTAGCACAAAGGCCATGAAGGCGTGGATGCAGAGCGCGAGCAGCGCGATGCTCGCGAGCACGAATACCAGGAAGCGCCACATCACGCGGTTCACCGTTACCTGGATCAGGCTGTGGACGATGCGCAGCGCAACATAAGCCCAGGCGATCTGCGCGTTCAGCCCGCCCCCCATGCCGCCGACCGCCAGCGCGATTGAGACCGCGTAGAATAGCGTCGGCTGCTCCATCAGATGATTATAGTTATGCGCCTTCCACTGCACCGGCGGCGGCAGGATATTTTCCAGATTCTGCCCCGTCCCGCCGACGAGATTGGCGGTATCGATCTTGGCGCGGCGCATGGCGGGCAGCCGCGTTGCATACATCCACACCCACATGACCATTGACCACAGCGCGAGCGCGGCGACCGGGCCCAAAATTGCGTTCGTATCCATATTATTCCCTTCAACCCAAAGTGGCGATGACGGCGAGAATCGACAGCGCGAAAAGGCAGAATGTCGCGAGCGAGAAAATGGCAAAGCGCACCGGGATACGGTTGACCGTCGATTGCCACAGGCTGTGGACGATGCGCAGCACGACATAAGCCCAGGCGAGACCGCGCGTCAGGTCGGTGTCGCCACCCGATAGATGCAGGAAGACGAGCACTGCGTAAAAGATCGTCGGCTGTTCGCACAAATGCGTGTAATTATGCGATTTCCAGTTGGTTTCAGGCGGCAGGACGTTTTCCAGATCGGCGCCGCGTCCACCCGGCGGTGCCGTTTTGATGTCGACGCCGGCCTTGGCCATCGCCGAGAAACGCGTCGCGGCGACCCAGCCAAGCATGATGATCGTCCAGAGGGCCAGCACGGCCCCGGGTGCAAGCAGATTATCGGACATGGTTTCCCCCTCCATCTAGATTGTGCGGCGATGCTAAGCAGCGCGCTGCATTATGCAATTCAATCCTTCGTCCGCGGCAATTCGGGGCGGGTGGACGGGGCTTTGCCGCAGTTCAGGCGGTTGCAGTTGCGGGCCCACCGCCGTCCGCGCCGTTGGAATAAGCCGCCGAGATCTGACGATAGGATTTGGATCGGAACGCCGCGAGCGTCGCGACCACGCCGAGCAACCCCGCGATCGAAAAGACGATCGCGATGCCGCGTTCGGGGCCGCGCCCATACCAGTCGCCGATCATTGCCGCCCCGGCGCCATCGGTCATCAGCGGCACGAAGACGAACTGGGTAAGCGGTGCGATCAGGAAGGCGGTGAGCGGCGATGCCGCCTGTTCGACAGACTGCGCAAAGCCGAACACGCGCCCCTGCCGATCGAAGGGCACGACCTTTTGCAGCGTCGTTTGTTCGGCGGCCTCCGCATAGGGGCCAAGGAACATCCAGAGAAAGCAGCCGGCAGCCAGCAGCAGGATCGACGATTGAATTGTGAAGAACACTGCGACCGTCCACGCCGCAAGATTCACCATCAGCAACGTACGAACCGGGTTGGCGCCCAGCCCCGTCCGCGCGATCACCATCCCGCTGAGGATGAAAGCGCACGAAATAATGGCCCACAGCAGCCCCCATTCCTGGACCTTCATCAATGACAGGCCATAGGCGTCCATCAGCGCCATGAAAACGCCGCCGAGCAGGTTGTTGAACGCGGAGAACAGGATCAGCGCGAACAGGCCGGGGATGGCAAGCACGACGCGAAGCGTCCCGGCGAGATCGATGCGCCGCGGGGCGTCCTGATCGCCAGCTTGGCGCGGTTCGTCGACGCCGACGAAAAACAGATCGATTGCGGCTGCCAGTGACAGGATGATTGCAAAACCGAGCGTCGCGACCATCCCGCCCCATGCGACGAGAAACCCGCTGATCGCCGAGGTCGTGAGAAAGCCGATACCGCTGACCATGCCGACTAGCCCGTTTGCCTTGTCGCGCCGATCCTCCGGCACCAGCAGCGTCACGAGTGTGGGCAGCGCGATCATGCGGATGTTGCCGACGATCACTCCCAGCATCGTGAGCAGGATGAAGAGCCAGAAGGCGACGCTCGTGATCTTAGCAGCGCGAATATCCGGATCGAGCGCATAGCCACCGAGCACGACCGCATAGAGTGCAACCGACGCCAGGCTGGAAACCAGCATCATCGTCCGTTTGCCATGATGATCGACGAGACTGCCGAACCAGATGCCGAGCATCGCCGTCAGGACCAGGTAGATGCCCGCGATCATCCCCGTTGCGAACACCGACTGGGTTTCGAGGAAGGTCCAGAAGGTCAGCGCAAACCACACCGTAAAATTGGTGATGTTCGCGACCAGGTTGTTGGCGAGGAGATGGTGGAAGGGGGACATAAGCGGCGCAATCTAGCGCCTTGAACTAAAAGCGAAAGGGCCGATCGCTTTGCGGCGCCGGCCCTTTCTTTTTCCCGTTCGAATGCGATCAAAACAGCTTGGTCACCGTTGCGCTGCGGCGCTCCTGTTCGACTTCGCCGGTATAGAGGCTGGTCATCGGTTCGTCGCTGACGACATGCGTCTCGTCGGCGCCGAAGCCGTTGAACTTCGTCCGCATCGCGCAGCCATAGGCGCCGAGCATCCCGATCTCGATGAAATCGCCGGCCTTGATGTCGGCGGGCAGAAAGAAGGGGCCCGCCATATGGTCGAGGTCGTCGCACGTCGGGCCATAGAAGCTGAACGGCAGCAGTTCAGCGCCGCTTTCCGCATCGCGTTGCAGCGAAACGGGGAAGCGCCAGCCGACATGCGCGGCGTCGAACAGGGCGCCGTAAGCACCGTCGTTGATATACAGCTCCTCGCCGCGGCGCTTTTCGACGCGGACGATCAGCGAGCTGTACTCGGCCGACAGCGCACGGCCGGGTTCGCACCAAAGCTCCGCCGAATAGCTGATCGGCAGGCTTTCGAAGCTGCGATGGATCGTGTCGAAATAGGCATCGAGCGGCGGCGGCTCCATACCCGGATAGGAAGACGGAAAGCCGCCCCCGACATCGATGATGTCGACCGTGACCGACGCTGCAACGATCGCCGCGCGGACGCGTTCCATTGCCTGCGCATAGGCGTGCGGGGTCATCGCCTGGCTGCCGACGTGGAAGCAGATGCCGAGCGCGTCTGCCGCCTGTCGCGTCGCCATCAGCAGTTCGGCGACATCCTCCGGCTCGGCGCCGAACTTGGCGGCGAGGCTGAGTTTCGAATGGTCCGACGAAACACGAAGGCGAACGAGCAGGTTCAGATCCTGCGCACCTTCGGTCGCGCGGACGATCTTTTCCAGCTCGTCGAGCGTGTCGAGCGAGAAGGTGCGCACGCCATGCTTCCAATAGGCTTCGGAAATCGCTTCCTCGGCCTTCACCGGATGCATGAAGCACAGCGTGGCTTCGGGAAGCGTGCGCGCAACAAGCCGCACCTCGGCGATCGAGGCGACGTCGTAATGCGTCACACCCGAATCCCACAGCACGCGCAGCAGGTCAGGCGACGGATTCGCCTTGACCGCATACATGGTGGTGCCGGGAAATCGCTCGATGAAGAAACGCGCTGCGCGCCGCGCGGCATGCGGGCGGACAAGCGTAACAGGTTCGACCGGCGAAAGTGCCTGAATCAGCCCGTGGGCGCTATGATGCTGGTGCAACTCAAGGGACCCCCAAAAATAACGTTAAACATCCAAGGCTGCCTTGCGGTTATTGGAAGTCCCCCTGGGGCAGCGGAGGGCGATATATTGAGGGGGGTCCCCCCTGTAAAGACCCTTTGGCGCAATTTTGTAACCATGGGTCAACCGTCGGAGACGAAGTGGGGCAACCGTGCGTCGGTGCGAGACAGACGTCGGCGGCGGCGTTAGAAGATATCGCCAAAGATCCTGAAAGGACGCGCCCCATGGTCTCCCGCGCCGACGTCAATCACACTTTCTCCGATACCGAGCTCGACGAGCTTTGCGCGTTCGGCACCATCGAGTCGCACACGGCGGGCGATCTGCTGGTTGCCGAGGGGACGATGGCGCCCGACTGCATTGTCACGCTGTCGGGCCACACCGACATCTTTGCATCGACCGACGATGGGCCAAAGCGCGTCGGCTGGATGGAGCGCGGGCAGTTTGCGGGCGATTTGTCGGTGCTGACCGGCCAGCGTCACCTGTCGCGCCTCGAAATGGGTGCCGATGGCGAGATATTGCGGATCGCTCACGCCGATTTTCAGCGGCTGATCGCGGGCAATTCGCATTATTCGGACATTTTCGTGCGCGTGCTGTCGGCGCGGCGTGAATTCGGTAACCAGCGCGGCTTTGCGGCAACGATCGTGATCGGCGCGGCGCTGGACCGCAGCGTCTATGCGCTGCGCGACCTGCTCGCGAAGCATGGCGTCGCGCATCGCTGGTTCGATCCGGCGGACGGACCCGTTTCTGCGCATCTGCTCGCCGAGCGGGGCATCACCGAAGATCAGCTTCCCGTCGTGATTCTCGGCGCGTCGGATATGCTTGTCCAGCCGACCCCCGAACAGCTGGCCGCGGCGCTGGGGCTCGACCTGCTCCCCGACGGCGCGACCGCCGATGTCCTCGTTGTCGGCAGCGGTCCCGGCGGGCTCGCCGCGGCGGTTTATGCCGCATCCGAAGGTCTCACGGTCATCGCGCTCGACGCCCATGCGCCCGGCGGACAGGCCGGCACATCGTCGAAGATCGAGAATTATCTGGGCTTTCCGACCGGTATTTCAGGCAACGAACTCGCCCGCCGAGCGACGGTGCAGGCACAGAAATTCGGCGCACGGATCGCCGCCCCGGTACGCGCGGCATCGATCGCGCGCGACGGAGAGGCTTATTGCCTCCACCTTGCCGACGGCCGCAGACTGCGCAGTCGCGCGGTCGTCGTCGCGTCGGGCGCGCAATATCAGCGGCTGCCGATCGAGGGGATCGAGGCCTATGAAGGGCGCGGCATCTATTATGGCGCGACGCCGATGGAGGCGCAGCTGTGCGGCAATGCCGAGGTCACTATCGTCGGATCGGGCAATTCGGCGGGGCAGGGGGCGATCTATCTCGCGAGCACAGCGAAGAAGGTTCATGTCATTTTCCGCCGCAAGAACCTGCGCGAAACCATGTCCGAATATCTGGTCAAGCGGCTGGAAGAGCATCCGAATATCGAGATCATCCCGTCGACCGACGTTGTCGCGTTGCACGGCGAGGACCGGCTTGCCGGGCTGACCTATCGCTGCCGCGAAACCGGCGAGGAAGGGCATTGCGATTGCGGCTTCCTGTTTCTCTTCCTCGGTGCAAATCCGAACACTGGCTGGCTACCCACGGAAATGGTGTGCGACGAGCGCGGCTTTGTTAAAACCGGCGCCGAGATCGCGCCGATGGAGCTGGTGAAGGCCGGCTGGTCGCTTGACCGGATGCCGAGCCGCTATGAAACAAGCTGGCCGCGCATCTATGCGATCGGCGACGTGCGCAAGGGATCGGTGAAACGCGTGGCTTCATCGGTGGGCGAAGGATCGGTGGTGGTGAGCGACATCCATCAGGCGCTGGCGGAGATCAGGTCGCAATAATCCTCCCTGTCGCGTAGCGATGGGGAGGTGGCAGCCCGCAGGGCTGACGGATGGGCCATAGCGTCAGCGTTGCGACCCCTCTACCACTTGTTGTGCGAGCCGTCCCCCCCCCCATGGCTTCGCCACAGGGAAGATCGGCTCAACTTAACCGCGTCTTGAAATCCGCATACCCAAACTCGCGGATCAGCTTCAGATCGTCACTTTCGCTGTCCCACAGCCAGATCGACGGTAGCGGCACGCCATTGAACGTGTTGGTCTTCACCATCGAATAATGCGCCTGATCGAGGAAGGCGAAGCGCTGGCCGACGCGCGCGCCACCGGGCAGGCGATAGTCGCCGATGACGTCGCCCGCGAGGCATGACGGGCCGCCGAGCCGGGTCATCGCGCCGTCGCTGCCTTCGCCGAGCATCGCGGGGCGGTAAGGCGCCTCGATCACGTCGGGCATGTGGCAGGTCGCGGAGATGTCGGTAATGCCGATGTTCATGCCGTTGCTGAACAGGTCGAGCACTTCGCCAACAAGGATGCCTGCGTCGAGCGCGATCGCTTCGCCGGGTTCGATCATCACGTCGCAATCGGTCGCGGCGCGCACTTGTTTCAGAAAGGCGATCAGGTCGTCGACCTGATAATCGGCGCGCGTCACATGATGGCCGCCGCCGAAATTGATCCATTTGAGCTGCCCGAAAAACGGCCGAAGCATCGGATGGACGGCTTCCCACGTGCGCGCGAGCGGCGGAAGATCCTGTTCGCACAGGCTATGCATATGGATGCCGTCGACGCCCTCCATATGTTCGGGGAGCAATTGCGTGATCGGAAAGCCCAGGCGGCTGCACGGCGCAGCGGGGTCGTATTTCGCGACCTCACCCTCGCTATGCATCGGGTTGATGCGCAGGCCGACGTCGAAGCTTTCGCCCTTTGCGCGGAGATCATCAAGTAGCGGACGGAAGCGCGCGATCTGACCGGGCGAGTTGAAGATCAGGTGATCGGATAGCGCCGCGATTTCGGGCAGGTCGGCTTCCTTGTAGCCCGCGCAATAGGTCGCGACTTCGCCCCCATATTCGGCGCGGCCGAGCTTGGCCTCGTAAAGCCCCGACGCGCAGACGCCGTCGAGATATTCGGCCACCGTGGGGCCGAGCGACCACATCGAAAAGGCCTTGAGCGCCGCAAGCACCCGCGCCCCCGACGCGTCACCGATGTGGCGCAGCAGCGCCAGATTGGCGCGAACCTTCGCCGCATCGACGACGAAGGCGGGCGAGGGGACGCGGCTCAGGTCGAAGCGGGCAAAGGCTCCGGGGTCGCCGGCACGGGTTTCCATGTCGCAATTGGCTTTCTGTCAGGCCGCAATCGGGCCTTTGAAAATGAAAAACGCCCCCGCCGCAATCAGTCCGAAGCCGACGAGATGGTTCACGGTCAGCCTCTCACCGAGCCAGAAGACCGCGAACCCGGCGAATATGACCAGCGTGATGACTTCCTGCAAGGTCTTGAGTTCGGCGGCGCTGTAGACGCCATAGCCGATGCGGTTCGCCGGAACCGCAAGGCAATATTCGAAAAAGGCGATACCCCACGCGATCAGCACTGCGAGCCACAGCGGCCGCGACATGTCGCCGAGATGCCCGTACCAGGCGAACGTCATGAAGATGTTCGAGAGGATGAGAAGTCCGATCGGCGCGAGATAGGCGGTCATTTCGTCGCTTTCGTTCCCGTCAAAGGCAGCACGTCACGAAGCAGTGCGGCGAAAAAATGCCCCGGCTCCTCGACCATCGGCATATGCGCCGAATGTTCGAACCACACGAGCTTTTTGGAGGGTGCACGCAGTTTGGCCAGCCAATCGGCGGCCGGGACAGAGGGCACCGTATAATCATGACGCCCAAGCAGAAAAACGATCGGTACCTGCATTTTTGTGACATCCGAATAGCTGACATCGGCAAGGCGCGGCCAGAGCGTCGTTACGGAAAAGGCGCTGCCTTTCCCCCACGCCTGCCGGTCGGCTTCGCTATATTCGGGTGACAGGCGGGCGGTTTGAAAATAATATTTCAGGTCGGGCTTGTTATACATCAACGACCCATAGGGCATCGCATATTTGCGCCAACCGTCCGCCTGTTCGATAGTGAACGGACCCGATTCCGGATAGGGTGCGAGCGCGTCGATCGCCTTCACGGCTTCGTCGTTGCCCGCAGCCAGCGCCTTGGCGCGCGTCCACGCCATGCCGACCTTTTCGCCATCGCGGAAATCGATCTGCTGCCCGACGCCGACATAGGCGTGGAGCAGGTCGGGGCGCTTTACCGCGACCGACAGGCCGACGATCGAACCCCAGCTATGTCCCATCAGCACGACCTTGCGCTTGCCATACCGTTTGGTCAGCAATTCGATCAGTTCGATGGCGTCGTCGCGGTAGCGTTCCGGCGTCATCGTCGGGGCGAGCGTTTCGGGATCGTTCAGCGGGTAGGAGCGCCCCGCGCCGCGCTGGTCGTACTGGACGACGGTGAAGACATCCTCCCACGGCCGCTGGAACGCCCAGGCGAAGGGCATCTCGACCGCGCCGGGGCCGCCGTGGACAAAGATGAGGATCGGATTGTCGCGGTCCGATCCGCGGACGTTCACGACCTGCCGCGCGCCGCCGAGCGTGACCTCGAACGTTTCCTGCACGCCGTTCGGCGTAACGATCCTGCCAATGTCGGCGACGATTGCGCGCGCCGGAGCGTAGGCGTCGTCGTTCTGGGCGGCGGCGGGTGTGGCGAGGGACAGCGCCGCTAGAACTGGGAGGGAGAATTTCATGCTGCGTCCTTCGCTTGCTGACCAATAAAAACCGTTCGCCCTGAGCTTGTCGAAGGGTCGCTCTTCTTTGGCTAAAGGGAAGAACGGTGCTTCGACAAGCTCAGCACGAACGGAATAGAAGTTGGCGCGAGACCTAAAAGTCGAGCGGCCCACCCAGTTCCTTCATCTGCCACGGCAGACCATGCTTCATCAACATGTCCATGAAGGGATCGGGGTCCATCTGTTCCATGTTGAACACGCCCGCGCCGCTCCACGTACCCGTCACCATCATCGCCGCCCCGATCATCGCGGGCACGCCGGTGGTATAGCTGACCGCCTGGTTGCCCGTTTCGGCAAAGGCGTCCTCATGGTCGCAGATATTGTAGAGGTAGAGCGTCTTATCCTTGCCGTCCTTGCCAAGGCCGGTCGCGATGACGCCGATGTTGGTCTTGCCCTTCGTCGTCTCACCGAGGCTCGACGGTTCGGGGAGCACGGCTTTCAGGAATTGCAGCGGGATGATCTCCTTGCCCTCGTACATCACCGGGTCGATCCGCGTCATGCCGACATTCTGCAGCACGGTGAGGTGCTGGATATAGGCGTCGCCAAAGGTCATCCAGAAGCGGATGCGCTTGATCTCGGGCAGATGCGTTTTCAGGCTTTCGATCTCCTCATGATACATGAGGTACATATTTTTCGGGCCCACGGCTTCGAAGTCGAACTGCTGCTTCACCGACATCGGCGGGGTTTCGACCCAGGCACCATTTTCCCAGTGACGCGCGACCGCGGTCACTTCGCGGATGTTGATTTCGGGGTTGAAGTTGGTCGCGAAATGCTGGCCGTGATCGCCGCCGTTGCAGTCGAGAATGTCGAGCGTGTCGATCCGGTCGAAATGATGCTTCCTGAGCCAGGTGGTGAAGACGCTCGTCACCCCGGGGTCGAAACCCGAGCCGAGCAGCGCCATCAGTCCTGCGTCCTTGAAGCGGTCGTGATACGCCCACTGCCAATGATATTCGAACTTCGCCTCATCGCGCGGTTCGTAGTTGGCCGTGTCCATATAATGCGCGCCAGTCGACAAGCACGCCTCCATGATCGTCAGATCCTGATAGGGGAGCGCGAGGTTCACGACATGCGTTGCGCCAATCTGGCGGATCAGTGCGGCGGTCGCTTCGATATGGTCGGCATCGACTTCGGCGGTTTTGATCGTCACGCCGGTGCGCTCTTTGACCGACTCGGCGATCGCGTCGCATTTGAACTTGCGGCGGCTGGCCAGCGTGATGTCGGGAAAGATGTCGGGGTTCATCGCCATCTTGTGCACCGCGACCGAACCGACGCCGCCTGCGCCGATCACCAGAACCTTGCTCATCGAAAATCTCCTGTCGCGGACTTTGCCGCCTTGTCTTGTATGCCCGGCCCTATAGGACGAAGCCATGACACAGCAAAGCCCCGAAGCCCTGATCGATCCGAACCGTGCGCCTACGCTGGCGGGAGTCGAACGCGCGGCAGCCAAAGTCGCTGCCTTGCTTCCGCAGACGCCGCTGCTGCCGCTCGAGGTCGATGGCCGCACCATCTGGTGCAAGGCCGAATCGCTTCAGCCGATTGGCTCGTTCAAAATCCGCGGTGGCTGGCACCGGCTGACCGACCTCACCGCCGAGCAGGCCGCAGCGGGCGTCGTCGGCGTATCGAGCGGCAACCATGCGCAGGGCGTCGCCTGGGCGGCGAAGCGGCTGGGCATTCGCGCCACGATCGTCATGCCAAGTAACGCGCCGGCGATGAAGCTTGCGGCGACGCGAAGCCTCGGCGCCGAGGTTGTACTCTATGATCGCGTCACCGAATCGCGCGATACGGTTGCCGCAAAGCTGCTCTCCGAGCGCGGCGGCACGCTCGTCCATGCCTATGGCGATCCGTGGATCATCGAAGGGCAGGGGAGCGCGGGGATCGAGGCGGCGGCGCAGCTGCGCGCGCGCGGCATCGATGGCCCCGACCGGATCGTCACCTGTTGCGGCGGCGGGGGCCTGTCGGCGGGCCTCGCGCTCGCCTGCCCCGAGGCCGAGCTGATCGCGGTCGAGCCCGAAGGCTGGGACGATGTGACGCGCAGCCTCGCCGCCGGCGAAATCCTGAGCGTCGAGGATCTGGCTTTCCCCACCGAATGCGACGCGCTCCAGACGCCCGAGACGCGGCCAATCAATTTTGCGGTATTGCAGGCGCGCGGCGTGCGCGGGGTCGTCGTGACGCGCAGCGAAGTGCGCGATGCGGTGCGACTGGCGTTCGAGAAGCTGCATCTTGTCATCGAACCCGGCGGCGCGGCGGCGCTTGCGGCGGTACTGGCGGGCAAGGTGACGCCGACCGACGCGACGCTCGTCACCCTGTCGGGCGGCAATGTCGATCCACTGAAATTCGCCGAAATCATCAGTGAATAGGAAACTTCGCGCTCACCGGGCGTTGGCGTGGCAAAGGAGAGATACGATGCACAAGAGTCTGACCATCGCGGCGGCGGCCGCAGCGATGCTGCTTGCTGGCTGCGAAAAGGCCGAGGCACCGGCGCCTGCCGAAACGACTACGACCGAAACGGTGCCGGTCGAAACGGTGCCCGCAGAGGAAGCCGATGCCGCGGCATCCCACCGCTTTGCAAGCTGGGCAGGCAAGTGGACCGGGGTCGAGGGCATGTATGTCACGATTACCCCCGCCGAGCCCGGCAAGTATAAGCTTGAAATGCAGTCCGACCTCGACACTAAGGGGACTTATGAAGGCGCGGACAGCGAACATGGGATCCAGTTCACGCGCGGCGGTGAAGCACTCAGCCTGCATCGCGCCAGCGGCGACGAAACCGGGCTCAAATATCTCGCGGGCAAGACCGAATGCCTGATGGTCAAGCCCGGCGAGGGTTATTGTCGGGATTAAGTCCGACGACAATGTCGTGGCGCGTGGCGGTTAAGCAACGAGTTGATTTTCTGCCGCTCCGCCGGTCTTTATCGGCGTCGCGGCGAAGCGACTGAAACGCTTACTCTGACTCGCGAACGTCCTGTTCCCCGGAAACCATCAGCTTGCTGTCGGGGTAGACGGCGGACCCCGCAACAAAGGCCGCGCCGATCAAAGCCAGCGCGATCATGGTGACCCCCACGGCCTTGCCGCGCGCGGACGGGATCATGCGCTGAAGGTCGGGTTTGCCGAGCAGCCATTGGTGGCGGAGCGCGCCCGCGACGTGCAGGACGAACAGCCCGATCGCCAACCACGCCGTCGCCTCGTGGATCGCTTCGGCAGGCTCGTGCCAGCTGCGGCCAACGGGAAGATGCGGCCAAGGCACAAGCCCGAACAGCGATGTCGGCGACGGCACCTTCGCCGTCGAAACGAGCAGCCAGCCAGTAATCGGGCCAAGGATCATCACCACATAGAAAAGGCCGTGAACGACAGCTGCGAGCGCACGCGCCCACGCGGGGCCGTCGGACGCGGGCGGGCGCTGCATGGCGAAGCGCGCGGCAAGACGGACGAGGCTGAGCAACAGGATCGTGATGCCGATCGACTTGTGGAGCTGGAACCGCTGAAACAGCTCCGGACTGTTATCGCCCTCGAGCGCCCAGCCGAGCGCGATCTGAAAGGCGAGGAGCAGGGCGATCAGCCAGTGTAGTGTGATCGCGGTATAGCTATAGCGTTGAACAGCCATAAGACATCCTCGTACCGAAAGGGCGGGCGCCCTTGCGAAGATTAGCGGCCGCCAGGATTGCCCCCAGCGTCAACGAGGGTCGTCGATCAATCGTCGAACCCTATGAAACGCACCGCCTCTTCAATGCTCTTGCGCTTCGAAACCACGGCGTTGGCCGGAAAATCGGCGTCGGGCCAGCCCATCGCGACGCAGATCATGATGACCTGATCGTCGGGGATGCGCGCATGTTCGCGCACCACGGGGCTTTGCATGATCCCTTGGCTGTTGATCACGCAGCCGAGCCCGCGCGACCAGGCGGCGTTGACCAGCGCGTTGGTCACGGCCCCGCAATCGAAGGGCGCGATGTCGCTGCCCAGCAGCACGCGGTCGTAGGTGACGACGATGCTGACCGGCGCGTCGAACTGGCGGAAACCGCGCAGCACCCAATCCTGCCGCGCATCCTTGTCGTCGCGTTCGATGCCCATCGCGCCGAAGAGCTGCTTGGCGATCTCGACCTGTCGGCCGCGATGTTCGTCGGGCACCTTGTCGAACCGGCGAAACTCGCGGCTGTCGGGCGTGCCCGCAAGGATGCCTTCGGTGTTGCCTCGGCGTATCGCGTCGAGCGGCGTGCCGGTCACGACCGAGAAATTCCAGCACTGATTGTTGAACGACGATGGCGCGCGCATCGCCACCGCGATGATTTCAGCGATTAGCTCTTTCGGAACAGGCTTGTCGAGAAAGCCGCGGATCGAGCGGCGTCCGACGACGACCTCGTCAAATCCGGGCGCGTCCGTCACGCCGCCTTCTGAAGCTGAAGTTCGAGCCGGTCCCATATTTCGACGAGCGCGCTGGTCAGATCGCGCATCATCGCTTCGTTATGCGCGGGGCCGGGGGTGAAGCGCAGGCGTTCGGTGCCGCGCGGCACGGTCGGGAAATTGATCGGCTGCACATAGACGCCATATTCGGCGAGCAATATGTCGCTGATCTTCTTCGCGCGCACCGGATCGCCGACCATCAGCGGGACGATGTGCGTCGTCGAATCCATCACCGGCAGTCCAGCGTCGCGGAAACATTGTTTGAGATAGGCGGCGGCCGCCTGCTGCGCCTCGCGCTCGACACTCGAGGATTTGAGGTGCCGCACGCTCGCCAGCACGCCGGCGACGAGCACCGGCGACAGGCTGGTCGTGAAGATGAAACCGGGCGCATAACTGCGGATCACATCGACGATATTCTTGTCGGCGGCGATATAGCCGCCCATCACGCCGAACGCCTTGCCCAGCGTACCTTCGATGATGGTCACGCGGTGCGCGGCCTCGTCGCGGTCGGTGATGCCGCCGCCGCGCGGGCCGTACATGCCGACGGCGTGCACTTCGTCGCAATAGGTGAGTGCGTTATATTTTTCGGCCAGGTCGCAGATCGCGTGGATCGGGGCGACGTCGCCGTCCATCGAATAGACGCTCTCGAACGCGATCAGCTTGGCCGCTTCGGGATTGTCGGCGGCCATCAATTCTTCGAGATGGGCCAGGTCGTTGTGGCGCCACACACGCTTTTCGCAGCCCGAATTGCGGATTCCCGCGATCATCGATGCGTGGTTCAATTCGTCTGAATAGATGATGCAATTGGGTAGCAGCTTGCCGAGCGTGCCGAGCGTCGCTTCATTCGAGATATAGCCCGATGTGAAGAGCAGCGCGCCCTCCTTGCCGTGCAGGTCGGCGAGCTCAGCCTCGAGGTCGATGTGATAATGGGTGTTGCCGCCGATGTTGCGTGTGCCGCCCGATCCCGCGCCGACATCGTGCAGCGCCGCTTCCATCGCCTCGACGACCTTGGGGTGCTGGCCCATCGCCAGATAGTCGTTCGAGCACCACACGGTGATCGGCTTCGGCCCATTGTGCCCGGCAAAGCAGCGCGCGTTGGGAAAGGCGCCTTTGTTGCGCAAAATGTCGATGAAGACGCGGTAGCGCCCTTCTTCGTGAAGCCGGTCGATCGCGCGAGCGAAAATGTCGTTGTAATTCACGTTTCAGCCCCGCAGTCAGGTGCCAGTCAAGCTCTGGACGCCGCTCCCCCGGCGGCTGTTAACATGCGGGCCAATAACGCCGGAAAGCGCCAAAGGCCAGTGCGAACGATTCGCAGTTTTGGGACAAATTGTCCAATCAGATCGTCTCGATCGATCCGATGCCATAGGGTGCGAGCGCGGCAAGCGGCGGCGGCGGCCGCTCGTCGCTGCGCGTAAAGACCGCGATCCCGGGCGCCGCGACGTCGGGCCAGCGCTGCCCCTCGGTCAGGTGCGCGATGCGCCGTGCGATGCCCTCCGCGCCGTCGATCAGCGCGACGCCGGGGCCGAAACCCGCCTGCAATTCGTCCCGCAGCAATGGAAAATGGGTACAGGCCAGCACCACGACGTCGATCGCCTCGCCCCCCGGCTGATCGCGCAGGCCCGCAACGGCGCGCGCGATCACATCCGGGTCGATCGCTTCGCCGCGCAGCTTGGCCTCGGCGCCGGTGACGAGGCCGGGGCTGCCGTGACGTAGCACCGTCTTTCCGCCAGCGAAACGCGCGCTCAGATCGTCGACATAGGGCTGACGCACCGTCGCTTCGGTACCGAGCACGCCGATGACGCCGCTCTTGGTCATTTCGGCGGCGGGCTTGATCGCGGGCACGGTGCCGACGATCGGCAGGTCGAGCGCGGCGCGGACATGACCCAGCGCGATGGTCGAGGCAGTGTTGCACGCGATGACCGCAAGACGCGGCTGGTACCGCTCCACCAGCCGCCCGAGCAGTGCGGGGACGCGCGCGGCCAGTTCCTCATCGCTTTTCTTGCCATAAGGCAGGCCGGCATAGTCGGCGGCATAGACGATCGGCGCGGTCGGCAGCAACGCACGCGTCGGGCCGAGCACGGTCAGTCCGCCAAGGCCGCTGTCGAAGAAGAGGATGGGCGCGTCGGGGGCGGGTCCGTGCATCGCACGGCGTTAGCAGGAGCATGGGCGCGGCTCAACACCGTCCCCCCCCGCGCAGGCGGGGGCTGCCGTCGGCCTATTCCTGCGTCGTTGCGTAAACCGCCGTCGGCCCCCGCCTGCGCGGGGGCCGACGATTTTGTCCATTTCGGCAATGGCTCGGCCCGAATCCGTTGATTGCTTTCCCCAACCCCGCCAAAAGGGAAGGCGAACGAAACGGGGAGCGTGATGACCATCTATTTGTTGATCGCCGGGGGCTATCTGCTCGGCTCCATCCCATTCGGCGTCCTGCTCACGCGCGCGTTTGGCGCGGGCGATCTTCGGCAGATCGGGTCGGGCAATATCGGCGCGACCAACGTGCTGCGCACCGGGCGCAAAGGGCTCGCGGCGGCAACCCTGCTGCTCGACGGCGCGAAGGGGGCGGCCGCGGTGCTGCTCGCGCGCCACTTCGTGCCCGAGCTCGGCGACCATGCCGCGATGATCGCGGGCGCCGCGGCGATGATCGGCCATTGCTACCCCGTCTGGCTCCGGTTCCGGGGCGGCAAGGGCGTCGCGACCTTGCTCGGCCTCGCGCTCGCGCTCGCTTGGCCCATCGGTCTGGTCTTTGCGGCGGTGTGGCTCGGCACGGTGCTGCTGCTCCGCATCTCCTCACTTGGCGGGATGCTCGGCGCGGTATCGGCGCCGGTCGCGGCTTTTGCGCTTGGCTATCCCATCTATGCCCTGGGGCTCGCCGGGCTGGCGGTGATCGTGCTGTGGCGGCACCGCGAGAATATCGCCCGCCTGCGCGCAGGGACCGAGCCGCGCGTCGGCGCCAAGAAAGAGCGCGCATGACGCACTCCGAACGGCTGGCGCGGCTGCGGCTGATCCGCACCCCGCACGTCGGCCCGGTCAGCTGGCACCAGCTGATGCAGCGCTTCGGATCTGGTGTAGCCGCACTCGAAGCGCTACCCGACCTAGTGCTGCGCGGTGGCGCGGGGAAAGCGCGGATCGCGCCGACAGAAATCGCCGAACGCGAGATTGCGCGCGCCGCGGCGCTCGGCGCGCGCCATATCTTCAGCGACGAAGATGATTATTCGCCCCTGCTGCGCGAGGTTGAGGGAGCGCCACCCGTTGTCGTCGTGCGGGGCGATACCGCCATGCTGCGCCGCCCGTGCATCGCGATCGTCGGCGCGCGCAATGCGTCGGCCATTGCCTGCCGTTTCGCGCGCCAGCTCGCCGCCGACCTGGCGGGGCAGGGGGTGACCGTCGTCAGCGGCCTCGCGCGCGGGGTCGATACCGCGGCGCATATCGGCGCGCTCGGCGGATCGACGGCGGGCGTCATCGCGAGCGGGATCGACATCGCCTTTCCACCCGAAAATGCCGCGCTTCAGGAAAAGATCGCGAGCGACCAGCTGCTGATTGCCGAACAGCCGCCGGGCACCGAACCGTTCGCGCGCCATTTCCCCTCGCGCAACCGCATCATCGCCGGGCTCGCGCACGGCACGGTGGTGATCGAAGCGGCGCCGAAATCGGGCTCGCTCATCACCGCGCGCCGCGCGGGCGACTATGGCCGCGAAGTGATGGCGGTGCCCGGTTCGCCGCTCGATCCGCGCGCGCAGGGCTGCAACCAGCTGATCCGCGAAGGCGCGACACTGATCCAGACGATCGACGATGTGATCGAGGCCATCGGCCCGATCGACCGCCGCATGGTCCGCGAGCCGGTCCAGGCGTTCGTCGCGCCGCCGGTGGCCGAACCCGCCGACCGCGAGCGGCGCGCGCTGATTGATCTCCTCGGCCCGACGCCGGTGGCCGTCGATGAGCTGGTACGCCAGTCGGGGCAGGATGCTGCCTCCGTCCAGCTCGTGCTGCTCGAACTCGAACTCGCCGGGCGGGTCGAGCGTCATGCGGGAGCAAAAATCTCGCTATTGTGAGGCCCCGCACAGCGCGGCGCGCCGACCCGACTATCCATTCATCGCGGTTCAGCCACGGTTCAGCGGCCGAATCGCAGGCTGATGATATGGTGTTACATGGATGGGGAGGTCGATGATGCGAAGCCGTTTCCTGACAAGCGCTACCTTGGTCGCGGTGCTGGCGAGCGCACCCGCACCCGTCCCGCTCGCACTCGCGCAGCAAGCGCCCGAGCGCGGGCAAGGATATTGCCGCAACGCCGCCCCGTTGCCGCGGCTTGCGCCCGAGACGGCGGCGCAACAGCAGTCTGACCCGGGTTATAAGACCGAGGGGCGTGACGGACGCGGCCGCGCCGCGATGACGATGGCGGAGCCTCCGCCGCCCGCTCCGATGGCCCCGCCGCCGCTATCCTATGACAGCGCGGGAACAGTGTCGGAGGTCATGGTGACTGGATCGTGGGCTACAGCCGATGCCGCTCCGCCTGCCGCGACGTCACCGACCGAGGCGCGCATCCGGCCTCCGGTTCCGCCGCGCCCCTATCCGCAGCCGCAACCGCAATCGGGCATCCTGACTGCGGGTGAGCATGACGACCTGCTCAACCCCGAACTTTATGCCGCCTATGTGAACCGCAATGGCAATCTGGGGCAGGAGGTGCGCGACCTGCCACGCGTCGACACGACGCGCGTCGTGACGGTGAAGGTCGCGGACCGCAACGGCCAGCCGATCCCCTTCGCCGACGTGACCGTGACGTGCAGCGACGGCAACAGCATCACGATGGCGACGCACGCCGACGGGAGCGCCGCCTTCTTCCCCGGCCTCGACCGGTTGAGCGAACGGATCAGCGTGTCGGCGCGCCAAGCCGGACGCACCATCGCCGAGGCGCGACCCGTGCTCGTTTCCAGCGCGCCGGGCGGCCAGCTGGTCGGGCTGACCGCAAACCGCGCCGCGACGAAGGCAACCAAGCTCGACCTGATGCTCGTCGTCGATACGACGGGCAGCATGGGCGACGAGATCCGCTATCTTCAGGCCGAAATGCGCTCGATCATCGGTGCGATCGCGGCGAAGCACCGCGATCTCGACATCCGCGTCGGCTTTGTATTCTACCGCGACCTCGGCGACGATTATGTGACGCGCACCATCGCGTTCGACCGCGACATCGGCCGCGTTCAGGGCGCGCTCGCGCGGCAGGACGCGAATGGCGGCGGCGACTATCCCGAGGCGATGGACCAGGCGCTGATCCGCGCCGTGGGGCAAGACTGGCGCGCGGACGCGGTAAAATCGCTGCTTCTGGTCGCCGACGCGCCGCCGCACGATGAGCAGTTCGGGCGGACGTGGCTCGCGGCGGAGGCCGCGCGGACCAAGCGCATCCACATCACGCCCGTGGCCGCGTCGGGCGTCGCCGACAAGGCCGAATATGCGATGCGCGCCATGGCCGCCGCAACCCAGTCGCGCTATTTGTTCCTGACCGACGACAGCGGCGTCGGCAATCCGCACGCGCCGCCGGCGATCGACTGCTATCTCGTCACAAGCCTCGACGCGCTCGTGCGCCGCGTGATCGACGGCCAGATCAGCGGCCGCCGCATCGAGCCCGAAGATCAGGAAATCATCCGCAGTGTTGGCCAATATGACGCCGGAAAATGCATCCTTCCCACCGATTTCAAATGGCAGGACGGCTAAGGAAAAATCCGGCTTGACGAAATAAAGCTATCCCCGCCACCCTCGCGCGTACATGTGAGAGCCGGTGACGGGGATAGTTTTTTAATGCAATTGGTAATTGTGGAATCGCCGGCCAAGGCGAAAACGATCGAGAAATATCTCGGTCGCGATTTCAAGGTTCTGGCCTCCTATGGTCACGTCCGCGATCTGCCGCCCAAGGACGGGTCGGTCGATCCCGACGACGGCTTTGCGATGCAGTGGCAGCTTTACCCCGACAAAGCGAAGCGGCTGAAGGAAATTTCGGACGCGGCGAAAGGCGCCGAACGCCTGATCCTCGCGACCGACCCTGACCGCGAGGGCGAAGCGATCAGCTGGCATGTGCAGGAATTGCTGCGCAGCAAGAAGGCGCTGCCTGCGGCGGTCGACCGCGTGACGTTCAACGCGATCACCAAGCAGGCGGTGACCGATGCGATGGCGCACCCGCGCGAGCTCGACACCGATTTGATCGACGCGTATCGCGCCCGCCGCGCGCTCGACTATCTCGTCGGCTTCACGCTGTCGCCGGTGCTGTGGCGCAAGCTGCCGGGTGCCAAATCGGCGGGGCGCGTCCAGTCGGTCGCGCTGCGGCTGGTGGTCGAGCGTGAGCGCGAGATCGAGGCCTTTGTTGCGCAGCAATATTGGTCGGTGACCGGGCTGTTCGAGATGGGCGGCACGCCGTTCAAGGCACGGCTGTCACGCTGGAAAGGCGACAAGATCGAGCGGCTGACGATCGGCACCGAAGCCGACGCGCGCGCCGCCGAGGCCGACGTAAAGGCGGGCCATTTCACCGTCGATACGGTCGAAACCAAGCCGCTGACCCGCAACCCGCCCCCGCCCTTCACTACCTCGACCCTCCAACAGGAAGCCGCGCGCAAGCTCGGCTTTTCGGCGAGCCACACGATGCGCATCGCGCAGGCGCTCTACGAGGATGGCGCGATCACCTACATGCGGACCGACGGCGTCCAGATGGACCACAGCGCGATCAGCGCCGCCCGCAAAGCCATCGCGACGCGCTACGACGGCGGCTATGTCCCCGATCAGCCGCGGCAATATCAGACCAAGGCGAAAAATGCGCAGGAAGCGCATGAAGCGATCCGTCCCACCGATTTTTCGAAAGACAAGGCGGGCAGCGGCGACCACGCGCGGCTCTACGACCTGATTTGGAAGCGCGCGCTGGCGAGCCAGATGGCCTCGGCACGACTCGAACGCACCAGCGTCGACCTGTCCGACGGCACCGGCAAGACGGTGCTACGCGCGACCGGGCAGGTGGTGAAATTCCCTGGCTTCCTTGCGCTCTATGACGAAGGCCGCGACGATAGTGCGGACGACGACGATGCGCGCCTGTTGCCCGCGATGGCAAAGGGCGATGCCCCTGCCAAGACTGGGGTCGAGGTCGAAAGCCACGAGACGCAGCCACCGCCGCGCTATTCGGAAGCGAGCCTCGTCAAGAAGATGGAGGAGCTCGGCATCGGACGCCCGTCGACCTATGCCTCGATCCTGCAGGTGCTGAAGGACCGCGCCTATGTGACGGTCGAGAAGAACCGCTTCATTCCCGAAGAGAGCGGGCGATTGCTCACGGCGTTCCTCGAGCGCTTTTTCGAACGCTATGTCGGCTATGATTTCACCGCGGGGCTCGAGGAAGAGCTTGACGATGTGTCGGGCGGCCGCGCGCAGTGGCAGGCGGTGCTCGAACGCTTCTGGCGGGATTTCAAGCCGCGCACCGGCGAGGTGATGGAGCAGAAGCCGTCGGAGATTACCGCGGCGCTCAACGAATTCCTCGGTCCCTATCTCTTCCCCGACAAGGGCGACGGCAGCGATCCCAGGCTCTGCCCCAATTGCGGCACCGGGCGCCTCGCGCTGCGTGGCGGCAAATTCGGGCCGTTCATCGCGTGCAGCAACTACCCCGACTGCAAATTCACGCGCAAATTCGCGCAGCCGGGCGGCGGCGATGCGGGCGATACCGGCCCCGAAACGATGGGAACCGACCCCGACAGCGGGCTGGAAGTGACGAAGCGCAGCGGGCGCTTCGGCCCCTATATCCAGCTGGGCGACGGCAAGGAGGCGAAGCGCTCGTCGATCCCCAAGGATATTCCGATGGAGGATTTCGACCTCGACTATGCTCTCCGGCTTTTGAGCCTGCCGCGCGAAGTCGGGGTGCATCCCGAAAGCGGCAAGCCGATCATGGCCGGGCTGGGACGCTATGGCCCCTATCTGCTTCACGACGGCAAATATGCCAAGCTGACGGGGACCGCCGAAATCTTCGACATCGGCATGAACGCCGCGGTCGTTCGCATCGCCGAAGCCGCTGCGGGCGGCGGGCGCGGGCGGGCCAAGGCCGAACCGCTCAACACCTTCGGCCCGCACCCGACGAGCGGGGGCGAGATGAAGCTGATGGAGGGGCGCTTCGGTCCCTATGTCACCGACGGTACGACCAACGCGACCTTGCCCAAGACCGCCGACCCGGCGACGCTGACGCTCGAAGAGGCCATCGCACTGATCGACGCGCGCGCGGCGAAGGGTCCCGCGAAGGGCAAGAAAAAGGTGGCGCCGAAAAAGAAGGCGCCTGCGAAGAAGGCAGCCGCGAAGAAGGCTTCGGCAACGAAGAAGGCGGAGGCGTAAGCGGCAGTCTCAATCCCTCGGGCCAAAAGGGTGTCAGCTACAGAAAACGACCGGTTGCGGTCATAGCGTAAATCTAAAAACCTTGTCATTCCCGCGAAAGCGGGAACCCAGAGCGGGCTTCAGCTGACCCCTCGCTGGGTTCCCGCTTTCGCGGGAATGACAAAAGGAGGACGTCCGCTTCCGACCCCAAAGCAGACGCTCAAGAAAACGCTGTCCTACATGCGCGGGCTGTGCCAGCCTACATCCGGCTCTTTCAATATGTGGACAAAAGCGATGCCTGCTTGCCTTGTGGGTTTGCAGGAACCGGCCGCGGCTATCCGACGGAAGCCGCAGATCGGCGGCCGCACTGGGCTGACTTTTCCTGACCTTTGGAATGGCGGTGCGGTTGCCGCGCAATTTGGGAGCCGCGCAAGGCTGACCTTTACTGACTTTTGGAAGCGTTGCGCGCCTCAGCAGGTCGAGCGCAACGTCGGCCTCAATCCACCCAATCGAGCCCCATGTCGCGATAAACGGTGCGATCTTCGTCCCAATTCGCCTTGACCTTGACGTGCAGGAACAGGTGAACCTTGCGCCCCAATAGCTCGGACAGTTCCGCGCGCGCCTTGCTCCCGATGTCCTTGACCCGCTCGCCCTTGTGGCCGAGGATGATCGCGCGCTGATTGTCGCGGGCGACGAGGATCTGCTGGTGGATTTCGGCGCTGCCGTCGGCGCGCGTCGTGAATTTCTCGGTCTCGACGGTCGACTGGTACGGCAGCTCCTCATGGAGCTGGCGGTAGAGCTGCTCACGCGTGATTTCGGCGGCAAGCATCCGTTCGGGGGCGTCGCTCACCTCGTCTTCGGGGAAATGCCACGGCCCCTCGGGCATCAGCTTCGCCAGATGCGCCTTGAGTTCGGGGACGCCATCGCCGGTGCTTGCCGAAATGAAGAAGGTTTCGTCAAAGACCACGCACTCGTTAAGCTGCGTCGCGATCGTCAGCAGCTTGTCCTTCCGGGTCAGGTCGACCTTGTTCAGCACGAGAAATTTCTTCTCTGGGCGGTTCGCGACGCCTTCCAGGACGCGCTCGACGCGGCCCGTCAGCTTGGCGGCGGCATCGACCATGACGAGGATCGCCTCGGCCTGTTCCAGGCTGTTCCACGCCGCGGCGACCATCGCGCGGTCGAGCCGGCGCGTCGGCGCGAAGATACCCGGCGTGTCGATCAGCACGATCTGCGCCTCGCCCTCCATCGCGATGCCCATCAGTCTTGTGCGCGTCGTCTGCGCTTTGGGGCTGACGATTGCGACCTTCTGGCCAACGAGCGCGTTGACGATCGTCGATTTGCCCGCATTGGGCGCGCCGACGACGGCGACGAAGCCGCAGCGGTGGGTCATTTTTCCTGTCCTTCGAGTTCGGCGAGCAGCGCCGCCGCCGCGGCTTTTTCGGCCGCCTGTTTCGATGCACCGTCGGCTTCGGCGCGCGCGAGCTTGCCGATGCTCACCGCGATCCGAAACCGCGGGGCGTGGTCGGGGCCTTCGCGCGACACGATCTCATATTCGGGCGGGCGGCGGCCGCGCGCAAGCGCCCATTCTTGAAGCGCCGCCTTCGGGTGCTTCGGCGCCGCCTGTTGCCCGTCGATCATCGCGCCCCACTCGGCGAGGATGAAGGCGCGTGCCGCATCGATGCCCCGGTCGAGGTACAGCGCCCCGATCAGCGCCTCGATCGCGTCGGCGGCGATATTGTCACTGTAGCGGCCGCCGTCGTTCCGTGCCTGCGCTCCAAAACGGATCAGCGACGGCAGATCGAGCCGCTGCGCAATCGCCGCGCAGGTCGCGCCCGATGCCAGCACGTGCAGCCGCGACGACATCTCCCCCTCGCTCGCCGCAGGGAAGCGCGTGTAGAGTTCGGACGCAATCACGAGCCCGAGCACACGATCGCCCAGAAACTCCAGCCGCTGATAATCGGCGCGCCCGGTGCTGCCATGTGTCAGTGCAAGATCGTAGAGCGTCAGGTCATCCGGGGCGCAGCCGATGATGTCGGCGAGCGCCCCGCTATTCAGCGGATCGCTCAAAAACCGTCCCCGATGCGGTCCCAGCGCGCCGCCGTGAACCAGCTGATCGGGTTGATCCAGCTTGCCGAGCCGTCGGTCGAGAACATGCCGACGAGCGCGTGGCCGACTAGATTCTCTTCGGGAACCAGGCCGATGCCCTGATTTTCCATCGCCGGAAAGCGGCTGTCGGCGCTGCGGTCGCGGTTGTCGCCCATCAGGAACAAATGACCCTCGGGCACGACGACGAGCGGCGTATTGTCTTCGGCGATCGTCGTGATGTCGAGGATCGCATAGCTTTTGCCGTTCGGCAGCGTCTCGCGATATTGCGGATACCGGCATTGGCGCTGGCCGTCGGACCCAACCTCCTCAAACTCCATCGCATAGCAGGGCAGCGTGCCCGTCGCGCGCGACGCCTCGACCATGTTTGGCGTGACCGGGATCACGAAGTCGGGCATCGCCTCACGCTGAAGCGGCTTGCCGTTCAACCAGACGATGCCGTCGCGTACCTGCACGCTGTCGCCGGGCAGGCCGATGACGCGCTTGATATAATCATTGTCGGCGGCGGGCGGCGCCTTGAAAACCACGACATCGCCGCGTTCGGGCGTGCGCGGGAAAATCCGGCCTGGAATCAACGGCAAGCTGAACGGCAGGCTGTATTTCGAATAGCCATAGGCCATCTTGTTCACGAGCAGATAGTCGCCGATGAGTAGCCGCGGCTGCATCGATTCCGACGGAATGTTGAAGGGCGACAGGAAAAAGCTGCGGAACACCAGCACCGCGATGGCGAGGAGCGCGAGGAAGCGGACGGTATCGACCGCCTCTTCTTTCGCCGACACGGGCGCGGGCGTCGGAGCGGACGATGAGGGCGATTTATCGGCGGTAAAGCTGGCTTCGGTCATGTCTCGGCATTGGCGATGAATAGGATGCCACGTCAAGCAAATATCGGCGGATCACGCTGGCGCGCCGCGGGCAGCGGGCTTAGAGAAGGGGCGACATCTCACCCCGGTTCGCTCCAAACGAACGGAAAACCAAGGACGCTGTTATGCCCACCGCTTCCGACGCCTGGCAGGCCCTTGCCGGCTGGCAACCGCAGAAGCTGACCGACCTGGTCGCCGCCGATCCCCAGGCGCGTTTGCAGGCGCTGGTCCGCAATGTCGCCGACATCCGCTTCGACTTTGCCAAGACGCACCTCGACGATGCCGCGATCGCGATCCTCTCCGACCTTGCCGATGCGCAGGATTTCGGCGGGCGGCGCAAGACACTCTTTTCGGGCGGCATTGCCAATCCGACCGAAAACCGCGCCGCCGAGCATAGCGCCGAGCGTGGCGACGGCGCGCCCGAGTCGGTCCACGTCGCGCAAGCGCTGCATCAAAGAATGCGGATGATGATCGACGCGATCGAGGCAGGGGCGTTCGGCGAGATCCGCCACCTTTTGCACATTGGCATCGGCGGGTCGGCGCTCGGCCCCGACCTGCTCGTCGATGCGCTCGGCCGCCACAGCGACCGCTATGACGTTGCGGTCGTCTCGAACGTCGATGGCGCCGCGCTTGACGAAGCCTTTGCGAAGTTCAGCCCCGAACATACGCTGGTTGCCGTTGCGTCCAAGACTTTCACCACCACCGAAACCCTGCTCAATGCCAATTCGGCGCTGCAATGGCTGGACGAGGCGGGCGTGGCCGACCCACTCGGCCGTTTCATCGCGCTGACCGCCATGCCCGACCGTGCGATCGAATGGGGGATCGACGAAACGCGCATCCTGCCGTTCAGCGAGACGGTCGGCGGGCGCTATTCGCTCTGGTCGTCGATCGGCTTTCCCGCCGCGCTTGCGCTGGGCTGGGATGCCTTTGCCGATCTGCTCGAGGGCGCGGCCGAAATGGATCGCCATTTCCGCCTCGCCGACGGCGCCGACAATATCTGCCTGCTCGCCGCTTTCGCCGACCAGATCTATGCCAATCGCCTCGAATGTCAGACGCGTGCAGTATTCGCTTATGACGAGCGGTTGCGGCTGCTTCCCGACTATCTGCAACAGCTCGAAATGGAATCGAACGGCAAGGCGGTGACGCTGGACGGCGAACCGCTTGCGCAGCAAAGCGCGCCGATCACCTGGGGCGGCGTCGGCACCGATGCGCAGCACGCGGTGTTCCAGCTGCTCCATCAGGGCACGCATCGGGTGCCGGTCGAGTTCGTCGTCGCACGCGAGCCCGACCATCTGCTCGACGACGCGCACCACGAGACGCTCGTCGCCAATTGCATCGCGCAGGGCGCGGCGCTGATGACCGGGCGGGCGAGCGAGGACGGCGCGCGCGCCTATCCCGGCGACCGGCCCTCGACGACGATCCTGCTCGATCAGGTCAGTCCGCGCAGCCTGGGTGCGCTAATCGCCTTTTACGAACATCGCGTCTTTGCCAATGCCGTGCTGCTCGGCATCAACCCGTTCGACCAGTTCGGTGTCGAGCTGGGCAAGGAGATGGCGAAGGGGCTTGCCGAAGGGACGATCGACTTCGATCCGGCGACGCAGGCGTTGTTAAAGGCAGCGCTCGGCGATTAGAGCGTTGTCATTGCGAGGAGCGAAGCGACGCGGCAATCCACAGCTATCGGCGGTGCGTATGGTCGATCGCTGGAGGTTGCTTCGCTTCGCTCGCAATGACGACTAAGCGGGCGCAACAACTGTAAGCGCTAAAATCGATTGGCATCGCGGCCGCGCGTAACCACATAGGCGCGGGCTGCGAATAGCGGCCGGTCCATATCAGGGGTTCTTCATGTCCGATTTCGACTTCGATCTCTTTGTCATCGGCGCGGGTTCAGGCGGCGTGCGCGCATCACGCATCGCGGCGTCGCATGGCGCGCGCGTCGCGGTGGCGGAGGAGCATCGGGTCGGCGGCACTTGCGTGATCCGTGGCTGCGTGCCCAAGAAGCTGCTCGTCTATGGTGCGCATTTCGCCGAGGATCTGAAGGACGCGCGCAAGTTCGGCTGGAACGTCCCCGACTGCAATTTCGACTGGGACGTGCTGCGCGACAATGTGCTGGCAGAGGTCGATCGGCTCGAAGGGCTGTATGGCCAGACGCTCGACAATCACAAGGTCACCATGTTCAAAACCCGCGCGACCGTTATCGGCCCGCAAAGGGTCCGCCTCGCCGATGGGCAGGAACTGACCGCGGAGCGCATCCTGATCGCGACCGGCGGCTGGCCGCACGTTCCCGAATTTCCGGGCAGCGACCTTGCGATCACGTCGAACGAGGTGTTCCATCTTGAAACGCTGCCGAAACGCGTGGTAATCGCCGGCGGCGGTTACATCGCCAACGAATTTGCCGGCATCTTCAACGAATTCGGCAGCAAGGTGACGGTCGTCAACCGCGGCGACACGATCCTGCGCGGCTATGACGAGCAGATCCGCGACCGCCTGCTGCAAATTTCGATGACCAAGGGCATCGACTTCAAGTTCAACGCGCCGTTCCGTTCGATCGAAAAGAATGACGACGGGTCGCTGACCGTGCTGCTCGAGAATTGCGAACCGATCGTCGCGGATGCCGTGCTGATGGCGACCGGGCGCGTCCCGAACACCAGGGGTATCGGCTTGGAGGACGTTGGCGTCGAACTCGATGCCGCAGGCGCGATCAAGGTCGACGAAAGAAACCAGTCGTCGGTGCCGAGCATCTATGCCGTCGGCGACGTGACCAACCGCATCCAGCTAACCCCGGTTGCAATCCGCGAGGGGCAGGCCTTCGCCGACAGCGTGTTCGGCGGCAAGCCGTCCGTTGTTGATTATGCGAATGTCCCTAGCGCGGTCTTCAGCCACCCGCCGATCGGCGCGGTCGGGATGACCGAGGCCGAGGCGCGCAACAAGCTCGGCACGGTTCGCGTGTATACCAGCGATTTTCGCGCGATGAAGAATGTCCTCGCGGGCCGCAACGAGCGCGCGCTCTACAAGATGATCGTCAACGCCGCCACCGATCAGGTCGTCGGGCTGCACATGATCGGCCCCGACGCACCGGAGATTTTGCAGGCGGCGGCCATCGCGGTGAAAGCGGGGCTGACCAAGGCCGATTTCGACGCGACGGTCGCCCTGCATCCGAGCATGGCCGAAGAGCTGGTGCTGCTGAAGTAGGGTAGGGTAAGTCCTGATAACTAGGTCGGCTATTCGGCCTCACCCGATCCGGTACGGCACCACATCCCTGCGATCCGGATCGACCAGAATCGGCCGGTCGCTAGGTGGAAAGGCGCGCTGGTCGCAGTCGTCGCGCGGGCAGATGCGGCACGACAGGCCGATCCGCGTGGCAGCCTGCGGCGCGCTGACATCGACCCCGTCGGCATAGACGAAATCCGCCGCATATTGCGTCTCGCACCCCAGTGCGACGGCGTAGCGGCGTGGAGATCGCGCATAGCTGCCCGACGGTTTGACCAGCCCCTTGGCCATCGACACATAGCGCACTCCGTCGGGCGTCTCGGCGAGCTGGAACAGGATGCGGTCGGGGATCGCCGCCGCCTCATGCACGATCCACAGCGGGCAGGCGCCGCCGAAGCGCGCGAATTGCAGGCGCGTCGCGCTGTGCCGCTTGGTGATATTGCCCGCCATATCGACGCGGCAGAAGAACATCGGGATGCCGCGCGCACCGGGACGCTGGAGGGTCGAGAGGCGGTGGCATGCCTGTTCGAAGCTCACCCCATATTCCAGCCGCAGCCGGTCGATGTCGTGGCGCACCGCGCGCGCACTGGCGCGGAAGGGGGCGTAGGGCATCAGCACCGAGCCCGCGGCATAATTGGCGAGGCCGACGTGGAGAAGCTGACGCGCCGCGGCTGTGCGCAGCGGCGAAGCTTCGACCACCGTCGCAATCTCGCGCGCCAAAGCCAGCGCCGCCAGCTGGTGCGCCAGCTGAAAACGGCGGCTTTCGGCAGGCTGCGACGGGTCGATCACCAAGTGGCGCATCGTCGCGTCGTAATCGCGCAGGCTTTGCGTCTGCGTATAAACGATCGAAATGCCGAGCGCGTCGCGCAGCCGCCGCTCGATTGTTTCGATCGCGGGCGAAGGGTCTTTGCCGCGGAGCTGTGCTGCCAGCGCCTCGGCGGCGCGATCGATGCTGTCCACGTAGTTTCCCGCATCGTGGAACCAGTCGCGTACCTCTTCCCACGGCAGGCGGCTACCCTCGGCGGTACCGCCGGTCAGCGCTTCGTCGATGATCTGCAGCCTTTGTCCCGCGCGGCGGTAGGCGGCGTGGAGCGCGACGAACTGGTCGGCAAGCTGCGGCTGTTGCAGCGCGGCGCGTTCGAGCTGTTCGGGGGGCAGCGGCGCGGCGGCGAACAGCGGATCAGCGGCCGCCTCGCGCAGCGCCCCGGCGCGGCGGTCGCCGGCGTCGGCGGCGACTTCTTCCCATTCGAGCGGGAACAGCTTTTGCAGGCGATCGAGAAGCGCAGGAGTGAGCGGGCGGTCGTCGTGTTCGATCTGGCTGAGGTAGGAGGTGGAAATGGCGAGTGTTTCGGCGAACTCAGCTTGCTTGATTCCCCGTTCTACCCGCAGCGTCTTGAGGCGATTGCCGGCAAAGATTCGTTGGCGCATTGACGTCATCCCCAAATCGGTTCGCCCCGAGCTGTCGAAGGGCCGCACTTTCTTTGCACGACGTCAAAGCAAAAAACGGTGCTTCGACAAGCTCAGAACGAACGGAACAAGGCATAGTAATAGTTTGCAAACATCGACTTTGCAACTTTGCAAATTCACATTTGCGTTGAGGCACACGCGGGGGCAGACGACGCATTCGACACAATCGGAGAGCAGCATGTCCGCCAATATCGCCGAAATGGAACGCCGCCGCGCCGCCGCTGCGCTGGGCGGCGGACAGAAGCGGATCGACGCGCAGCACAGCAAGGGCAAGCTGACCGCGCGCGAGCGGCTCGACGTGCTGCTCGACGAAGGGTCGTTCGAGGAACTCGATACCTATGTCGAGCATGATTGCGTCGATTTCGGGATGCAGGACCAGAAGATCCCCGGTGACGGTGTCGTCACGGGATCGGGGACGATCAATGGCCGCCTGGTCTATGTTTTCAGCCAAGATTTTACGGTGTTCGGCGGCTCGCTGTCGAAACGCCATGCGGAAAAGATCTGCAAGGTGATGGACAAGGCCATGCTCGTCGGCGCGCCGGTGATCGGCCTCAATGACAGCGGCGGCGCGCGCATCCAGGAAGGCGTCGCGTCGCTCGGCGGCTACGCCGATGTGTTCCAGAAAAATGTGCTGGCCTCGGGTGTCGTGCCGCAGATCAGCCTGATCATGGGTCCGTGCGCGGGCGGCGCGGTTTACAGCCCCGCGATGACCGACTTCATCTTCATGGTGAAGGATAGCTCGTATATGTTCGTCACCGGCCCCGATGTTGTCAAAACGGTCACGAACGAGGTGGTGACGCAGGAAGAACTCGGCGGCGCGATCACGCACACGACGAAAAGCTCGGTCGCCGATCTGGCGTTCGAGAACGACATCGAGGCGCTGCTCGCGGCGCGCGATTTCTTTGATTACCTGCCCGAAAACAACCGCGCCGGGGTGCCGGTGCGCCCGACGAGCGATCCGTTCGACCGCGCCGAGATGAGCCTCGATACGCTGATCCCGCCGAACGCCAACCAGCCCTATGACATGCACGAACTGATCCGCAAGACGGTCGACGAAGGCGATTTTTTCGAGGTGCAGCCAGCGCACGCAGGCAACATCATCTGCGGTTTCGGGCGCATCGAGGGGCGGACGATCGGCATCGTCGCCAACCAGCCGATGGTGCTTGCGGGGGTGCTCGACATCAATTCCTCGAAAAAGGCGGCGCGCTTCGTGCGCTTCTGCGACGCGTTCGAAATCCCGATCATCACCTTCGTCGACGTCCCCGGCTTCCTGCCCGGCACCGCGCAGGAGTATAATGGCATCATCAAGCATGGCGCGAAGCTGCTCTTCGCTTATGCCGAAGCGACGGTGCCCAAGATCACGGTGATCACGCGCAAGGCCTATGGCGGCGCTTATGACGTGATGGCGTCGAAGCATCTGCGCGGCGATCTGAACTACGCCTGGCCGACCGCCGAGATCGCGGTGATGGGCGCGAAGGGCGCGGTCGAGATCATCTTCCGCGCCGACATGGGTGACCCCGAAAAGATTGCGCAGCGCACGAAGGAATATGAGGATCGGTTTGCGAACCCGTTTGTGGCGGCGTCGCGGGGGTATATCGATGAGGTCATCCACCCGCATAATACGCGTAAGCGGATTGCGCTGGGGCTGCGCAAGCTGCGGAACAAGCAGCTGGAGAACCCGTGGAAGAAGCACGATAATATTCCGCTGTGATCTGTCGTCATCCCGGACTTGATCCGGGATCCATGGCCACGGCCGTAGCATGGACCCCGGATCAAGTCCGGGGTGACGAAGTTGGAGAATGTTTGAAATGAAACTTGGCCGCCTCAACCACATCGGCATTGCGACGCCGTCGATCGCCGACAGCATCGCCTTTTATCGCGACGTGATGGGCGCGACGAAGATTCATGAGCCGTTCGACCTGCCAGAGCAGGGTGTGAAGGTGTGCTTTGTCGATACGCCGGGCGCGGACGGGGCGATGGATGGTACGCAGATCGAGTTGATCGAGCCTTTGCCGGGCAACGCCTCGATCGCGGGGTTTCTGGAGAAGAACCCGGCGGGGGGGCAGCATCATGTCTGTTACGAGGTGCCCGACATCCACGCCGCCAAGGCGGCGTTCGAGGCGCTGGGCAAGCGGGTGCTGGGGGAGCCCCGGATCGGGGCGCATGGGACTTTGATTTTCTTCCTGCATCCCAAGGATATGGGCGGGGTGCTGACAGAGATTATGGAGACGCCGAAGGGGCATTAAGGCCTTCTCCCCTGAGGGAGAAGGATAGGGAGGCTTGTGAGCGCAGCGAACTAGCCGGACTTGGATGAGGGGTTGCGAGCGAAGCTCGCGCGGTTGCCTTGCAACCGCAACCCCTCACCCAGCTTCAACTAGGCAGCAAGCTGCCAAGTTTTCGCAACCCTCTCCCTCAAGGGGAGAGGGGATTAGGAACTGAATTATGACCGACAAACCGACCCTCGACCAATGGGCGGCCGCCGCCGAGAAGGAAGTGAAGGGCAAAGACCTCACCTGGCACACGCCCGAGGGGATCGCCGTCAAGCCGCTCTACACGGCTGAGGATGTCACCACCGATCCCGGCCTGCCCGGTTTCGCGCCGTTCACGCGCGGCGTGCGCGCGTCGATGTATGCGGGGCGGCCGTGGACGATCCGGCAATATGCGGGTTTCTCGACTGCCGAGGAGTCGAACGCCTTTTACCGCCGCAACCTTGCGGCGGGGCAGAAGGGGCTGTCGGTCGCTTTCGATCTTGCCACCCACCGCGGTTATGACAGCGACCATCCGCGCGTCGTCGGCGACGTCGGCAAGGCGGGGGTCGCGATCGACAGCGTCGAGGATATGAAAATCCTGTTCGACGGCATCCCGCTCGACCAGATGTCGGTCAGCATGACGATGAACGGCGCGGTTATCCCTATACTGGCCTTCTTCATCGTCGCGGGTGAGGAGCAGGGGGTCGATCGCAAATTGCTCGACGGGACGATTCAGAACGACATTCTGAAGGAGTTCATGGTCCGCAATACCTATATCTACCCGCCCGAGCCCTCGATGCGGATCATCAGCGACATCTTCGGCTACACGTCACGCGAGATGCCGAAGTTCAACAGCATTTCGATTTCGGGCTATCATATGCAGGAAGCCGGCGCGACGCAGGTGCAGGAGCTGGCCTTCACCATCGCCGACGGCGCCGAATATGTGCGCTACGGCGTCGCTTCGGGGCTCGACATCGACAAGTTCGCGGGGCGCCTCAGCTTCTTCTTTGCGATCGGCATGAACTTCTTCATGGAGATCGCGAAGCTGCGCGCCGCGCGCGTGCTGTGGCATCGCGTGATGACCAACCTGGGCGCCAAGGATGAACGCAGCAAGATGCTGCGCACCCACTGCCAGACGTCGGGCGTCAGCCTGACCGAGCAAGACCCGTACAACAATGTCATGCGCACGACGATCGAGGCGATGGCGGCGATGCTCGGCGGGACGCAGAGCCTGCACACCAACGCGCTCGACGAGGCGATCGCGCTGCCGACGGATTTCTCCGCCCGCATCGCGCGCAACACCCAAATCGTCATCCAGGAAGAGACCGGGATGACCAAGGTCGTCGACCCGCTCGGCGGTTCCTATTATGTCGAGGCGCTGACGCAGGAACTGGTAGACAAGGCGTGGGAGATTATCGAGCGCGTCGAGAAGGAAGGCGGGATGGCAAAGGCCGTCGCCGCGGGCTGGCCCAAGGCGATGATCGAGGAAGCCGCCGCCGCCCGGCAGGCACGCGTCGATCGCGGCGAGGATGTCATCGTCGGGGTAAACAAATATCGCCTGAAGGACGAGGATCTGCTCGAGACACTCGAGGTCGACAACACCAAGGTGCGCGAGGCGCAGGTCGCGCGGATCAATCGCGTGAAGGCGAGCCGCGACGAGGTGGCGTGCCAGGCGGCGTTGACCGCGCTGCGCCGGGGCGCAGCCGCGCCGCAGTCGATCGAGAACAACCTGCTCGCGCTGGCGGTCGAGGCGGCGCGCGCGCGCGCGACGCTCGGCGAAATCTCGTCGGCGATGGAGGAAAGTTTTCAGCGTTACGCGACACAGCCGACCCCGGTGAAGGGCGTCTATGCCGCGCCCTATGAAGGCGATGACCGATGGCAACAGGTGCTCGACGGCGTAAAGGCGGTCGAACGGCGCATGGGACGCAAACCCAAGCTGCTCGTCGCCAAGATGGGGCAGGACGGGCACGATCGCGGCGCCAACGTGATCGCGTCGGCATTCGGCGACATGGGCTTTGATGTCGTGTCGGGGCCGCTGTTTCAGACGCCCGAAGAGACGGTGGTGCTGGCTCTCCAAAACGAAGTCGATGTCGTCGGCGCGTCGAGCCTGGCGGCGGGGCACAAGACACTTATCCCCGAACTTATCCACAAGCTCAAGGAAGCGGGACGCGGCGACATAAAGGTGATTGCGGGCGGGGTGATTCCGCCGCAGGATTACCAGTATCTCCGCGATGCCGGCGTGCAGGGTATCTATGGCCCCGGCAGCAACGTCGTGGAGTGCGCGGCCGACGTGTTGCGCCTGCTCGGGCATAACATGCCCCCCGTGATGGAGGAGGTCTGATATGAAGAAGAATTTTCTCTGTGCTTTGGCCCTTATCTGCCCGCTGGCGCTGGCGACGACTCCCGCGCATGCGGCCCTTGAACAACCCGCGGGCCTCGGCGCGACTGGACTTCAGGAGGCGGTCGCCGAGTTCGACCAGCTGTGTCTTTCGATCTTTCCAAACCCCAAGCGCTTTGAATATGCCGTCGCCAACAGCGACTTTGATTATGAGCGCGCCGACGAAGATCGCTGGCGATCGGACCGCACCGTCGTGACCCGCGTCGCGCCTTCGCAGTGCGACTTCGACGCGGCTCTCAACGCAGAAGACAGCGACCGCGACAAGATCGCCGACGCCGTTGAAAAAGGCCTTCGCAAGGAGCTGGGCCTGCGGCCCGTACGCGTGGTGTACGAAGGCGGAATGCGGTGGGAATGGAAGGTCGATGGCAAGACGCATAGCGTTTCTTACTATTTCGGCCCGACGATCCCGGAGCGCCAGCTCGCCTTGACCTATCGCGTTGGTGCCTGAAACGCGCGACCTTCAATGTGCGGGCTGAATGGCAGCCTAGCCGGATAGCCCGCACCTACTTCTCTCTCCGCCTCGAAAGTATATCGATGACCCGTAACGACTGGACCCGCGACGAAATCGCCGAACTGTTCGACCTGCCGTTCGACGAACTGATGTGGGAGGCGCAGAGCGTCCACCGCCGCCATCATGCACGTGGGGAAATCCAGCTGTGCACCTTGCTCAGCATTAAGACCGGCGGCTGCGTCGAGGATTGTGGCTATTGCTCGCAATCGAAGAGCGCCGACAGCGGATTGAAAGCGACCAAGCTGATGGACGTGCGCGCGGTGCTGCAAGCGGCGGCGCAGGCGAAGGATTCGGGATCGAAACGTTTCTGCATGGGCGCCGCGTGGCGCAACCCCAAGGATCGCGACATGCCCGCGATCGTCGAAATGGTCGAAGGCGTGCGGGCGATGGGCATGGAAACGTGCATGACGCTGGGGATGCTCAGCAAGGAGCAGGCGCAGACGCTGGCGGTTGCGGGGCTCGATTATTACAATCACAACATCGACACTTCGCCCGAAAATTACGGTAACGTCATCACGACGCGGACGTTTCAGGAGCGTCTGGACACGCTGGAGGAAGTGCGCGCGGCGGGGATCAACGTCTGCTCGGGCGGGATCGTCGGCATGGGCGAGACGCGCGCCGACCGCGTCGGCTTCATCCACGCGCTCGCGACCCTGCCCGAACATCCGGGCAGCGTGCCGATCAACGCGCTGGTGCCGGTGAAGGGCACCGTGCTCGGCGACATGCTGGCCGACACCCCGCTGGCGAAGATCGACGACATCGAGTTTGTCCGCACGATCGCGGTTGCGCGCATCACGATGCCGCTGAGCATGGTACGCCTGTCGGCAGGCCGCGAGAGCATGTCGGAGGCGACGCAGGCGCTCTGCTTCATGGCGGGCGCGAACAGCATTTTTACGGGCGACAAGTTGCTGACGACGGCGAACGCGGGAGACAATGCCGACGCGGCTTTGTTCGCGAAGCTCGGGTTGCAGGCGATGGACAGCGAGGAGCCGATGCGGATGTCGGCTGCCAGCGAGATCGCCGCATGACGCGCTCAAACCCGATGGCGGCCGCGGTCCCGATTGCGAAAATCGACCCGACCGGGTTCCGCCGCCTGCGGGCGGTGTTGATCGCCCTTTCGCTGATATTGCTTTGCGCGGCCCCGCGGCAGGTGCTGGCGCAGCCCGCTGGAAAACCCATCGTCGTCGGGCAGTCGCATATCATCCCGTCGAAAATCATGGGTCAGGAGCGGACGATCAATATCTGGCTGCCGCCGGGTTATGGCGACGGCAAGACGCGCTATCCTGTGCTTTATCTGCTCGACGGCGGGATTCAGCAGGACTTCCATCACATCAGCGGCCTTGCGCAGCTTGGCACCATCATCGGCACGACGCGCGACATGATCGTTGTCGGGGTCGAATCGGTGGACCGGCGCAACGAACTTGCTTTTCCACCGGTGGCCGACGCGGCGCTGAAAAACGATTATCCGACTGCGGGGCAGTCCGAACGATTTCGGCGCTTTCTGGCCGAAGAATTGAAACCGTGGGTGCGGGTGAATTACCGCACGAGCGGTGAGGACGCGATCATCGGCGAATCGCTCGCGGGCCTGTTTGTCGTCGAAACACTGCTTCGACAGCCGGACTTGTTCGACACCTATATCGCGATCAGCCCGAGCCTGTGGTGGGATAAGAAGGCTTTGGTCACCGCGGCGCCAGCCCTTTTGCCAAAAACGGGCGGGCGGACGCTCTGGCTGACCGTGGCCAATGAGAAGGGCATGGGCGTCGAACCTTTCGTCGCGCAGTTGAAAGCCCGTGCGCCCGGCGATCTCAAATGGATTTATCGCCCGCGCCCCAATGACAGCCACGCGACCATTTATCACGGGGCCGCTTTGGCGGCGATCCGCGAATTGTTCGCCGTTCCAGCGCAATAGGAAATCGCATGTTCAAGAAAATCCTTATCGCCAACCGCGGCGAAATCGCCTGCCGCGTCATCAAGACCGCGCGGCGCATGGGCATCGCGACCGTCGCCGTTTATTCGGACGCTGATGCGCGCGCGCCCTTCGTCCAGATGGCTGACGAGGCGGTGCATATCGGGCCGTCGCCCGCGTCCGAATCCTATCTGATCGCCGACAAGATCATCGCGGCGTGCAAGGCGACCGGCGCCGAGGCGGTGCATCCGGGCTATGGCTTCCTGTCGGAGCGCACCAGCTTCGCCGAGGCGCTGGCCAAGGAAAATATCGCCTTCATCGGCCCGCCGGTGAACGCGATCGCCGCGATGGGCGACAAGATTGAATCGAAGAAGCTTGCGAAGGAAGCGGGGGTCAACGTCGTCCCCGGCTTCGTCGGCGAGATCCGCGACACCGAACATGCGGTCGAGATTTCGAACGAGATCGGCTATCCGGTAATGATGAAAGCGTCGGCCGGCGGCGGCGGCAAGGGGATGCGCCTCGCCTATGACGAAAAGGACGTCCGCGAGGGCTTTGAGAGCGTCAAGCGCGAGGGGCTCAACAGCTTCGGCGACGATCGCGTGTTCATCGAGAAGTTCATCCTCAATCCGCGCCACATCGAGATCCAGATCCTCGGCGACCAGCATGGCAATATCCTGTATCTGAACGAGCGCGAATGTTCGATCCAGCGGCGCCATCAGAAGGTGGTCGAGGAGGCGCCGTCACCGTTCGTGACCGAGAAGATGCGCAAGGCGATGGGCGAGCAGTGCGTCGCGCTGGCGAGGGCGGTCGGCTATTACAGCGCGGGCACGGTCGAACTGATCGTGTCGGGCGCCGACCCGACGGGCGAGAGCTTCTATTTCCTCGAAATGAACACGCGCCTGCAGGTCGAGCATCCCGTGACCGAGGCGATCACCGGCATCGATCTGGTCGAGCAGATGATCCGTGTTGCGGCGGGCGAGAAGCTTGAGATGACGCAGGATGACATCAAGATCGACGGCTGGGCCATCGAGAACCGCGTCTATGCCGAAGATCCGTATCGCGGGTTTCTGCCCTCGACGGGGCGGCTCGTTCGCTACCGCACTCCCGTTCCCGCCTGGAAGGGCGACGAGCGCGGCGTCGATGGCGTGCGCGTCGATGCTGGGGTCGAGGAAGGCGGCGAGGTATCGATATTCTACGACCCGATGATCGCCAAGCTGGTGACGTGGGGCAAGACGCGCGACGAGGCGGCGGACTTGCAGGTCGCGGCGCTCGACCGGTTCGAGATCGAGGGGCTGGGTCACAACATCGATTTTGTGTCGGCGATCATGCAGCATCCGCGCTTCCGTTCGGGCGAGCTGACGACCGGCTTTATCGCGGAGGAATATCCCGAAGGCTTCCAGGGCGCCGACGCGGGCGAGGATGTGGAGCGGGCGCTGGCGGCGATCGCGGGCTTTATGGCGTCGGCCGAGGCGGATCGCGCGCGGCGGACCGACGGCCAGCTCGGCGACCGGCTCGACCCGCCCGCCAAGTGGCAGGTGACGATCGGCGGCGCGAGCCACAAGGTCAAGGTGGGCCACAAGCACATCAAGGTCGATGGCGACAAGGTCGACATCGCACTGGAATATACGCCGGGCGACCGGCTGGTGGTGGCCGAGATCGACGACAGCGAACTGGCGGTGAAGGTCGCCAAGACGCGCACCGGCTGGCGCATGACGACGCGCGGCCGCATCCACGATGTGCGCGTCCTGCCGTGGCACGTCGCGCCGCTGACGCAGCACATGATCGAGAAGATCCCGCCCGACCTGTCGAAATTCCTCATCTGCCCAATGCCGGGCCTGCTCGTCGCGCTGCATGTCGGCGAAGGCGACAAGGTCGAAGCGGGTCAGCCGCTAGCGACGGTCGAGGCTATGAAGATGGAGAACATCCTCCGCGCCGAGAAGGCCGGGACGGTGAAAGCGGTGAATGCCGCGCAGGGCGACAGCCTGGCGGTCGATGCGGTGATATTGGAGATGGAGTGAGGCGCCCATACTTCGTCGTTGCGAGGAGCAAAGCGACGAAGCCATCTCCACCTGTCGGATCTGCTGCGCGATAGCTGGAGATTGCTTCGCTTCGCTCGCAATGACGACTAGGTGCAACTGAATTGATCGGGCGTACGACGACGGCCTAATCCTCCACCAGCGCCACCGCGCGGATCCACCCCGCGCTTGCGCGCTCGATCTTCACCGGAAAGCAGCTGAAAGTGAAGCCCGTGGCGGGGGTCGCCGCCAGATTGGTCAGCTTTTCGATCTGGTAATAGGGCCGGATGCGTCCCGCCTTGTGGCCTTCCCAGATTATCGACGGATCGCGCGTTTCGGCCCAGCGCCGGGCGGTGTGGCTGAACGGCGCGTCCCAACTCCACGCGTCGGTGCCGACGACCTGCACGCCGCGTTCGGTCAGATACAGCGTCGCCTCGGCGCCCATGCCGCAGCCCTGGTCGGTGAAATTTTCGGTGCCGTAGATCGCGCCCGATTGAACCAGCACGATGTCGAGCGGTTGCAGGTCGTGCCCGATGCGCGCCAACTCCGCCTCGACCTCGGCGCCGCTTACGACATGACCGTGCGGACGATCCGAAAAGTCGAGCTTCACGCCGGGGCGGAAGAAGAGGTCGAGCGGGGCTTCGTCGATCGACGGTGCGGGGGTGGCGCCGCTGTCGGTCGTCGAATGATAATGCCACGGCGCGTCCATATGCGTGCCGTTGTGCGTGCTCAGCGACAGCATCTCGACCGCCCAGCCTTCGCCGTCGGGCAGGTCGTCGCGCGTCAGGCCGGGGAAGAACATCGCGATCTGTTCCCACGTATTTTCGTGGGTCATATAGGTGATCTGCGGGCGCATCACCGGCGGGTCGGATACGACGTCGTTGGTGATCGGGATTGAAAGGTCGATGAACCGGGTCATGAAAGCATGCTGCGCGCACGCGGGCGCTTGTGCAAGATGGATCAGCGGGTATGACTGCGGCAACAAGAATACTCCGTTTGCCCTGAGCTTGTCGAAGGGCTGTCCTGTCTTTGCGAAGTTCGAATAAAGAACGGTCCTTCGACAAGCTCAGGACGAACGGCTATGGGGGACGTCGAAATCATGAGTGAAGCTGCCGTCTATCAGCCGACGCAGAAGGACATTCGCATGGTCATCGCCGCATCGTCGGCGGGGACGGTGTTCGAATGGTATGATTTCTTCATCTACGGCACGCTCGCGGCGATCATCGGCAAGGCCTTCTTCCCCAGCGACAATGCGACGCTGGAGGTGCTGCTCGTCTGGGCGGGATTCGCGGTCGGTTTCGGGTTCCGTCCGCTCGGCGCGGTGCTGTTCGGCTTTCTCGGCGACCGGCTGGGGCGCAAATATACGTTCCTCGTCACCGTCACGCTGATGGGAATAGCGACCGCCGGGGTCGGCATGATTCCGTCGGCGGCGACGATCGGTATCGCCGCGCCGATCATTATCATCCTGCTGCGCATCCTGCAGGGTCTCGCGCTCGGCGGGGAGTATGGCGGCGCGGCGGTCTATGTCGCCGAGCATTCGCCGCCCGGAAAGCGGGGCTTTTACACCAGCTTCATCCAGGCGAGCGTCGTCGGCGGGTTCGTGCTGAGCCTGATCGTTGTTCTTGGATGCAAGGCATTGATGCCCGATGCAATCTGGGAAAGCTGGGGCTGGCGCGTGCCTTTCCTCCTGTCGCTGATCCTGCTCGGTATTTCGCTGTGGATGCGACTGAAGCTTTCCGAAAGCCCGGTGTTTCAGGCTATGAAGGCGGAAGGCGAACTGGCCAGAAATCCGCTGAAGGAAAGCTTCACCTATCCGGGCAATCCCCGGCGCATCTTTATCGCGCTGTTCGGCATCGCCGCCGGCCTGACGGTGATCTGGTACACCGCGATGTTCTCCGGCCTCTCGTTCCTCAAAGGCCCGATGAAGGTCGACGATACCGCCGCCGAAATCATCGTCGGCTGCGCCGCCGCGGTCGGCATGGGCTTTTTCATCTGGGCGGGGCGCCTGTCGGACCGCATCGGGCGCAAGAAGCCGATCGTCTGGGGTTATGGCGTGACGCTGGTCGCTCTGTTCCCGCTGTTCTGGCTGATGGGTAGCGTTGGCAATCCCGCGCTCAGTGCGGCGGCGGCCAAGGCGCCGGTCGTCGTCACCGGGTCGCAATGCGATTTCGACCCTTTTGCGCAGAAGCAGGCGACCGTGTGCGGACGAACGCTGGGCGAACTTACCCGGCTTGGGGTGCCGTATACCGTGGCCGCCAGCGGCGACCGCTTCGACAGCGTCCGGGTAACGATCGGCGGCCGCGAGGTCGCGGGCGAAGATCCGGCGGTGTTGCAGCCCGCACTCGAAGCGATGGGCTATGATTTTGCAAAACAGGTGCCGGGGGCAGGCGGGATCGCGCTAATCTTCCTCGCGCTGCTGGGGCTCAGCGCGCTGTCGGGCTTTACCTATGGCCCGGTTGCCGCTCTTTTGTCGGAGATGTTTCCGCCGCATGTCCGCTATTCGTCGCTTTCGATCCCCTACCATCTGGGAACCGGTTATTTCGGCGGCTTCCTGCCGCTGATCGCCAGCTTCATCATTGCGAAGACGGGCGATGCCTATGCCGGGCTATGGTACACCTGGGTGGTGGTGCTCGCTGCCTTTCTTATTGCCGCGTTCATGCTCAAAGATCCCGTCGAGGGGCAGTGGGACCGGGCGAAAGACGGGGCGCCGTCCGCGCGCTGATGCACCCCATTGGCGCGGCGCGCGAAGCCGTATAGGGGCGAGGAGATGATCGCCATCGCTCCGCCGCTCCGCCTCCGCCTTGATTCCGATGCGCTCGTCGCCAACTGGCGCTGGCTCGCCGCGCAGAGCGGTGCGGCAGCGTGCGGCGCGGCGATCAAGGCCGATGGTTATGGTCTCGGCGCCGGCGCAGTCGCGCATCGGCTCGCCGCCGCGGGTTGCCGGGATTTTTTCCTCGCGACCTGGGCCGAGGCGGCCGCGCTGATGCCGCTACCCGCAGGCGTGTCGCTGTCGGTGCTGCATGGCGTGGGGGAAGCCGATATGGTCGCAGCGCGCCTGCTCCCCGCGCGCCCTGTGCTGAACAGCATCGAACAGGTGCAGCGCTGGCGCGAGGGCGGCGAGGGACGGCCGTGCGACGTGATGGTCGATACGGGGATGAATCGGCTCGGCCTGCGCGTCGAAGAGGCGACGGGCGGCGCGCTCGACGGGCTGACGATCGAAACCCTGCTCAGTCATCTCGCCTCGGCTGACGAGGACAGCGACCAGAATGCGGCGCAGCTAGCGGCGTTCCGGTCGGTCCGCGCGCAGATTCCGGCGCGGCGCTATAGCCTGGCGAACAGCGCGGGCGTGTGCCTTGGCGCCGACTATGCCTTTGACCTGACGCGCCCCGGCATCGCGCTCTATGGCGGAACGCCGCGCCGCGAAGCAGAGGGCCATATCCGGCAGGTCGTTTATCCCGAAGCGCGCGTGCTGCAGGTCCGCACCGTGCGTGCGGGCGAAAGCGTCGGCTATGGCGCGGCATGGACGTCGCCGCGCGACGCGCGCGTGGCGATCGCGAACCTGGGCTATGCCGACGGCTATCTGCGCTGCCACTCCGGAACAGGCGGCGCGACGTGGCAAGGCGCCAAGCTGCCGCTGATCGGACGGGTGTCGATGGACCTCACCGCCTATGACGCGAGCGGCGCCGGCGGGATCGGCGAAGGCGACTGGCTGGCGATCGATTACGACCTCACCGCGCGTGCCGCGGCTAGCGGCCTGTCGCAATATGAACTGCTGACCGGACTTGGCGACCGGTTCGCGCGTGAGTGGCGCTGAGCGCCGCGCTGCACAATGCACATGTTGCGATGCATCATTATTTGATGCTATTGCGACGGCTTGTCCCGCGCGGCGCCGTCGCCAAGAAGCCGGGATGCACAGGAGCGCGGGTCATAATGGCGAAGTCCAAACGGGCGGCGGATGACGAAGTCGTCACGATCAAGAAATACGCCAACCGGCGGCTCTATGACACCGAACGCAGCTGTTACATCACGCTCGACGACCTAGGCGCGATGGTGCGCGACGGCCGCGAGTTCCGCGTCGTCGATGCCAAGAGCGGCGAAGACATCACGCACAATGTGCTGACGCAGATCATCATGGACACCGAAACGCGCGGCGAAACGCTCTTGCCGGTGCCGTTCCTGCGCCAGCTGATCGGCATGTACGGCGACAAGATGCAGTCGATGGTCCCGCAATATCTGGAAGCGTCGATGGCGGCGTTTCGCAAGAACCAGCAGGACGTTCGCGCGGCATTCGAGGGCGCGCTGGGCGCCAATCCGCTCGCCGAACTGACCCGGCGCAACATGGAAATGTTCCAGCAGGCCGCAGGCGCGTTCATTCCAGGCGCGGGCAAGGCGAAGGACGCCGAGATTGCGGCGCTGAAAGCCGAGATTGCCGAGCTGAAGGCCGAACTCGCCGAAAAGAACTAACCCGGGGCCCCTCCCGCCCCAAAGCACAGAAACAGGACAGATGATCAAGCATGCGCTGAGCGTAACCCGTCAGGCCGACTTCGCGGCCTGGTATCAGGATGTCATCGCCGAAGCCGATCTGGCCGAGGAATCGGGCGTACGCGGCTGTATGGTCATCAAGCCGTGGGGCTATGGCATCTGGGAACGCATTCAGACGGTGATGGACGCGGCGATCAAGGCCGCGGGCGTGCAGAATGCCTATTTCCCGCTTTTCATTCCCTTGAGCTTCTTTGAGAAGGAAGCCGACCATGTCGACGGTTTCGCCAAGGAGATGGCGGTTGTTACGCACCACCGGCTGATCGGTGACGGCAAGGGCAAGCTGGTTCCCGATCCCGAGGCGAAGCTCGAAGAACCGCTGATCGTCCGCCCGACGTCCGAAACGGTGATCGGCGCGGCGATGAGCCGCTGGGTACAAAGCTGGCGCGACCTGCCGCTGAAGGTCAACCAGTGGGCGAACGTGGTGCGCTGGGAAATGCGCACGCGCATGTTTCTGCGCACGAGCGAATTTCTGTGGCAGGAAGGCCATACCGCACACGCCGACAGGGACGACGCGATGGCCGAGACGCTGCGCGCGCTCGAAATGTATCGCGCCTTTGCCGAGGATGTCCTCGCGATGCCCGTGATCGCGGGCGAGAAGCCCGAAAATGAGCGTTTTCCGGGCGCGGTCGCGACCTATTCGATCGAGGCGATGATGCAGGACGGCAAGGCGCTTCAGGCGGGCACCTCGCACTATCTGGGCACGGGCTTCGCCGAAGCGGCGGGCATCCGCTATCAGGACAAGGACGGCGGGCACAGCCTGTGTCACACGACGAGCTGGGGCACGTCGACGCGGATGATCGGCGGCGTGATCATGACGCATGGCGACGATGACGGGCTGCGCTGCCCGCCGCGCATTGCGCCGTTCCAGATCGTCATCATTCCGATGCTGCGCGACAATGACGAGGACGCCGCGATCCTCGATTATTGTCGCGATCTGGAAACGCGGCTGAAGGCGCTCGACGCTTTTCGCGAACCCGTGCGCGTGCTTTTCGACACCGGGGCGAACAAGGCGCAGACGAAGCGCTGGGGCTGGGTCAAAAAGGGCGCGCCGATCATCATCGAGGTCGGCCCGCGCGACGTCGCCGGCGGCAATGTCGCGGTGATCCGCCGCGACCGGCTGTACAAGGACGACGGCAAGCTCAACAGCGCGTTCATCGGCAAGGGCGATTTCGTCGCCGATGCGGCACGGACGCTCGAGGATATTCAGGCGAGCCTGCACGCCGAGGCGCGCGAACGACTGCACGCCAACATCCGCCGCGACGTCACCGACCTTGCCGCGCATTTCGGCGGTGACGAGAAATTCGCCGGGTGGGTCGAGGTGCAATGGTCGCGCCCGACCGGCGCGGCGCTCGACAAGATCGTCGAGCAGTTGAAGGCGCTGAAGCTCACCATGCGCAACACCCCCCTCGACGCCGCGCCTGCCGACGGGGCCTGCCTGTTCACGGGCGACCCCGCGGTCGAGCGCGTGCTCATCGGGCGAACCTATTGAGGCCAGTGGTGGCGGACGTCGTGATTACCCGCGCCGAAAGCGAGGCCGATGTCGCGGTCGTGGCATCGCTGTTCCGCGCCTATGCGGCGTCGCTCGACGTCGATCTGGCCTACCAGGATTTCGAGGCCGAGTTGGCCGGATTGCCCGGCCACTATGCCGCGCCGCGCGGATTGCTGCTGCTCGCGCGCGATGACGATGGCGTGCCGCTGGGGTGCGTCGCGTGCCGCCCGCTGGGTGCGGACATCTGCGAAATGAAGCGCCTGTTCGTGGCACCCGCGGGGCGGGGAAGGGGGCTCGGCCGCCTATTGGTCCGGCGGCTGTTCGCCGAGGCGCAGGCGCTCGGTTATCGCGAGATGCGGCTCGATACGCTGGCGTCGATGAATGCGGCGCAGGCGCTGTACCGCGCCGAAGGGTTCGAGCCGACGACGCCCTATTACGATACGCCGGTGGCTGGCACGGTTTTCCTTAGCCGCCCCCTCGCCTAATCGGGCGATTGCGCCTATTGCGGGTCGATGCCGTCACCCAGAAAGCCCGTCCGAAAAGCCACCCGCCACTTGCCCGCGGGATTGCCGCCGCGCGACGAGATATTGCGCTTTATCGAGGAAAGCCCCGGCGCCGTTGGCAAGCGCGAGATCGCCAAGCATTTCGGCCTGCACGGTGCGGACAAGATCGCGCTCAAGGCGCTGCTGAAAGATATGACCGACGAGGGTCTGGTCGACATGGCGCCCGGGCGCGCCTTTCACAAACATGGCGGGCTGCCGCGCGTCACCGTGCTGCGCGTCGCGGCGGTCGAGGGCGATGCCGTCTGGGCGGTGCCCGATCGCTGGGAGGGCGCCGGGGCGCCGCCGCGGCTGCGCGTGATGGAGAAGGGGCGGCGAAGCGCGCTTGGCATCGGCGACCGCATCCTCGCGCGCACCGAAGAGCGCGGTAATGGGCATGTCGCGCACCCGATGAAGAAATTGCAAGCGGGGGGCGAAACGATCATTGGCGTTCTCGTCGCCGACCCTGGTCCGGGCGGAAAGCCGATGACCTGGCTGCGCCCCGCCGACAAGCGTGCGCGCTTCGACTTTGCGGTTGCGGACATGGGCGACGCGTCGATCGGCGATCTGGTGCGCGCCGAGTTGTCGGGCCGCGGGCCCGCGACCAAGGCGCGCGTGATCGATCGCATCGGCGATCCCTTCGCGCCGCGCTCGCTCAGCATGATCGCGATTGCTAAGCATGAAATCCCGCATGTATTCGGCGACGAGGTGATCGACGAGGCCGAGCGCGCGGCGAAGCTGCCGCTGACCCCCGACGGGCGCGAGGATTTGCGCGATCTGCCGATCCTCGCGATCGACCCCGCCGACGCGCGCGACCATGACGATGCTGTGTGGGCGATCCCCGACGACGATCCCGGCAACAAGGGCGGGTATCGCGCCATCGTCGCGATTGCCGACGTCAGCTATTATGTCCGCCCCGACGGCGCCCTCGACCGCGAGGCAAGGCGGCGCGGCAACAGCGTCTATTTCCCCGATCAGGTCGTGCCGATGCTGCCCGAGACGCTGTCGGCGGGCGTCTGTTCGCTGAAAGCGGGGCAGGATCGCGCCGCGATGGCATGCCACCTAACCGTCGACAAGCATGGCAAGGTGACGTCATGGCGCTTCACACGCGCACTGGTGCGCCTGCGCGCGAACATCGCCTATGAGCGCGCGCAGGCGGCCTATAATGCCGATTTAGCGGATGCGGGCTGGGACGATGATGTGCTGCCGGCGCTCCGCCAGCTCTGGGCCTGCTGGAAACTGCTTGCCAAGGCGCGCGCCGCAAGGGCGCCGCTCGACCTCGACCTGCCCGAGCGGCAGGTGATCCTCGACGAGGCGGGCGCCATCGCCGAAATCCGCGTGCGCGAGCGGCTCGACGCGCACCGGCTGATTGAGGATTATATGATCGCGGCGAATGTCGCGGCGGCCAAGGCGCTGGAGGCGAAAAAGTCGCCCGTCATGTACCGCATCCACGAACCGCCGAGCCGCGAGAAACTGGTCAGCCTCAAGGATTATCTGGAAACGTTCGAGCAGAGCTTTGCGCTGGGGCAGGTGATTACGCCCGCGGTGTTCAACCGCCTGATCGACGGCTTTTCGGGCGACGACCGCCTGCCCGAGATCATGGAGGCGATTTTGCGCAGCCAGACGCAGGCCTATTATGGCCCCGCCAATTCGGGGCATTTCGGACTCGCGCTCGGCTCCTACGCGCATTTCACGTCACCGATCCGCCGCTACGCCGACCTGATCGTCCACCGCGCGCTGGTCGATTCATACCGGCTGGAAGTGCCGGGCCAACCCAAGGGCTTGCCCGCGCGAACCGGGCTGGGCGAGGCTGACGCCAAGGGTCTGTCGCGCATCGGCGAGGCGATCAGCGCGCTCGAGCGCCGCGCGATGGAGGCCGAACGCGAGACGGTCGACCGCTATGTCGCCGCATATCTGGCGGGCAAGGTCGGCGAAATCGTGCCCGCGCGCATCACGGGCGTACAGCCGTTCGGCTTTTTCGCGACCGTCGACGGACTCGGCGGCGACGGGCTGGTGCCGGTATCGACTTTGGGCAGCGAACGCTTCTTCTATGATGAAGCGGCGCGGACGCTCGACAGCGAGTATGGCCGCGTGAGCTATTCGGTCGGCCAGCGGCTCGAGCTGCGTTTGATGGACGCCAATCCGGTGAGCGGCGCGCTGCGCTTCGAGCTGCCCGATGCGCCCGAAGGCGGCTTCCGCAATCGTCCGCCGCGGCGTGACGGGGTGAGGAAGGCGGGCAAGCATATGGTCGGCAAACGCGGGCGGCCTGCGAACATCAAGCATAAGGGTAAGCGTCGCTAACCTAATCGTCATTGCGAGCGGAGCGAAGCAATCCAGAGCGGTTTACGCAGTCCCTGGATTGCTTCGCTCCGCTCGCAATGACGAACTATTTGCGGCCAGCCATTTTCCGCAACAGCGCCGCGCTTTCCGCATCCGCCGGGAAAAAGGCCTCGATCGCGAGTTCAGAGAGGGTGATGTCGACCGGGGTGCCGAAGATCGTCACCGTCGATACGAAGCGGATCTGCCCCATCGGCGTGTAGAGGACCAGCGGCACCGCGATGCCGTTCGCCGCGCTGTCGCTATGCTCGCCGGCCCCCTCGCCATACGCCGCAAGTTCCGCGCGCAGCGCGATCAGCCCCGCATCGGCGCTCGCGTCGATCTGTTGATCGAGCCGTTCGAGCAGGTGCGCGCGCCACTCGCCGAGATTGACGATATGCCGCGCCAACCCCTCGGGGTGAAGCGCGACGCGCAGCACATTGACCGGTGGCGCAAGCAGTTCGGGCGCCGCAAGCCGGGTCAGCAGCGCGACGGCGCCGTTGGCGGCGATCATGTTCCAGTGCCGGTCGACCGCGAGCGCAGGATAGGGCTCGTGCCCCTTCAGCACATGGTCGACGATCGCCTTCATCCCCGCCATTTCGGGGCTGTCCAGATCGCGCTCGCGATAATCGGGGGCATAGCCTGCCGCGAGCAACATCGCGTTGCGCGCGCGGTTCGGCACCTCGAGGCAATCGGCGATGCGTTGCAGCATCAGCGCACTGGGACGCGAGCGCCCGGTTTCGATAAAGCTCAAATGCCGGGTCGAAATCTCGGTGCCCAGCGCGAGATCCATTTGGCTCATGCGGCGCCGGACGCGCCATTCGCGAAGCTGTTCGCCGACGGGTGCGGGGGTCATCGTCTGTCTCCTTCGTAAGCGCAGCTATACCCCTGCCTTCGGCTTTTCCATTACCTTGGGCGTAATCGACGCCATTCGCTTTCGGGTTCAGTTGGAGCGGGTCGAAAGGAGAATCACTATGTCGATCCGCAATCTCAAGACCATTCTCGTCGCCGATGCCGTCACCTGCGTCGGGGTTTTTGCCGCAGGCCTGCTGGCCGCGGAGCCCGTGGGTGCGCTGCTGGGCCTGCCCGCACAGGTCGTCGCGATCGGCGGCTGGATATGCCTTGCCGCTGCACTCCTCATGATCGTCGCTGCGCGGCAAACGGTGCCGGGCGCCGGGCTGGTCAAGCTGATCGCGCTCGGCAATCTTGGCTGGGTGGCGGCGAGCTTTACCGTGCTCGCGACCTTTGCGTCGCAAATGACCGGGCTCGGCATCGCGGTCGTCGCCGCGCAGGCGCTCGGCGTGCTGGGTTTCGCGGTCCTCGAATGGAAGGCCGTCGCCGGACCGGAAGCGGTTGCCGCCGCCTGACCGCCGGTCAGCTCAATGCATCGAGCCGGGCAAGGTCGATCCCGCCCGGCACCAGCATCACCGGACAGGGGAGCGTGCCCGCATCCTGTCCGGTGAAATGCGATACCAGCGGGCCGGGCGCGCCGGTGGCCGCGGTGGCGAGCACCAGCGCGGCAATCTTGTCGCTTGCCACGATCACCTCGCGCACGACATCGACCGGCTTGCCCGATTTCACCATGATCTGCGGCGTCACGCCCGCTTCCTGCACCACTGCGTCGGCGGCAGCCGCGACCAGTTCCTCGGCATGTTCGCGCGCTTCGGCTTCGATCGTCGCCTGCACGCCGCCGAACGCGACGAAATCCTGCGGCGCGACGATTGCGAGCACCATCACGCCGCCGCCCGTTCGCGCCGCGCGCCGCGCCGCAAAGCGCAGGGCCAGCGACGCCTCCGGGCTGTCGTCGATCACCACCAGATATGTCCGCATCGCCCCGACCCCTCATGCCTTTGCTTGGGGCAAAGAGTGCGTCACATTCGTATGAAACGCAAGTTTGGCTCGCTGGACCTTGACCGGCGCAGCGCTTATGGCGAGGAAGAATCCGTAGCGGCAGGCGCAGCCTGCAAGACTGACAGGGACACGCCTAGACATGCCAATCGAACTCAAAATGCCCGCGCTTTCGCCGACGATGGAGGAGGGCACGCTCGCCAAATGGCTGGTGAAGGAGGGCGATGAGGTCAAGTCGGGCGATCTGCTGGCCGAGATCGAGACCGACAAGGCGACGATGGAATTCGAAGCGGTCGATGAGGGCGTGGTGAGCCAGATTCTCGTTGCCGAGGGCACCGACGGGGTGAAGGTCGGCACGGTCATTGCGGTGATCGCGGGCGAAGGTGAAGATGCGAGCGCGGCGCAGGCGGCGCCTGATCCGGCTGCCGCCAAGGATGAAGCGAAATCGGCTGAGCCTCGGGACGTCGCTCCCGCGAAGGCGGGGGCCGCTGGCAATAGCGTGCCCAACACAACGGCCCCCGCCTCCGCGGGGGCAACGGAAAAGGCTGCTCCCGCTCCCGCCGCGTCGGGCGACCGCATCAAAGCCAGCCCGCTCGCCAAGCGCCTCGCTGCCGAGCAAGGCATCGACCTTAAAGGCGTGACCGGCAGCGGCCCGGGCGGCCGCATCGTCAAGGCCGACCTTGAGGGCGCGCCGACAGGTGCGGCTGCGTCCGTTCCCGTCACCCCCGCGCAGGCGGGGGCCGCTGAGGGCACGGCGGCAACGCCCGCTCCTGCACCTGCGCCGGCTGGCCAGATCCCCGATTTCGGTATCCCGCACGAGGACGAAAAGCTCAGCGGTATGCGCAAGACGATCGCGCGCCGCCTGAGCCAGTCGATGCAGGAAGCGCCGCACATCTATCTGACCGTCGATATCCGCCTCGACGCGCTGCTCAAGCTGCGCGGCGAACTCAACGCCAGCCTCGAAAGCCGCGGCGTCAAGCTCAGCGTCAACGACATGCTGATCAAGGCGCTCGCGGTTGCGCTCGAACGCGTGCCGTCGTGCAACGTCAGCTTTGGCGGCGACGTGATGCGCACCTACAAGCGCGCCGACATTTCGGTGGCGGTCAGCATTCCGGGTGGGCTGATCACGCCGATCATCACCGATGCGGGCACCAAGTCGCTGTCGAAAATCTCGACCGAAATGGCCGAACTCGCGGGCCGCGCGAAGGAAGGCAAGCTGAAGCCCGAGGAATATCAGGGCGGCACCGCCAGCATCTCGAACATGGGCATGATGGGGATCAAGCAGTTCACCGCCGTGATCAACCCGCCGCAGGCGATGATCATGGCGATCGGCGCGGGCGAAAAGCGGCCCTATGTCGTCGACGACGCGCTCGCGATCGCGACCGTGATGTCAGCGACCGGCAGCTTCGACCACCGCGCGATCGACGGGGCGGATGGTGCGCTGCTGATGAAGACGTTCAAGGAACTGGTGGAAAGCCCGCTGGGGCTGGTGGCGTGACCGACCCCTCTCCCTTCAAGGGAGAGGGAGGGACCCGCGCGCGCTAGCGCGTGGGAGGGTGAGGGTGTGACGGCAGGCTATTCGAAGCAGACGCTGGAACGTGCGAAATCGCTGCGTCGCACGCTCACCGAACATGAAAAGAAATTGTGGGGAGCCCTCCGCGATCGGCGGCTCGATGGGTTCAAATTTCGCAAACAGCAGCCGATCGGCCCGTTTATCGCCGATTTTGTCTGTCAGGAACGACGTCTGATCGTCGAGTTGGATGGATCGCAACACGCTGAATCGCAAACCGATGTGCGTCGGGACGCTTTCCTCAATGACAAGGGTTATCGCGTGCTCCGCATCTGGAACAATGAAGTGACTGGAAACATGTCCGGAGTATTGGCGGCGATCTTGGCCGCGCTCTCGGACCCTCACCCTCCCATTGCTGCGCAATGGGCCCCTCCCTCTCCCTTGAAGGGAGAGGGGATTGAAAATGGAGCGAATCTTGGCTGACACCCCATACGACCTCATCGTCCTCGGTTCTGGGCCCGGCGGCTATGTCGCGGCGATCCGCGCGGCGCAATTGGGGCTGAAAACCGCGATCGTCGAGCGCGAGCTGCTCGGCGGCATCTGCCTCAACTGGGGCTGCATCCCGACGAAGGCGCTGCTGCGCTCGGCCGAAATCTATCATTATATGCAGAATGCGGGCGCCTATGGGCTGAAAGCGGCCGAGATCAGCGCCGACATTGACGCAATGGTGAATCGGTCGCGCGGGGTCGCGAAGCAGCTCAATCAGGGCGTCACGCATCTGATGAAGAAGCACAAGATCACCGTCCATATGGGCGATGGCAAGCTAACCGCGCCGGGCAAGCTCGAGGTCAAAGGCGAGAAGGGCACCGAAACCCTCACCGCGAAAAACATCATCGTTGCCACCGGCGCGCGCGCGCGCGACCTGCCGTTCGCGCCCGCCGACGGCAAGCGCATCTGGACCTATCGCCATGCGCTCGTCCCGCCCGAAATGCCCAAGAAGCTGCTCGTCATCGGATCGGGCGCGATCGGGATCGAATTTGCGAGCTTTTACAGCGACATGGGCGCTGAGGTCACCGTGGTCGAAATGCTCGACCGGCTTGCTCCGGTCGAGGATGCCGACATTTCGGCCTTCCTCGAAAAACAGCTGAAAAAACAAGGCATGACGATCCATACCGGCGCGGGCGTCGAGGAACTGAAGGCGACCGCGAACGGCGTCTCCGCGAAGATCAAGGGCAAGGATGGCAAAGTCGAAAGCGCCGAGTTCAGCCACGCGATCGTCGCGATCGGCATCGTGCCCAACACCGAGAATATTGGGCTCGAAGCGCTCGGCGTGAAAACGACCAAGGGCCATATCGACACCGACGCGATGTGCCGCACCAACGTCCCGGGCATCTGGGCGATCGGCGACGTCACCGCGCCGCCGTGGCTCGCGCACAAGGCGATGCACGAATCGGTGATCGCGGTCGAGGCGATCGCCGGCAACCACCCGCATGCCATGGACGTGCGCAACATCCCCGGCTGCACCTATTGCCGCCCGCAGATCGCCAGCGTCGGGCTGACCGAGGCGAAGGCGAAGGAACTGGGTTACGAGGTCAAGGTCGGAACCTTCCCCTTCATCGGCAACGGCAAGGCGATCGCGCTGGGCGAGGCCGAGGGTTTCACCAAGACGGTGTTCGACGCCAGGACCGGCGAACTGCTCGGCGCGCACATGATCGGCGCCGAGGTGACCGAACTGATCCAGGGCTATACGATCGGCAAGACGGCCGAGCTGGTCGAGGATGATTTCATCGGCACCGTTTTCCCGCATCCGACCTTGAGCGAAACGATGCACGAAGGCGTACTTGCGGCGTTTGGTCGGCCGCTGCATATTTGACCATTCGATCCTCCCTGTCGCGAAGCGATGGGGAGGGGGACCACTCGCCGGAGGCGAGTGGTGGAGGGGCCCCTCCGTCGGCCCCTGCGGGGCCGCCACCTCCCCATGGCTGCGCCACAGGGAGGATTTTCTTGCTTCGACGCTCAAGGTTTCCGGCCATCGCGGCGGCGCTCATCGCCGCTGTGATCCTGCTTGGCTTCGCCGTCGGGGCGGGCTGGACCGAGGCCGCTGACTGGCAAGTCTCGCATGCGCTGGCGCTGCGCGTCGATGAGAGCGATCCCGCTTTCATAACCTTCATGCAATGGGTAAGCTTCATCGGCGGCGGCACGCCGCGCTGGATCATCGTCATCCTGCTGTGCGGCCTCGTCTGGCACTGGTGCGGGCCGCGCTGCGCGGTCGCGCTGGGTGGCGCGTCGCTGGTCGCGAACCTTGCCTCCAGCCTGCTCAAGCTTGGTTTCGGCCGCGCGCGACCCGATTTGATCGATCATCTCGACCATCAGACGAGCTTTTCCTACCCCAGCGGCCACGCGACGAGCGCGGCGGTCGTCTATCTGCTGCTCGCGGCGCTCGCGCCGCCCCGGTGGCGTGCGGCGGCGTGGACGCTTGCCGCGGCGATGATCATCCTCAATGGCTTCTCGCGGATCATGCTGGGGGTGCATTGGGCGAGCGACATCGTCGGCGGGACGATGCTGGGCGCGGCCTTTGCGCTGATGGGCGGCTGGTGGATGTCCCGTTCGTCGAAGAATGACGCCGGGCGCGAGATTTCGCTGTCCTAAGAACGTCTGTTTTGCCATCCCGTTGATGGGCACCAATGACGGGGGCGTGAAACATGCAATCGCGAGTGAAGTTTGGCGGTTTTCTGCGGGGAATCATTTTTGCGTCCACGGCGCTGTCGGGTGCCGCGGCGATGCCTGCGCACGCACAGGAGGCGGCGGGACAGACCGTTATCACTGCCGCGCGCTACATCGATGTGCTGAGCGGCAAGACGGTCGAGTTTCCGGCGATCTTTGTCGGTGCCGACGGTCGTATCACCAGTATCGCCGATGCACGCACCGTCCGCTGGGGCGGCGACGTCAAGCATATCGACCTGGGGCAAAAGACGCTGCTCCCCGGCCTGATCGACATGCACGTCCACCTCGACGGTCCCGCCGACATCGGCGGCTATCGCGGGCTCGAGTTTACCGACAGCTTCTGGGGCATGACCGCGGTCAAGAATGCAAACGACATGTTGAACGCGGGTTTCACGACCGTGCGCAACGTCGGCTCGGGCGACCGCAACGACATCGGGCTGAAGCAGGCGATCGACGCGGGCTATGCGACCGGGCCGCGCATCGTCCCCGCAGGCTATGCGCTGGGCGCCACCGGCGGGCATTGCGACAGCACTTTTCTGCCGCCCAGCCTGGAAAACAAGGACGGCAAGGAAGAGGGGATCGGCGATACGCCCGACGAGCTGCGCTATCAGGTGCGCCGTCAGCGCAAATATGGCGCCGAGGTGATCAAGGTGTGCGCGACGGGCGGGGTGTTCTCGCGCAACACCGAGCCCGGCCAGTTGCAGGTGCCCGAGAATGAGCTGCGCGCGATCGCCGACGAGGCGCACCAGTGGGGGCTGCGCGTCGCCGCGCACGCGCATGGCGCCGCGGGCATTCGCGCCGCGATCGCCGCGGGCATCGACACGATCGAACATGCGAGCCTGGTCGATGACGAGGGTATCCGCATGGCGGTCGCGCGCAAGCAGCCCGTGTGGTTCGGGATGGACATTTACAACACCGAATATACGCAGGCCGAGGGCGCGAAGAACGGCGTGCTCGAGGATAATCTGCGCAAGGACCGCGAGATTGCGCAGATCCAGCGCGACAATTTCAGGAAAGCCCACCGCGCGGGCGTGCGGATGGTGTTCGCCTCCGACGCCGGGGTGATGCCGCACGGACAGGTCGGCGGGCAGTTCCGCGTGATGACCGAATATGGGATGACGCCGATGCAGGCGATTCAGGCGGCGACGAAAAATGCGGCCGAAGCGCTGGGGCGCGAGAAGGATGTCGGTGCGATTGCCGTGGGGCGCTATGCCGACATCGTCGCGGTCGACGGCGATCCGCTGGCCAATGTGCGCGAGCTGGAAAGCGTCGATGCCGTGGTCAAGGGCGGGGTGCTGGTGAAGGGGGAGTGACCGTCGACCCCGCGAAGGCGGAGGCCGCTGGCGACCTTGCGCTGTGCCGATAGCGGCCCCCGCCTTCGCGGGGGCGACGCGCTTTCAGTACACCACCAACCGGTCCACCATCGCTTCGCGCATGTCGGGGGTGAAGTTCAGCACCGCCTCGGCATAGCTCGCCACATCGCCATGGTCGCGGCGCACCGTGGCGAGCGCGGCGTCGAGATAGGCGGGATTGACCGACATCAGCGCGCGGATCGCATCGTCGTGGATTTCGGCGCCATAGCGTGAGCGGATATGCGCGGCCCCCTGCGCGATCCGTTCCTCGATCTTCCCCGCGGTGTTGGTGAGAAGGTAATCGTGCATCAGATCGTCTTCATGGACGCCGAGCAGCCGGTGGACGATCGCAACGGCAAAGCCCGTGCGATCCTTGCCCGCGACGCAATGGACGAGGCTCGGCGCGTCATATTCGGCGAGCGCAGCGAGGTAGAGGCGCAGCGTCGCGACGAGCGCGGGGCGATAGGGCATCCCGGCATAGGTATCGATCATGCGCGCGCGCGCCGTTTCGACGTCGATCGTCCCGCCCGCCGCCTGAAGATGCGGCGCAAGCCCCGCGGTCACGCCGCCTGCGAACAGCACACGCGCCGAGAAATTCTCCGACCGGCGGCACGGGTGCATCTCGCGCTCGTCGTCGCCGCGCAGGTCGATCACCGTTTCGAGCCCGAGCGCGTCGAGTGCCGCGAGATCCTCATCAGTGGCGGCCTCATGATGCGCCGAGCGCCACAGCATCGCGTCGCGAAGGCGCCCGCCGCCCTCGACGGCATAGCCGCCATAATCGCGGAAATTGTGGACGCCCGACAAGGGCAGAACGCGCTCGGCCAGCATGGTCATTCTCCTGTAAACACGGGCGGGCGCTTTTCGACAAAGGCATTGATCGCCTCGCGGTTGTCCGCGGTTTCGTGGACGATCGCCTGATAGGCTGCGCTCAGTTCCAAAATATCGCTCATCCGGCTGTGCTGCGCTTCGCGCAGCAGGCGTTTTGTCAGACGCAGCGCGCGCGGCGGGTTGCAGACGATCCGCTCGGCAATGGCGATCGCACGGTCGAGCAATTCCGCATCGGGCACGACGTCGGTCACCAGACCATATTCCTTTGCCTGCATGGCGTCAAAGCGGTCGCCAGTCAGGAACAGCTCGGCAGCGCGTGGATAGCCAAGGATTTTCTGAAGCAGCCAGGCCCCGCCGTCGCCGGGGACGATGCCGACCTTGATAAAGCTGCACGCGAACTTCGCACTTTCCGCCGCAATGCGGATGTCGCAGGTGCAGGCAAGGTCGGCGCCAAGGCCGATCGCGTGGCCGTTGACCGCGGCGATCATCGGCACTTCGCAGTCCATCAGCGCGCGGATCACCGCCTGCACGCCCTTGCGATAATTGGCGCGGGTGGAATCGGGCTGGTCGAGCACGCCGATGCCCTGGCGCTCCTGCATGCCTTTCAGGTTGCCGCCCGCGCTGAACGCCTTGCCGCTGCCCGTCAGGATGATCGCACTGACGCCGCGGTCGTCGCCGAGCGCGCGCAGCGTATCGATGATGTCCTGACAATCCTCGTGCGTGCCGATCGCGTTCATGCTCTCGGGCTTGATCATCGTCATGATTGCTATCTTGCCCCGCCGTTCGACACTCAGAAATTCACCCATCGTCCCAATATCCTTTCGCAGTGCGCGGCCGCGTTCGTTGATAGCATGATAGTCCACGGGCCGCTAAGCAAAGCGCCCCGCCGTCGCGGCGCTTTACCGCACCGCGCCACCCTTGCGCAGCCCGGCGATCCGGGCGTCGTCATAGCCCAGCCCCGCCAGCACCGCATCGCCGTCGGCGCCGACCGCCGGCGCGGGGCGCGGCGTATCGTTGACGGTAGCCGAATAGCGCGGAGCCGGTGCCGGCTGGATCACGCCGCCGATTTCCACGAACGTCTCGCGCGCCACATTATGCGGATGCTGCGGCGCTTCTTCCAGCGCGAGCACGGGGGCAAAGCAGATGTCGGTCATCTCCATGATCGCGCACCATTCGTCGCGTGTTTTGGTCGCGAACAGCGCGGTGAGCTTGTCCTTGAGCGCCCCCCATTTCGACGGGTCGAGCTGGGCGTCGAAATCGGGATCGGCGTCGAGGCCGGTCTTCTGGCGCAGCAGCGCATAGAATTGCGGTTCGATTGAGCCGATCGAGACGAACTTGCCGTCGGCGCAGCGGTAGGTGTCATAGAAATGCGCGCCGCCGTCGAGCATGTTGACCCCGGCCTCATCCTTGAGCCGCCCCATCGCCTTGAAGCCCCAGGTCATGCCGGCGAGCAGCGCCGATCCGTCGGTCATCGCGCAGTCGATCACCTGACCCTCGCCGGTGCGCGCGGCGTGGAGCAGCGCGCTTGTCATGCCAAACGCCAGCATCATACCGCCGCCGCCGAAATCTCCGACATAATTGACCGGCGGCACGGGCTTTTCGCCCGCGCGGCCGATACCGTGGAGCACGCCCGACAGTGCGATATAATTGATGTCGTGCCCTGCCGCTTGCGAATAGGGGCCGTATTGACCCCAGCCCGTCATGCGACCGTAAACGAGCCGGGGGTTGTCGGCGAGCAGGACGTCGGGGCCGAGACCCAGCCGCTCCATCACGCCGGGCCGATAGCCCTCGATGATCGCATCGGCGCCGCGGCAAAGGTCACGCGCGATCTGCACGGCTTCGGGGTTTTTCATGTCGAGTGCAATCGACGTACGGTTCCGCGACAAGGGGTCGCGCGGGTCGAGAAAGCCGCCGGGCCGGTCGACGCGGATGACCTCGGCGCCATGGTCGGCGAGCATCATCGCGCAAAAGGGGCCGGGGCCGATCCCGGCGAACTCGATGATCCTGATGCCGTTCAGCGGGCCCGTCATATCATATTCTCCTGTTCAATCGCCTTGGTCGCCGCAATGATCGCGGTGCCCCAGCTTTGTCATATTTGCGCCCTAGGGCGCGCCAAACCATAATCCAAAGGAAGCTGCCCATGCTCGATCGCCGCAACTTCACGCTCGCCGCGCTGGCTTTCGGCGGGCTCGCAGCGCAGTCGCGTGCAGCCCAAAAAGGGCTGATGCCGACCGCGGCAGGCTATGGTTCCTTGCAAGCCGACCCCACGGGACTCATCGACCTGCCGCCGGGCTTTTCCTACCGCGTGATTTCCTCGCTGGGCGAACCAATGAGCGACGGGCACCGCGTTCCCGACCGCGCCGACGGCATGGGCTGTTTCAAGCTGGATGACGGGAAGATCGCGCTCGTGCGCAACCATGAGCTTCAGCCGCGACATGGCAAGGACGGACCGTTCGGTACGACGGCGGCGATGCCCGCGGAAGCCTTCGACAGTCGAGACGGCGCAGCCCTGCCGGGCGGAACGACGACGCTGGTGCTCGACCCGGCCAGTCTGACGGTAGAACGCCAGTATCTCAGCCTGGTCGGCACGATCCGCAACTGCGCGGGCGGGGTCACGCCGTGGAACAGCTGGCTGACGTGCGAGGAAAGCGTCGATGGTCCCGAACAGGGCGTCGGGCAGCGGCACGGCTGGATCTTCGACGTCCCCGCCGATGCGGGAAAGCTGGTGAAGGCCGAGCCGCTCAAAGCCATGGGGCGTTTCGTCCGCGAGGCGGCGGCGGTCGATCCGCGCACGGGCATCGTCTATATGACCGAAGACCGCGACGACAGCCTCTTCTACCGCTTCATTCCCGACGTGCCGGGATCGCTCGTCCGTGGTGGGCGGTTGCAAGCGCTTGCCTTTCACGACGACGCGATCCGCGACAGTCGCAATTGGAGCGAGCACCGCATCGCGCCGGGAAGCTGGCTCTTTGCGCGATGGATCGACCTCGACGATCCCGAAAGCCCTGCCGACGACCTTCGTCATCGCGGCGCCCAACAGGGCGCGGCGATCTTTGCGCGTGGCGAGGGGGTTCATTGGGGCGAGGACGAGCTTTATTTTACCTGCACCTCGGGCGGCGCGCTGAAACAGGGGCAGATCATGCGATACCGCCCCTCGCGGCACGAAGGGACCGACCGCGAACGCACGGTTCCCGGCCGGATGCAGCTGTTCCTCGAATCGACCGATCCCGCTCATTACAGCTTCGGCGACAATCTGACCGTTGCTCCCAACGGCCATCTGCTCGTGTGCGAGGACCAGTATAGCGATACGGTCGATAACCATCTGCGCGGCGTCACTCCCTTTGGCGAGGTCTATCCCTTTGCGCGGATCCGGGCTCAGACCGAGCCGGCGGGCGTGTGCTTTGCGCCCGACGGCAAGACCATGTTCGTCAATCTTTACAGCCCGACCAAGACGCTCGCGATCCGCGGTCCCTTTTGATCAAAGCCGCTCGATGATGATCGCGGGCGCCATGCCGCCTGCGGCGCACATGGTGACGAGGCCGTAGCGGCCGCCCGAACGCTCGAGCTCGTCGAGCGCCGTGCCGATCAGGATTGAACCCGTCGCGCCGATCGGGTGGCCGAGCGCCATCGCGCCGCCGTTGATGTTCACCTTGTCGCGCGGCAGGTCGAGGTCGCGGATGAATTTTTCGGCGACGACGGCAAACGCTTCGTTGATTTCCCAGACGTCGATGTCGTCCTTGGTGAGCCCGGCCTTTTCGAGCACCTTCTTTGCGGCGGGGACGGGAGCGTTGAGCATCAACGTCGGATCGTCGCCGATATTCGCATAGGCGACAACGCGGGCGCGCGGTTTCAGTCCGTGCTTGTCGGCATAATCCTTCGAGGTAATGAGCAGCGCGGCGGCGCCGTCGACGACGCCCGAGCTGTTTCCGGCATGGTGGAAATGCTGGATTTCAAGGTCGGGATAACGGCGGTTGATTTGCTTCCTGAAAGTGAAGCCGCCGCCCATGTCGAAATCGGCGAGACCGGCAAAGCTGGGCTTGAGCGCGGCAAGGCCTTCGGCGGTGGTTTCGGGACGCGGGAACTCCTCGCGGTCGAGTGCGACGCTGCCGTCGGGGTTGAGCACCGGGACGACCGATTTCGCGAAACGGCCTTCCTTGATCGCGCGGTCGGCGCGCTGCTGGCTGACGAGCGCGAGCGCGTCGAGGTCGTCGCGGCTGATCCCCTCGATCGTCGCGATTGCGTCGCCGCAGACGCCCTGATGCGATTGCGGGTGAAGCTCGTCGAGCGCTTCATGCCCCGATCCCATCAGGCGCGGGGGCAGGCCGGCATTCGCCTGTTCGGCGGCAAAGGCGGTGGTGTAGCTCATCATCTCGGTGCCGCCCGCGATGACGCAATCTTCCATGCCGCTCATCACGCTCGCCGCGGCAAAGTTTACCGAGCTGATGCCGCCGCCGCAGAAACGGTCGAGCGTGGTGCCCGATGCCTTGGTGTCATAACCTGCCGACAGCGCCGCCATGCGGCCGAGGTCGCCGCCCTGCTTGCCATTCTGCGACGACGTCGACCAGACGATGTCGTCGACCGTCGCGGTGTCGAGATTATTGCGGTCACGGATCGCCGCGAGCACGGTCGCGGCAAGATGCTGGGGGTGGAGGTGCGACAGCGCGCCCTTGCCGGGCTTGCCGATCCCGCGCGGGGTGCGAACGGCGTCGATGATATAGGCTTCGGGCATGCGATATTCCTTTCGGGAGTGTTTAACGGGGGGCCATGCGGATCGCGCCGTCGAGGCGGACGGCCTGGCCGTTGAAATAGGTGTTGCGGACCATCTCCATCGCGAGGCTGGCATATTCCTCGGCCTTGCCGAGGCGTTTGGGGAAGGGGACCGATGCTTCGAGGCTTTCCTTCACCTTCGGGTTCATATTGTTGAGCAGGGGCGTGCCGAACACGCCGGGCATGATCGCGTTGACGCGAATGCCGAGGTCCATCAGGTCGCGCGCCATCGGCAGCACGAGGCCGTTCACCCCCGCCTTCGCCGAGCCGTAGATGACTTGTCCGATTTGCCCGTCCTGCGCGGCGACCGAGGCGGTGAGGATGATCGCGCCGCGTTCGCCGTCTTCGAGTTCAGGAAGCGTGGCCATGCCCTCCGCCGCGATCGACGCGACGCGGTAGCTGGCGGTGAGGATGCCTTCGACGCCGAAGGCGTAATCGGCGGTCGGGGTGCGGCGATAGCCGCCGCTTTCCTTGTCATAGGCGAGCGTCTTGCCGCGCCGCGAAGTCATCGCGCAATGGACGCAGACGCGTTCCTGGCCGTGCGCTGCACGCGCCTTGGCATAACCATCAAGGACCGATTGTTCGTCGGTGATGTCGACATGGACGAACAGCCCGCCGATCGATTTGGCGACCTCTTCGCCGAGCGCGTCGTTGATGTCGAAGATTGCGACCTTGACCCCCGCGGCCGCGAGCGCTTCCGCGGCTGCGCGGCCGAGGCCGGAGGCGCCGCCCGTGACGACGGCGGCAGTCGCAGAATCAAGTTTCATGGGGAGGGCTCCTTCAGGCGGGAATCTGGTTGAACGGGATGCCCTTGTCGGGGCGATGGTCTTGCGGCAGGCCCAGAATGCGCTCGGCGATCGTGTTGAGCAAAGTCTCGTCCGACCCGCCCGCAATGCGGCCCGTCGGCGCATTGATCCAGCTCGACGCCCAGTCGTCCTTGGGTGACGCGTGTTCGTCGAACGCGAAGGCGTCAGTGCCCTGCAGGTCGAGCGCAAGTTCGGACAGCTTCTGGCGCGAGCGCACGGCGACGAGCTTGTTCAGCGAGCCTTCGGGCCCCGGCGTCATCCCCGCCTGCATCATCAACCGGGCGCGGCGGTTGATCGAATCGAGCCCCGCGCGCATCGCATAGTTGCGGGCGATCTGCTGGCGGATGCGCCCGTCCTCGATCGCGCGCCTGCCGTTCAGCTGCACCTCTTTCGCCAGATCGACGAACAGGTCGAGGTGTGGGCCGAAACCCGCGCTGTCGGTCGCGACATAGCGTTCGATCATTAGCGTCGTCAGCGCGACGGCGAAACCGCCGCCGACCGGCGACATGCGATGATCGTCGCTGATTTTCACATTGTCGAAGAACACTTCGTTGACGTGGCTGTCGCCGCCCGCGAGCTTGATCGGGCGCACGGTGACGCCCGGCGCCTTCATATCGACCCAGAAGTAGGTGAGCCCCTTGTGCTTTGGCACGGTCGGGTCGGTGCGCACGACGATGACGCCATAATCGCTGTACTGCGCCCAGCTCGTCCAGACCTTTTGCCCGTTGATCTTCCAGCCATTGCCGTCGGTCTCGGCGCGCGTGCGCAGCCCCGCGAGGTCGGTGCCGCCCGAGGGTTCGGAGAAAAGCTGGCACCAGATTTCCTCGCCCTTGAGCGCCTTGACCACGCGCTCCTTTACGAATTCGCGGTCGCTGCCAAACTGCATCAGCACGGGCACCGGCATTCCGAGCGAAATGCCGAAATAGACATTCGGAAAGCCGTGTTTCATTTCCTCGGCTTCGAAGGTGATCTTTTCGATATGGCCGAGACCCTGGCCGCCATATTCGGTTGGCCAGTTGATGCCCGCATAGCCGGCATCGAACTTGGCTTTCTGGTAACGACGTCCGAGCGCGAGATCGGCTTCGACGCCAAGGCCCTTGCGCGCCGCCTTGCCAAAGGTCGGCACCATCGATTCGCACCATGCTGCGGCCCTGGCGCGGTAGGTTTCGAGATCGGTCATGCGCCTTCTCCTGCCAGCTGGTCCACGAGCACATCTTCCCAGAAGAGACTGCTGCCTTGCTCAAGCGCGAGTGTCCGTGCGCGTCGCATGTGCAGGTGCAGGCCGATTTCCCATGTCACGCCGATACCGCCGTGGATCTGGATGCAGTCGCGTGCCGCGCTGTCATAGGCTTCGGTGGCGGACAATCGCGCCGCTGCGGCGGCAAGGATGAAATCCTCCGCTCCCTCGCTCGCTGCCGCGGTGATGGCGTTGGCGCGCGCCAGCTCGACGAGGCCGTACAGCTCGGCGATGCGATGCTTGATCGACTGAAAGGCGCCGATCGGCTGGCCGAATGCCTTGCGCGTCACCGCATAGTCGCGGGCGATCTCCATCAACGCCTCGGCACCGCCGGTCTGCTCATGCGCCGTTACGACCGACTGGAGCGCCATTATGTGCAGCGCCGCAGCGCGGGGGCGCTCGGCGGCGACCAGAGCTTCGGCGGACGTATCGGCAAGGACGAGGTCGGCGATGCACCGGCTGTTGTCGAAACTCTCGACCGCGCGGCGCTCCGCGTCGACGAGTTCGACGACGGCTAGCGCTGGCGAGCCTTGCTGATCGGCGAGGACGATAGCGACGTCGGCGAACAGGCCGCCCGAAACGGCGGGTGCCGTGCCGCTGACCTTACCGTTCTGGAAGCGCAGCCCAGACGCCGCGGGGAGGGGATCGGAGCCGGACGCGAAGGCCACTGCGCCGATCGTTTCGCCGCTGGCGAGGCCGGGGAGCCACCGCGTCTTTTGCGCTTCGGTTCCATAAAGTTCGATCGCCTTCGCTGCGCCGAAGCTGGAGGTCAAGAACGGCGCGCCGCTGATCGTTCGTCCCGCCTGATGCGCGATCAAGCCAAGCTCGACGAGGCCCAGGGCCAGCCCGCCATAAGCTTCGGGGAGCGCCAGTGCGGTCCAGCCTTGCTCCTTCGCGGTGGTCCAGAAGGCGTCATGATATTGACCGCTGGCCTCGAGCAGCGGCAGCAGATCGTTCTTGTGGACCCGCGCTTCCAGCGCACGCCGCGATTCGGTGGCGATCGCCTGCTGCCCTTCGTCGTACAAGATCGACATCGGCTTTATCCCTCTACCCTTTATATTTCGGCCATCATCCCGACGTTAACGTAAACGTCAAGTGTTTTGCCGTTACGGAAGGATGAAGGGAAGGCAATCACGGTCAGGCCGCCGCGGCTTTCCAGTCGCGCTTGATCTTCTTCGCAAGGCTCCATTTGTGGACCTCGGTGGGTCCGTCGTAGATGCGGAACGCGCGGACCTCGCGGAACACCTGTTCGACGATCGTCTTGTCGGTGACCCCGGTGCCGCCCATCACCTGGACGCAGCGGTCGGCGATCCGCATCAGCGCTTCGGACACCGCGACCTTCGCCATCGAGCTCTCGACGGTGCCGAGCGAGCCGGTGTCGAGCACGGTGGCGCACCAGTCGATCATCAGCTCGGCCTGTTTCAGGTCGATCATATTCTCGGCGAGCATGAAGCCGACGCCTTCATGCTCGATCAACACCTTGCCGAATGCCTCGCGGCGATTGGCATAGTCGGTGGCAATCTCATGCGCGCGGATGCACGCGCCGAGCCAGCGCATACAGTGCGACAGGCGGGCAGGGGAGAGGCGGATCTGCGCATAGCGGAAACCTTCGCCCGCCTGCCCTAGCATCTGGTCGGCGGGGACGCGGAGGTTGTCGATCGTGATTGTCGCATGACCGCCGGGCATCGAGCTGTCGATCGTGTTCGGGACATGGTCGATGCGGATCGCCGGGTCGGGCAAGTCGACGAGGAACATGCACGCGCCCTCCTCCGCCTTTGCCATTACGATGCCGACGCGCGCGCCCTGCGCGCCGGTGATAAGCGTCTTGCGGCCGTTGATGACCCAATGATCGCCGTCGGGATGGCAGACCGTCTTCATCATCGACGGGTCGGACCCGGCGCCGCCCTCATCGGCAGGCTCGGTCATGAAGAAGGCCGAGCGGACGCGGCCTTCGACCAGCGGTTTCAGAAAGCGCTCCTGAAGCTCCGGACTCGCTTCCTTGCCCAGCAGATACATATTGCCTTCGTCGGGCGCCATCGTGTTGCAGGCGAGCGGGCCGAGCGGCGACAAGCCGCTTTTGATGAGCACGACCGCCGTCTCCCGCTGATTAAGGTGGCTGCCGTCATTCAGGACATGCGGCGTCAGCACGCCCGCAGCGCGCGCATGTTCGCGCATCTCCATCACCAGCTCGTCGGTCGGGGCGCCGTGATGGTCGCGCCGCGGATCGCGCTCATAGGGGATGATGATTTCGCGCACGAAAGCTTCGACCTTTGCGGCGATGGTCAGCGCCCGATCCGATATGCCCTGATGCGCCGTCATCGCGATTCCCTTCGTTCACTAATCATTTGGTCCATCAACCCGACGTTGACGTAAGCGTCAAGTTATTTCATGGAGCAGGACGACGATGCCGTAAGGGCAGGGCGATCGAGGAGGGACAATATGGCTTTCAAAACGCGCATCACCGAGATGCTGGGTATCGAGCACCCGATCGTTCAGGGCGGGATGCAGAGCGTCGGCTATGCTGAACTGGCGAGCGCGGTGTCGAACGCCGGCGGCCTTGGCATATTGACCGCATTGACCCAGCCGACGCCTGAAGCGCTCCGCGCCGAGATCGAGCGGTGCCGCGCGATGACCGACAAGCCGTTTGGCGTGAACATGACCGTCTTTCCGACGATCAACGCCCCCGATTACAAAGCCTATGCGCAGGCGATCATCGACGGCGGGGTCAAGATCGTCGAAACCGCAGGCACGCAGGCGGTGCGCGAGATATGGGAGATGTTGAAACCCCACGGGGTCACCATCCTCCACAAATGCACTGCGGTGCGCCATGCGCTGTCGGCCGAGCGCGCCGGCTGCGACATCATTTCGATCGACGGGTTCGAGTGCGCCGGACACCCCGGCGAGGACGATATTCCGGGTCTGATCCTGATCCCCGCCGCTGCCGACAAGGTGAAGATCCCGATGCTGGCCTCGGGCGGCTTCGGCGACGGCCGCGGGCTGGTCGCGGCGCTCGCGCTCGGCGCCGAGGGGATCAATATGGGCACGCGCTTCTGCGCGACCGTCGAGGCGCCGATCCACGACAATGTGAAGCAAGCCTATATCGACAATGACGAGCGCGGCAGCTTTCTGATTTTTCGCAGCCTGAAGAACACCGCACGGGTCGGCAAAAGCGCGGTTAGCGAGGAAGTGGTGCGCCGCCTGGCCCAGCCCGACGCCACCTTCGCCGATGTGGCCGAACTGGTGAACGGCAAGGCCGGGCGCGAGCTGCTCGAAACGGGCGACCTGTCGAAGGGCGTGTTCTGGGCGGGGATGGTGCAGGGGCTGATCCACGACATTCCCACGTGCAAGGACCTGATCGACCGGATCATCGCCGAAGCCGACGCGATCGTCGACAAGCGGTTGGCGGGAATGCGCGCCTGATATGCTTGCGCGCTGGCGCACCGGCACGGCTTTCGATATGATCCGATTCTTCGCAATCCGATCGCATCGAAGCCCGCCGGCGCCATGGCCTGCCGGCGCGGCAAGGGGGATGTTTGAGCCTCATCGACTATAAGGGTTTCGGCGGCGTTCGACTGTCCGCCGACATGTTGGGGGACGAGAACGATCCCGCAGTTCTGCTGGTGCCCGATCTTGGGCAAAGCCGCGCTGCGTGGCGCGATGTCGCCGAGGCGCTGGTGCTTTCGGGCCGCCGCGTCGTCAACCTCGACCTGCGCGATGGTGCGGGGACGGGCGACCGCGATCTGGCGCCCCATGTCGAGGATCTGCGCGCCGTGCTCGCCCAAATGGGTTCGCGCCCCGTCGTCGTGACGGCCGGACACGCCGGCTGGATAGCGCTGCATGCGCTGGGGCTCGACGGTGCCCATCTCGCGGCAGGCGTCGTTCTGGTGGACATGCCGGTCGGCGCAGAGGAGACGGCGAGCGGAGTCGCGGCGCGACTGACCCTCCCGACCCTTGTTGTGCGCGGCGGGCTTGCGCCGGCCAAAAGCAGCATGGCGAGCGCCGCCTTTGCGGCCGAGCTGCCCGCTGGCGTGTGCGCAGACATCGACGACTGCGACCTGGCACTCGCGTCGGACCGCCGGGAAGCGCTGCTCGGCCAGCTTCTCGAATTTTTCGAGCGGCACCAGCCGCGCGAGGCGATGGAGTTCAAGGCCGGGTCGGACCCGCGCACGTTGCGCGATGCCATGGGCTGTTTCGCGACCGGGATTACCATCGTCACCGCACTTGATGCGGAAGGGACGCCGGTGGGGCTGACGGCGAACAGTTTTACCTCAGTCTCGCTCGATCCGCCGCTTCTGCTGGTTTGCATCGCGAACACCGCCGGGACCGCACCAGCGCTGCGCGCGGCCTTACATTTTGGGGTAAATGTGCTGCAGATTGGTCAGCAGCCGACATCGAACCGCTTTTCGGCCAAGGGCGAGGATCGTTTTGCGAACCAGCCCTGGGCTCCCGGTCAGACGGGCGTGCCCTTGCTCGGCGGTTCGCTCGTATCCTTCGAATGCCAGCGCGAGTCGCTGCACGAGGCGGGGGACCATTTCATCCTCGTCGGCCGCGTCGTCCGCGCGCAATTCGAACCGCATCGCGACCCGCTGCTCTATTTTCGCGGCAAATACCGACGGCTTCATTTCGCATGACGGGGGGGCCGAAGACCGTCTTTCGGCTTATATCACCCGTTGGTATTGCACTGCGTTGGAAGGCCCGCTGAAAACTCATGACCCCGAAGCTTCTCAGAACCTTTCTGGCGGTCGAGCGTACCGGAAATATATCGATAGCGGCGGCACAGCTTAATCTCGCGCAATCAACCGTCAGCGATCAGATTCAATCGTTCGAGGTCCAGATTGGCACGGCGCTTTTCGAGCGAACACGAGGTGGAATCAGGCTGGCACCGGCGGGGCAGACGCTCAAACCCTATGCCGAAGCGATTCTCGCGATGACTGACGAGGCCGTCGCCGCGCTGGCCCACGATCATCGCCCCCGATCGGGCACACTTGCCATCGGCGCACTGGAGACAATCGCGGCGCAATGGCTGCCCGAAAGGCTGTCCGGCTTTCGCAAGGCTCATTCAGACATCGGCCTGCGCTTGCAAGCGGCAAACTCCGGCGATCTGATGCGACTGGTCAAGGATGGCGGCCTCGATGCGATCCTTTGTTTCGAAGCGCGCGATCTCGATCCGAAACTTGTGGGACGCGTGGTCGCCCATGAACCGCTTGCGCTGATAAGCAAGGCTGACGGTCAGCCGGACCGGGCGCCGGGTTTTGTTACGACCCGCTCGGGATGTATTTTTCGCCGGATATTCGACGAAAACATCGCGGCGTTCGAATCCTCCGGCGGTCGGATCATCGCCGAGGTGGACAGCATCGCCGCAATCGTCAATCTTGTCGCGCAGGGAGACGGAGCGGCGCTGGTCCCGGAAATGGCTGCCGCAGAAGCCCTGCGCAACGGGCAGGTTCGACGACTTGGGAACGCTGCCGCATCCAAGCATGTGCGCTTGTCACTGGTCTGGCGACGGCGGCGGGTTCAGCCGCCCGCCTTGCGGTATTTGCTGAAGAGCTTCCCCTCACACCAATCGGTGTCCACCGTCACAATGTAGGACGGTTCCGGTCACAAAGCCGTTTGTCATCGCGCAGATCAGCATTTCCGCGACGTCATCACCTGTGCCGATACGGCCGACGGGCAGTTTCGCCGCCATGGCCTGCAATGCCTCGTCCTTCCTGTCGCCCATCACATCCTCCCAAATTGGTGTATCGACCCAGCCGGGCGAGACCGCGTTGACGCGGATCGGCGCGAGTTCTAGCGCGAGCGCTTTCACCAACCCCTCCAGCGCGGCATTTGCCGGCGCGACGATGCTGCCTCGTGGCAAAGGGCGGTAGGCGGCGATTCCCGAAACAATGGTAATCGATCCCGCGTCGGAGAGCTTCGCTGCTCCGTGTTTTGCGAGCAGCCAAGGCCCGAAGACCTTGCTGGCAAATACCCTGTGAAGTGCGGTTCGCTCAAGGTCGGCCAAGGGGCCATAGGCACGCTGCATGTCGGCGGCGGTCGAGACGATATGATTCAGTCGATCAAGCCGCTCGAACATGCTCACGACGCTCTGTTCGTCGGTTATGTCCGCCGCCACGACCTCAAGGTTCGGATGATGTTCGAATTGTGCGAGCGTTGTCTCGAGCTTGGCGGGATTGCGCCCGACTACGGTGATACGGGCGCCGGCTTCAAGCGCGCGTCCGGCCAGCGCCAGCCCCATGCCGGAACTGCCGCCCACGATCAGGATGTGCTGCTTGTATAAGCGTCCCGCTGTCATCTCTGCCTCCGCACGAATTCGATATGGCGCAAAAATGACGAGGGAGGCGCCGAAAGGACAACGGAACAATCCGATACTGGTATCGCGAAATCCGATGCCCGATCGGGCATCGTGCGCGACGGAACCGCGTCAAACGTCGGCGCGAAAGCGGTTTTCGGCGGCAATCGGAAGTGATTGGCGGACAGGGTGGGATTCGAACCCACGGTGAGCTTGCACCCACGGCGGTTTTCAAGACCGCTGCCTTAAACCACTCGGCCACCTGTCCGGTGGCGTCGCCATAGCGCGCGGGCGCGGTGCGGCAAGCAAAACCTTGCACCAACGGCCTGTCGCGCGAATGACTCGCCTCGTCCCGCGCCCGCCTAGCCAAGCGGCTCGCATGTGTGCGAGACCGGCCCTATGGGTGGGAACATGATGCACGCTACCGGTTTCAAAATTCGGCAACTTTTCGCGCTGTCGGCAGCGATCGTGTCGGCGTGGATGCTCGCTGCCTCGGCACCGCTTCACGCCCAAAGCGGGGATTCGGGATTCGACGCCTATGTCCAGTCGCTCTGGCCCAAGGCGCAAGCGCGCGGCGTATCGCGCGCGACGTTCGACCGGGTGACTGCGGGGCTGCGCTATAACGCCCGCGTGGTGGCGCTCGACCGCGATAATCTGGGGTCTCCGCCTAACCCGAACACGCCCATTCCAGCCTTCGCGCCGTATAAGACCCGGCATGTCGATGCCGCGCGCATCAACGGCGGGCGACGGGTGCACGACCGGCTGTTGCCGTTGCTCTCGCGCATCGAGACGCAGACCGGGGTGCCGACGAGCATCATGATCGCCATCTATGGGCATGAGACCGCTTATGGTCAGGTGACGGGAAGTTTCGACCTGCCCGAAGCGCTGGCAACGCTGGCGTACGAAGGACGGCGGCGAAGCCTGTTCGAGCCGGAGTTGATCGCGACGATGGTGATGGTCGAACGGGGCGTGCCGCGCGACGTGCTGAAAGGCAGCTGGGCCGGGGCCTTCGGCTATCCGCAATTCCTGCCTTCGGTCTATCTGCGCGTTGCCGAGGACGGTGATGGCGACGGCGTGGCGCGCATCTGGTCGAGCGAGGCCGATGCGATCGAGTCGATCGGCGCCTATCTCCGCAATGCCGGCTGGCGGGCGGGGCAGCCATGGGGCGTCGCGGTGAACGTACCCGCGGGTTTCGATCGCACCGCCGTCGCGAGCCGCCTTTCCCCCACGCGATGCCCGCGCGTTTTCGATCGTCACAGCCGCTGGCGCACCATGGCCGAATGGCGCGCCGCCGGGATTCAGCCGCAGAATGGCCGCTGGCCCGATGGCAATATCCAGGCGACACTGCTCGAACCCGACGGCCCCGGGCGAACCGCCTATTTGCTGACCGGTAACTATCGTGCGATATTGGACTATAATTGTTCCAATTTTTACGCACTATCTGTGGGGTTGCTGGCGGATGAAATCGATCGTTAGGGGCGGTGGCCTGATCGCAGGAGCAGCGCTGATATTGTCGGGGTGCGGCGGCGCCGATGGCGCGCGGAGCGCCGGAGCCGTGACCGATCCGACCGTCGCATCGCCCGGGGTTGCCGATGTCCCGGTGATCGTTGGGGAGCCGTACAGGATTGGCGACGTCACCTACACGCCCGCTGACGTGATGGATTATGACGATGTCGGCTATGCCGGTTGGTATGGCGATGATCTTAGCGGACAAACGACGGCCAATGGCGAGATTTTCGATCCGGCGCGGATCAGTGCTGCGCACAAGACGCTGCCGCTGCCGAGCTATGTCGAGGTTACCGCACTCGACACCGGACGAACGATACTGGTCCGCGTCAATGATCGCGGGCCAATGACGAATGACCAACTGATCGCCCTGTCGCCCGCCGCCGCCGCACAGCTGGGACTGGCCCAAGGGATGACCCCGGTTCGCGTGCGTCGCACCAATCCGCCCGCCGCCGAACGCGCGCAGCTTCGTTCAGGCAAAGCGGTTCCGGAGCGTCTTGCGACCCCGGCATCGCTGCTGGCGATCCTTCGCACCCGGGCGAAAGCGTTGCCGGCTCCGAAACTCGCGAGCGAACCGGCGCCGCCGGTCGCGTCGGCGACGGCGAAGCCGGGCGACGATCGCATGACAGTTCGGGGCAATGTCGAGCCAACGGCAGCGAAACCCGCCACCGCAGCGACGCCCACTGCGGCTGCCGGTCAATATGTCGTGCAAGTCGGCGCGTTCAGCACCGAAGCGCGCGCCAATGCTGCGGCAAAGGCGGTCGGCGGCTATGTGTCCAAGGCGACCAATCTCTGGCGCGTACGCATTGGTCCTTTTGCCGACGCGGCTGCAGCACAGGGGGCGCTGGCCAAGGCCAGGTCCAGCGGCTTCCGCGACGCGGTGGTTCAGCGCGACCGCTGATCATGAGGGTTGGGGGCAAGTCGACTCGGCTCAATAGAAGCGCCGCCGCCGCGCTTGCGTTGCTCGCCGCGAATGCAGCGTTTGTTTCTGTCACCTGGGCCAAGGACGTTCAGACGGCGAAGCCTGCGCCTGCAACGGCCGCGCCCTATTCGACGCAAGCGCCCATCGTGATGCTTAAGGATATGGACTCGGGTGCGATCCTCTTTTCGCGCGGTGCGGACAAACGCTTCGCGCCGGCCTCGATGGCGAAGGTGATGACCGCCTATGTCATGCTCGACCTTATCAAGAAGGGCAAATTGACGCGCGAAACCAAATTCAGCGTCGGCGAAGCTACGTGGAAAAAATGGAACAGCGGCACCGGCGGATCGACCATGTTTCTCAGCCCGAACGAAAAGGTGTCGGTCGACGATCTTCTGAAGGGATTGATAACGGTCTCAGGAAACGATGCCGCCGCCGTGCTGGCCGTGGGTGTCGACGGAAGCGAAGATGCTTTTGTCAGTCGAATGAATGTGGTGGCCGCCAATATTGGTATGACTTCAAGCCGGTTCGGGACGCCCAATGGTTGGCCCGACGGCGGCATCACCAAGGTCAGTGCCGCGGATCTGATTACGCTTGCCGACAGGTTGATCCGTGACCATCCGGACGGTTACGCGCGCTATTTCTCTATCCCGAAACTGCAGCACGGCATCTCGCCCGACGGCCAGCCGATCGTCCAGGCGAACCGCAACCCGATCCTAGGACGATTCGACGGTGCCGACGGCCTGAAGACGGGGCACACGCGCGAGGCGGGTTATTGCTTCCTGGGATCGGCCGAGCGCAATGGCCGCCGCCTGATCATGGTGGTCGCCGGTCTACCGAGCGCGAAGGCGCGGCGCGACGAGGCGCAAAGGCTGATGGACTGGGGTTTTGCCGCGCGGGCGAACGCGGCGCCGGGTCATGCCCGGCACGAAGGTGGCTCGGCGAGCAGGGCCGCGGGCGCGACGCATAGATGACAAAGCCCGCCGGGGGGGGTACCGCCGGCCAATGCAGCGACCGCAACGCTTCCTGACTCATTCCGGGCCGACGCCATGACCCATGGACGTTTCATCACGCTCGAGGGCGGCGAGGGCGTCGGCAAATCGACGCAGATCCGCGCGCTGGCGGAGGCGCTCACCGCGCGATCGATCGACGTGGTGACGACGCGCGAGCCGGGTGGCAGCGCGGGCGCCGAGGCGATCCGTGCGCTGTTGATGGAAGGAAGCGATGACCGCTGGGATGCACGCAGCGAGGCATTGCTGTTCGCCGCGGCGCGCGCCGACCATGTCGCGTGCACCATCCGCCCGGCGCTCGCCCGCAGTGCATGGGTATTGTGCGACCGGTTCGTCGATTCGAGTCGCGCTTATCAGGGCGGCGGCGGCGGCATCACCGACGCCGACATTCTGGCGCTTCATCGTTTCGGCTCGGAGGGCTTGCTCCCCGACCGCACTTTCCTTCTGACCGTCAGCGCCGACGAAGCGGTGCGTCGGCTGACGGCGCGCGGCGGCAGCGACCGCATGGGGAACAAGCCCGCCGACTATCAGGCCCGCCTCGCCGCGCGGTTCGTGGAAATGGCCGCGGCCGAACCGGCGCGCTGGCGGGTTATCGACGCCGACGCGCCCGCGGCTGACGTCACCGCCGCCATCCTTGCCGAGCTTTCCGAATGGCTCCCATGATCGGGCATCAGGATGCCGAAAAGGCGTTTCTGGAAGCGTGGCAAAGCGGCCGTCTGCACCATGCCTGGCTGCTCGCGGGGCCGCAGGGGATGGGGAAGGGGGGCTTTGCCGCGCGCGTGGCGCGTTTTCTTGTGACCCATGGGCCGGTCGGCGAAGGGGCGGCGGATGCGCTCGACGATCGCGGCGACGATGCGGCTGCGCGTCTGGTCGATGCCGGCAATCACCCCGAGATTATCCGGCTGACGCGCCAGCCAAAGGACAAGAGCAAGGATCTCGCGCGTAACATCACGATCGACCAGGTGCGCCAGACGATCCGCCGCCTGCACCTGTCGCTGTCGCTCGGCGATTGGCGCGTGATCGTCGTCGATGCAGTCGATGATCTGGAAAATGACGGCGCCAATGCGTTGCTGAAGACGCTCGAGGAACCGCCGGCGAAAACACTGTTCCTGCTTGTCAGTCATTCGCCGGGGCGCCTGTTGCCGACGATCCGGTCACGCTGTCGAATCCTTCGTTTTCAACCGGTTGAGTGTGATGCCATGCTGCCGTGGCTGCACGGCCTGCGTCCGATGCTCGATATGACCGAGGTGCGCGCTATCGTCGCCGCGTCGGGCGGTGTGCCCGGCAAGGCGCTCGCGCTGATCGACAGCGATGTTGCGGCGATGGAGAAGAAACTGCTCGCAATTGCCGCCTCGGGCGATCCTGAAAACCGGCTGCGCGAGGCGCTTGCACGCGAGGTCGGAGGCACGAGCAATCGCGCGCGGCTCGAACTGGTGATCGACATTGTGCCCGGGCTGCTCGCAGCGATCGCCCGTGAACGTCCGGTCGCGGAGATCGCACCGGTACTTGCACAGTGGGACCGCGTGCAGCGCACGGTGCGCGATGCGATCCGCGGTTCGTACGACGGAACAATGGTCGGCTTTGAGATCGGGAACTGCCTCGCCGAACTTGCGCCAAGACCGGCTTCTTCAGCACGCTGACGCTTTCCCTCGCACGCGCCAGCGGCTAAGGCGCGCGCATGTCCGAACACAGCACCCCCTTCTATATCACCACAGCGATCAGTTATCCTAATGGCCGCCCGCATATCGGCCACGCCTATGAAGCGATCGCTACCGACGTCATGGCACGGTTCCAGCGCGCGCGTGGGCGCGAGGTGCGGCTGGTTACAGGCACCGACGAACATGGGCTGAAGATGTTTCAGACCGCGCGCGATCAGGGGCGCGAGACGATCGATCTGGCAAATGAAATGTCGGGATATTTCCGTGAGATGTATGCCAGGCTGAATATCAGCTACGATGTCTTCATGCGCACATCGGACGCTGCGCATCATGCCGCTTCGCAGACGATCTGGAAAGCAATGGAGGCCAATGGCGACCTCTATCTCGACCGCTATGAGGGCTGGTATTCGGTTCGCGACGAAGCCTTTTACGACGAGAGCGAGTTGACCGACGGGGAAGGGGGCATCCGCCTTTCGCCGCAGGGCACGCCCGTCGAGTGGACCGTCGAGGAAAGCTGGTTTTTCCGCCTGTCGAATTATCAGGACCGTCTGCTCGCGCTCTACAAAGACAATCCCGATTTCATCCGCCCCGAAAGCCGCCGCAACGAAGTGCTGCGCTTCGTTGAGGGCGGGCTCAAGGATTTGAGCGTTTCGCGGACCAGTTTTGATTGGGGTGTTCCGGTGCCGGGGTCGCCGGGGCATGTGATGTATGTCTGGGTCGACGCGCTGACCACCTATTTGTCAGGGCTTGGTTATCCCGATCTGGCGAGCGATTTCGGCAAATTCTGGCCGGCGAACATCCACATGATCGGCAAGGATATTGTTCGTTTTCATGCGGTTTATTGGCCAGCCTTCCTGATGAGTGCCGGTCTGCCGCTGCCCAAACAGGTGTTCGGCCACGGCTTTCTGCTCAACCGCGGCGAAAAAATGTCGAAGTCGCTGGGCAATGTCGTCGACCCGATGGCGCTTGCAGAGCGCTTTGGCGTCGATGCGCTGCGCTATTATCTGCTCCGCGAAGTCAGCTTTGGGCAGGATGGGAGCTATTCGGCCGAAGCGATCGTCCGCACCGCCAACGCCGACCTCGCCAACAGTTTCGGCAATCTGGCGCAGCGCAGTTTATCGATGATTTTCAAGAATTTGGGGGGAGAACTGTCGAGCGATTATTTGCCGGCAGACGATGACGCCGCGCTGCTCTCGACCGTCCATGAGGTTGCGGCGACGACCCTCCCACGCGCTTTCGAGGATCTGGCCTTTTCGGTCGGGATCGAGGATTGGCTGCGCGCCGTCTTCGCCTGCAACCAATATGTCGATACGCAGGCGCCCTGGGCGCTGCGCAAGAGCGATCCCGAACGGATGCGCGCGGTCCTGATGACGCTTTTCCAGGCTGTGCGCACACTCGCGATCGCGATCCGCCCTGTCGTGCCGACCGCGGCCGACGCGCTGCTCGATCAAATGGGCATAGCACCCGATGCGCGCGACTTTGCGGCGCTTGCCGATGCCGACTGGTTTGCGAAGCTCGCCGCGAGCGGCTTCACCGTCGGACAGCCTGTACCGATTTTCCCGCGCCTCGACCTGCCCGAAGACGAGGGGGAAGGGGAGGCGTAATGCTCGTCGATTCGCACTGCCACCTCAATTACAAGGGGCTCGCCGAGCAGCAGGGCGACGTGCTGGCGCGCGCGCGCGCAAGGGGCGTGACCGCGATGCTAAACATCGCGACGCGCGAGAGCGAGTGGGACGATGTGCTCGCCGCCGCCGAGGCGAACGAGGATGTGTGGGCGAGTGTCGGCATCCATCCGCACGACGCCGACCAGCATCCCGACGTCGATACGGCCAAGCTGATCCAGCGCGCCGCGCATCCGCGGGTGATCGGTATCGGCGAGACCGGGCTCGACTATTATTATGACAAAAGCGATCGCATGCGGCAGCAGGACAGCTTCCGCCGCCATATCCACGCATCGCAAGCGACCGGCCTGCCCATCATCGTCCACACGCGCGATGCCGAAGCCGACACGCTGGCGTTGCTTGGTGAAGAGATGGGGAGGGCCCGCTTCCCCGGCGTGATCCACTGCTTCACCGCCAGCGACGGCTTTGCTCGCAAGGCACTCGATCTAGGTCTCTATATTTCGATCTCGGGCATCGTGACGTTCAAAAATGCCGCCGATCTGCAGGCGACGGCCAAATGGCTGCCGCTGGACCGGCTGCTGATCGAAACCGACTCCCCCTTCCTCGCGCCGGTCCCGCATCGCGGCAAGACCGGGGAGCCGGCGTTCGTTGCCGATACGCTGGCGTTCCTCGCCGACCTTCGCGACGAGCCAGCCGAGACCTTGGCCGCCGCGACAAGTGCCAATTTCTATTCGCTTTTCAACAAGGCGACGGCATGACGTCACGCGCCGAATGAAAGTCAGAATCCTCGGGTGCGGTACCTCGTCGGGCGTTCCCCGGCTCGGTAACGACTGGGGCCAGTGCGACCCCGACAATCCGCGCAATCTGCGCAGCCGCGCGTCGATTCTTGTGTCGCTCGGCGGTTTTCGCGTCCTGGTCGACACCAGCCCCGACATGCGATTGCAACTGCTCGACGCGCGGGTGGGCGAGGTCGATGCCGTCATCTGGACGCATGAGCACGCCGACCACACGCACGGGCTGGACGATCTGCGTCAGGTTATGCACCTGCGCGGATCGCCCGTTCCCTGTTACGCCCGCGATCATGTGCTCGACATATTGAAGTGGCGCTTCACCTATGCCTTTGCCGGTAATGCCGGTTATCCGGCGTCGGTCGATCCGATCGATTTGCTCGATCATCAGTCGATCGGCCCGATCGAGGTGTCGGCGATCGAAATGCCGCACGGACCGATCAAGGCAAGCGGCCTGATCTTTAGCGACGGTGCGCACAAGATTGCTTATGCAACTGATTTTTCTAGATTCACCGACGAAATGGTCGAATTTTTCCGAGGCGTCGATCTGTTCGTGATCGATGCGCTGCGCCGCTATCCGCATCCGACGCATCCGCATCTGGCCATGACGCTGGAAGGACTGGCAAAGGTGGGCCATCCGCGCGCGATTATTACGCATATGGACAATACGATGGACTATGCCGATCTCGCCGCCGAATTGCCGAGCGGCGTCGAACCCGGTTATGACGGGTTGGAGGTGCAGTTATGAATGGCGACACGGCGGTCCAGCTGCTTTGGTTTGTCGGCGCGTTTACGCTGGTGCTGAGTTCGCTTCTGGCGCGGCGGCTCCCGATGGCCGACTGGCTGAAGATGGCGCTCGCGTGGGTGGCCATTTTCGGGCTGGTGTTTTTGGTGATCCGAACCTGGCAGGCGGTTACCTAGCCTCATCTGTAAATTTAACATAATATATATTATCGGATAAACAATGGCCGAGACCACCACCCAATCCCCCATCGATCGTCTGCTCGCGGTGATGCGGCGGCTTCGCGATCCGAACGGCGGCTGCGAATGGGATCTCGCGCAGAGCTTTGCGACGATCGTGCCTTACACGATCGAGGAAGCCTATGAAGTCGCCGACGCCATTGCCGGCGGCGATCCCGCGGCGATTTGCGACGAGCTTGGCGATTTGCTGCTTCAGGTCGTCTTTCACGCCCAGATCGCAGCCGACGACGGCCTGTTCGGCTTTGACGATGTCGCCAACGCGATCAGCGCCAAGATGGAACGGCGCCATCCGCATATCTTCGGCAGCACCACGACCGATGACGTGCGCCGCCAATGGGAAGCGATCAAGGCCGACGAACGATCCGAAAATGGCCCGCAAGGTGCGCTGGCGGGCGTTGCGCTTTCGCTGCCGGCATTGCTTCGCGCGCAGAAGCTCCAGGGTCGCGCCGCGCGCATCGGGTTCGACTGGCCCGATACCGAAGGCCCGCGCGACAAGATCATCGAGGAGCTGGCCGAGGTTGCCGAAGCAACCGACGACGCCGAACGTCATGAGGAGATCGGCGATCTGCTGTTTGCCGTCGTCAACTATGCCCGCAAGCTGGGCGTCGATGCCGAAAGCGCGTTGCGCGATGCAAATCTGAAATTCGCGCGGCGGTTTTCGGCGATGGAAGACTACGCAGGCGGCAATCTGGCTGGCTTGCCACTCGAAGCGCAAGAAGCGCATTGGCAGGCGGTCAAGGCGTCGGAAGGTCGCTAGGCGGCCACAGCCTTTCAAAACGCGCGCGGTCCGCAGGATCGAGCCGAACCGTCAGCACATGACCCTCGCCATGGGGCTCGTCGGCGAGCACTTCGCCGCGCGCGTGCAGCCATGCCATCACCTCACCCTGCTCAAAGCCGAGGTAGATACGCTGAACCTGATGCCCCGCGGTCAATTGTGACGCCATGAGCGTGCGGGCCGCCTCTACCCCCTCGCCCGTGGCCGCGGAAATAATGGCGACGTCTGTACGCCGCGCCGCCATTTCTTCGATTATGGCGCGGCGATCGGCGTCGGCGGTGTCGATCTTGTTCCAGATTTCGATCTGCGGGATCGCGTTTGCAAGCGCGGTGCCCTCCCCCTCTTCCGGCCCGTTGACGCCGAGCGAGTCGAGGATCGCGCGCACATCGTCATATTGCGCTTCGGTGTCAGGATGCACGATGTCGCGGACATGGACGATCAGATCGGCTGTCGTGACCTCCTCGAGCGTGGCGCGGAACGCCGCGACCAATTCGGTCGGCAGATCGGACACGAAACCAACGGTGTCCGACAGAATCGCCTTGTCGATCCCTGGCAAGCGGATTTCGCGCATCGTGGGGTCCAGGGTCGCGAACAACATATCTTCCGCCATGACGTCACTTCCCGTCAAGCGATTGAAAAATGTTGATTTCCCCGCGTTGGTATAGCCGACGAGCGCGATCACGGGCCACGGCGCACGTTGACGCTTGGACCGCTGAAGCTGCCGCGTGCGGCGGGCGTCCTCCAGGCTGCGGCGAATTCGCGCCATCCGGTTGCGGATCATTCGCCGGTCAGCCTCGATCTGCGTTTCACCGGGTCCGCCGAGAAAACCGAAACCGCCGCGCTGGCGTTCGAGGTGCGTCCAGCTGCGGACAAGCCGCCCAGCCTGATAATCGAGATGCGCGAGTTCGACTTGCAACCTTCCTTCGGCCGTCGCAGCGCGCTCGCCGAAGATTTCGAGGATCAGGCCCGTGCGATCGATCACCTTCGTTCCAAAGGCCGTTTCGAGGTTGCGTTGCTGGATCGCAGACAAGGCAGCATCGACAACGACGAGTTGGACGCCCTTGGCTGCAATGTCGGGGGCGATCGCCTCGATCTGGCCGACGCCTAAAAGGGTCGCGGCGCGCGTTTGCCGGAGCCGCAGCGTATGCACCGCCACAACATCGAGTCCGATCGCGAGCGCAAGTCCCCTCGCCTCCTCGGCGCGCGCGTCGAGGTCGCGGGATAGCCGTTGACTATGCCATTCGGGCACGATGATCATCGCGGGGGCGCCGCGTGTGACTTCGTCTTCGCTGTCGATGACGTGCTCGATCAGGCGTCGTCCGTTTCGCCGTCGCCATTGTCGGCGAGGTTGATCGGGCCGTTGGGCTGGACCGTCGAGATCGCGTGCTTGTAGACGAGCTGCACTTGCCGCTCGCGCTCGAGCAACATGCAGAAGAGGTCGAACGCAACGATATCGCCCTGCAGCATCACGCCGTTGACGAGGAACATCGTCACCGATTCGTCCGAGCGGCGCACCGCGTTCAGAAACACGTCTTGCAGCGCCTTGCCTTTGCTAGCAGGCGCATCGCGCAGATTGCCGCCCAGCAGCGACAGATCGAAGTCATGCGAAGGCATCACAGTCGAAATCGCATGCTTGTAGACGAGCTGCGACTGGCCATCGCGGCGAAGCAGCAGCGAGAAATTGTCGAACCAGGTGATGATGCCCTGAAGCTTGACGCCCTTTACGAGAAACATCGTGACGGGGGTTTTGCTCTTACGGAGAGCGTTGAGGAAAATATCCTGAAGATTCTGGTTTTTATCGGACACATTTGCCTCCTGTTCTTGGCGGTGAAACCGCGGGTATGGCGCCGGTTTTCCGGCATTCAAAACCTTATTCTTGCACGCAATATGGGGCAAAGCGCGTATATCGTCCAGCGTTAAGCCTAGCTTTCGCCTTCCGAACTCTCGGTAAGCCCCAAAAGTTTCAGTTTGCGGTGCAGCGCCGATCGCTCCATGCCGATAAAACTCGCGGTGCGCGAGATATTGCCCGAAAAGCGGTTGATCTGGATGCGCAGATATTCGCGTTCAAAATTCTCGCGCGCTTCCTTGAGCGGGATTGCGGTGATCGATTCCGAGTTGGGCAGAATGTCGGCGCCACCGCGCACCAGTTCGGCGGGCAGCATATCGGCGTCGATGCGCGCCAGCCTGTCGCTCGGCGCCAAAATCATCACGCGTTCGATCACATTGCGCAGCTCGCGTACATTTCCCGGCCATTCGTGCGCCTGCAGCGCCGCCATCGCCTCGGCGCTGATTTCGGGCGGCGGCACACGGCGATCGGCGGCGTAGCGGCGGACAAAATGGTCGCACAGGCTGGCGATATCGTCGCGCCGTTCGCGCAGCGACGGGATATGCACCGGCACGACGTTGAGCCGGTAATAAAGATCCTCGCGAAAGCGGTTTTCGGCGATTTCGGTGGTGAGATCGCGCGCCGATCCCGAAATGATCCGCACATCGACGCGGATCATCGTCCGCCCGCCGACCCGCGTGAAGCTCTGGTCGGTCAGTACGCGCAGGATCTTGCCCTGCGTCGTGAGCGGCATGTCAGCGACCTCGTCGAGGAACAGCGTCCCGCCGTGCGCCTGTTCGAGCAAGCCGACGCGGATCGTCCCTTCGTCGGTTTCCGACCCGAAGAGTTCGAGCTCGACCGTCTCCGGGTCCATTCGCGCCGACGAGATCACGCGGAAGGGCGCATTATGCCGCCCGCTCCAGCCGTGGAGGACGCGCGCGGCGACCTCTTTGCCCACCCCGGGCGCGCCCGTAAGCAGCACGCGGCTCCCCGTCCCCGCGACGCGCTTCAGGGTCGCGCGGACATTGTTGATCGCCGCGCTGTTGCCGGTGAGTTCCTCCGCCGGCCCGGCTTTTTCGCGCAGCTGTTCATATTCGAACTTCAACCGCTCATTCTCCGTCGCGCGCGCGACGAGATGGAGCAGGCGCGACGCCTCGAACGGTTTTTCGATAAAATCGAAGGCGCCGCGGCGGATCGCCGCGACCGCAGTGTCGAGCCCGCCATGCCCGGAGATGACGATGATCGGCAGCGTCGGATCGAACGCCTTGATCGCTTCGACCAGCCCGAGCCCGTCGAGGCGCGACCCCTGGAGCCAGACGTCGATCAGCGCGAGCGACGGGCGCCGCTGGCGGATCGCCTCAAGCGCCGAATCGCTGTCGGTCGCGGTGCGCGCTTCGTAACCTTCGTCTTCCATGACGCCGGCGACGAGTTCGCAGATGTCGCGTTCGTCATCGACGATCAAAATATCAAGCGCCATGATCTTCTCTGTCCTGCCGGTTGCGGATGCGCCCCGGAACCGTTTCTGTGTGGCCGAGGCCGCCCTCGCCGCCCTGCCCGGCCAGCGGCCGCAGCCGATCGGGATGCAGCGTCAGGGTAACGCATGTCCCCTGCCCCGCCGGATTGTCGGAAAACTCCAGCTCGCCATAATGTTGTTCGACGATCTTCTTGACGATCGCGAGGCCGAGCCCCGTCCCGCCCTGCCGCGTCGTCATATAAGGTTCGGCGATCGTGTCGCGCGCGTCGGGCAGCCCGATACCGTCGTCGGAGACACGAATGACAATCGCATCGCGGGCATCCACCTCCAGTTCGGCCCGGATGGTGCCGGTAGCAACCGCATCGGAACTTTTATATTTTTCTTCAATTGCTTCCACGGCATTTTTGACGATGTTCGTGATCGCCTGCGACAGCAGGCGGCGGTCGCAGACGAGCGGCTCGATTTCGGCTGGCGTTTTGACTGTGAAACCGATGTCGGGCTTGGCAACCTCGAACAGGAATACTGCCTGGCGCAGAATGTCGCGCACATCTTCAACCCCGAACGTCGGCTTGGGCATCCGTGCAAAACTCGAAAATTCGTCGACCATGCGGCGCATGTCGTGAACCTGCCGGATCACCGTATCGGTGAGCCTGCGGAAGGTCGGCGCGTCGCCCTCGACCCGGTCGCCGAAGCGGCGCTGCAAGCGTTCGGCGGCGAGCTGGATCGGGGTGAGAGGGTTTTTGATCTCGTGCGCAATGCGGCGCGCGACATCGGACCAGGCGGCGCGGCGCTGGTCGAGCAATTGCTGCGTAATGTCCTCGAAACTGAGAACAAAGCCCTCACCCTGCGCCACGGCCTTTGCTGCCAGCGTCGCCGGTTCGGCATCCTTGCGCGCAAGCTGAACGATGGCCTCGCGCTCGGTTCCGGCCAGGAGCCCTGCCAGTTCGGGAGCGACATCGTCGAGGAGCAGCCCGGTCAATTCGTCGGCCTGGCGGCCGATAAGCTTTTCGGCTGCGGCGTTGGCGAGCAGGATGCGGCGATCGGCATCGACCGACACCACCGCCGAGGATACGCCGCTGAGCACCGCCTCGATAAAACTCCGCCTTGCCTCCAGCTGTTCGTTTGCGTTGACAAGCGCGCCCGTCTGCCCCTCGAGCTGTTCGGTCATCCGGTTGAACGCCCGCGTCAGCACCGAAATCTCGTCATCGCGCTCCGGCGGGGTCACGCGAACCGACAGGTCGCCGTCCGCCGCCGTGCGCGTCGCGCCGATCAATGTCCCCAGCGGCCGCACAATACGGTCGGCGACAAGGATCGCCGCGATTACCGCGAGCGCGAGCAGCAGCAGCGACCCCAGATAGAGCGCACCATTGAACTGCAACTGAAGCATCTGCGAGCGATCGAAGAGCTGGTTATAGTCGGCCAGCACCGCGCTTGCGCGCGCCGATTGCTGAAAGCCCGGCACATTGGTGTCGCGCGACGCGTAGACAAAGGCGCGGTCTGTGCCCGGCAGGCGTGCCGCGGCTTCAATGCTTTCGGATCGGCGCACGACGACGACGTCCTCGCCGGCATCAAGCCGCGCGACCATGGCTGGGGTCAGCCGGCTTGTCGCTGGCCGCTCGTCGGGATCGATGGCCGTCGCCGTCCGCGCTACACCGTCGCGCCCGATTTCGATAATTGCCGATTCATTCAGGCTGCGAACGACGACCTGCTGGAAATAATAATCGTTAAAGCCCGGCGAATCGATGGGATATTGCCGCAACCGGGCGCCGAGGTCGGTGGCCATCGCAAAGGTGTTCGCGCCCACCTGGCGCTGGTTTTCCTGATAATAGCCCTCGGCGAGGTTCGCCGCATTTTCGAACATGCCGCGCGACCGGTCCGAAAACCAGAAATCGACGCCGAACTGGAACAGCAGCGATGCGAAGATCACGACGAGCAAGGTCGGCGCCGCGGCGATCAGCGAAAAGAGCGCGACGAGCCGCACGTGCAGCCGTCCGTTTCCCCCCGCCATCGATCGCACCGCGCGTGCGCGCGCAACGCGGCTGCCGATCAGGACGATCAGCGCCATCGCCGGCACGAGATTGGCCACCATGATCGCGGCCACCAGCGCGGGCGTCAGCAACCGTTCGCTTTGGGCGTCGCCGGTCACGAAGATATAGGTGGCGATCGCAATGCTCGCCATCGCGGCGAGCGCATAATATTCGAGTGCACCGAAACGCCAGATTCCCGAGCGCGCGTGCTGTCCATCCGAATCCATGTCGAAAGGCGGGGCGGCGGCGGGCGTCATTGTTGCTTCGATACGACATTCCTGTTGCATGGAAAACACACAATCGAGTCATAGCCGACCGATTGCCGCGATTTTCGCGCGGCTCAGGGGTGCAACGGATCGATTTCGAGCTGCGCCAGCCGCTTGCGCAGTGTGTTGCGGTTGATTCCCAGTCGCCGCGCGGCTTCCAGCTGGTTGCCGCGGACATCGCGTAGCACGCGGCGGAGCAGCGCTGTTTCGACGATCGCTTCGAGCTGGCCATGGATTTCGCCATCGGGTGCGCTCGCCATCTTTTCGCGCGCCCAGTCGTCGACCGCGCGCGCGATCAGCGATTCCGGGTCGGTCACGGCGCCGCTTTCGCCATTGTCGCGCAGCACCATCTCGACCTCGCGCGCCGTCACGACGGTATCGCGCGACAGGACCGCGAGCCGCTGCACCACATTGCCGAGTTCGCGGACATTGCCCGGCCAGTCATGCCGTTCGAGCCACTGCATCGCTTCGGGCGCGAATTGCCGGTCCGGAAGGCCCGACCCGCGCCCCACCTCGACGAAATGGCGCACGAGCGCGGCGATGTCGCTGCGGCGGTCGCGCAGCGGCGGCAGCGTCACGGGAATGACGTTGAGCCGGTAGAAAAGATCCTCGCGAAAGCGGCCGTCGGCAACGAGCGTGCGCATGTCGCGGTGCGTTGCCGCGACCACGCGCACATCGGCGCGCAGCGCCTGGCTGCCGCCGACGGTCGAATATTCGTTGCTTTGCAGCACGCGCAGCAGCCGCGTCTGCGCCTCCAGCGGCATGTCGCCGATCTCGTCGAGGAACAGCGTGCCGCCCGCCGCCTGTTCGAAACGGCCTGCGCTGCGGCTGTGTGCGCCGGTGAAAGCGCCTTTTTCGTGGCCGAACAGTTCGGCCTCGATCAGTTCGCGAGGGATGGCGGCCATGTTGATCGCGACGAACGGCCCCGCGCGGCGAAGACCCGTGCCGTGGATCGCGCGCGCGACGACTTCCTTGCCCGTCCCCGATTCGCCGAGGATCAGCACCGCAAGATCGTTGGTCGCGAGCCGCGCGATCGTCCGGTAAACCGCCTGCATCGCCGGCGCACGTCCGACAAGGCCGTGGCTGTCGGCGGGCGGCGCGGCGTCGCCCGCCGCGGGTTCGGCGCGCCGTTGCAGCGCGGCGCGGACGCTGGCAGTCAGTTCGTCGAGGTCGAACGGTTTGGGCAGATAATCATAGCTGCCGATGCCCGTCGCGCGCACCGCGGTGTCGAGCGTGTTCTGCGCCGACAGCACTATCACGGGCGTTGCGGGGTCGACGCCGGCATGGACCAGCGAATCGATGCCGTCGCCGTCGGGTAAAACGACATCGGTGATGATGAGGTCGGGGCGATGGCCCGCGAGCCAGGCGTTGCGTTCGGCGATGCTGCCGACCGACGCGAGCAGCCCGCATTCGCCGACGAGCGTTTCGCGGATGATCATCGCGATCGCCGGATCATCCTCGACCAGCAGGATCGTCTTGCCGTCGCTCATCCCCGTCCCTTCGATTGTGCGACGGGCAGGTGGACGCGAAAGCGCGTCCAGTCGCCGTCGCGCATATGCTGGACCGTCCCGCCCATGTCGCGCGCGAGCTTGGCAACGAGGGCAAGACCAAGGCCCCTCCCCTCGCGCTTCGTCGTCACGAACGGGTCGAACAGGTCGCCGCGGATGTCGGCGGGAACGCCGGGACCATTGTCGCTGACGCTGACCTCGATCGGCAGCGCGATACGCCCGCGGCCGTCGCCATTGTCGATCGAAAGCCCATGGCGATACGCGGTCGCAATCCGCACCACGCCGTCGTCGCGTCCTGCCAATACTTCGCAGCCGTTGGTCACGAGGTTGAGCAATATCTGCACCATGGCGTCATGGTTGCCGTGGACGAGCGGCAACGACGGGTCGAAATCCTCGGCAAAGCGAACGCCGGGAAACTGGCGCGCGCGTGCGGTTTCCATCGCCTGATGGATCGGCTGATAGAGGTTGATCGGTTCGCACAGGATCGGCTGTCCGCGCGAAAAATGCTCCATCTGGTCGATCAGCGTCGCGATGCGGTCGACCTCGGCGCAGATCAGCGTCGTGAAACGCTCGCCGCCGCTGTCGGTCTTGCGCGCGAGCAGTTGCGCCGCGCCCTTGATACCGGCGAGCGGATTCTTGATCTCGTGCGCCAGCATCGACGCCGCCGCCCCCGCCGCGCGGCTCGACCGGCCGATCGCGCCGCCCATCAGCTCGGCATCGCTTTGCGACGGGACGAGCGCGAGGATGCGGTGCCCGCTCTGGCCATAAGGCACCATCTGCATATCGACAAAGACCGATTTGCGGCCGCCGAGCGTGATTTCGGCGCGGTGCGCAAAGAGCGCCGACGTCGCGGCGTCGTTCATCCGCTGGCGATAGCTGCGGTCCATCTGGATGACGTCATAGATGACGCGCCCGACCATCGCGGATCGGCTGACGTTGCACAGCTGCTCGGCGGCGGCGTTGACGAACAGCACGACGCCGCCGCTGTCGATCAGCAATGTCGGCACCGGGTGCGACTGGATCAGCTCGTCATGGTCGAAACTCGGGATGCTCGAGGTGAGCGTGGTCACGCGGCGGCCCGGGTCAGATGCGGACCATAAAAGGCCTCCAGCGCATCGAGCACGCCCTTGCTGTCGGGGATCTGGTTGACCTTGTTGCGAAACTCGGCCGACCCGTGCAGTCCCTTGACGTACCAGCCGAGATGCTTGCGCGCCATGTTGACCCCGGTCGTTTCGCCATAATGGTCGATCATCGCACGATAATGCGATGTAATCACGTCATATTGCTCGTCGAGACCGGGGTCGGGATGTTCGCCATCGCCGCGCAGCGCCGCCATCACCTGCCCAAGCAGCCAGGGGCGGCCATAGGCGCCGCGGCCGATCATGACGCCATCGGCGCCGCTTTGCGCCAGCGCGGTGCGCGCATCATCGGCCGAGCAGATGTCGCCGTTGACGATCACCGGGATCGATACCGCATCCTTGACCTTGCGCACAAAGCCCCAGTCGGCCTCGCCGCGGTACATCTGGTTGCGCGTGCGGCCGTGGACGGTGACCAGCTTCGCGCCCAGATCCTCGGCGATATGCGCGAGCTCGGGGGCATTGAGGCTGTCGTGGCACCAGCCCATGCGCATCTTGACCGTCACCGGCACCGACACCGCCTTCACGCAGGATTCGATCAGCGCCGCGGCGAGCTTCAGGTCGCGCATCAGCGCCGATCCGGCGTCGCCATTGGTGACCTTGCGCACCGGACACCCCATGTTGATGTCGATGATCGACGCGCCGCGATCCTCGTTGAGCTTCGCCGCCTCGCCCATTTCATAGGGAGTGCAGCCGACGAGCTGCATCGACACGGGCTCTTCGACCGGGTCCCACGCCGCCTTCTGGATCGACTGGCGCGTTTCGCGGATCGCCGCCTGGCTGGCGATCATTTCGGTGACGTTGAGCCCGGAGCCGTAGTAGCGCACGAGCTTGCGGAACGGCAGGTCGGTGACGCCCGTCATCGGCGCGAGGATCACGGGATCCGCGATGGTGATGTTACCGATCTGGATGGGCCGCAGCGGCGCCATGGGGATGCTTTCGTCAGATTGCCTAAAATTTGAGCAGCCCCTACACGCTAAGCCGCTTTCCCGCAAGGCGCGGCTGCGCTAACCGGCGGGCAGATGTCCGATTCCCCCGCCCCGCGAAATCCCCGCGTTGCCGCGATCCTCCTCGCCGGCGGACAGGGCGTGCGCGCGGGCTTTGCTAAGCCCAAGCAGCTCGAAATGCTCGGCGGCAGGCCGGTCCTCAGCTGGAGCCTCGATGCGCTGGCGGGCTATCCCGGCGTGTCGGGCGGTGTACTGGTCGCGAACCATGACGTCATGGCAGCGAAGCCAACCTTGCCCGAGGGCTGGATTTCCGCCGATCCTGGTGCCGAGCGGCAGCAGTCGGTGGCGAATGCGCTGGGCGCGCTGTCGGACTGGGAGGATGAGGCGCTGGTGCTTGTCCATGACGCCGCACGCCCTGGCGTCGATGCCGCGGTCATCGACCGGCTGTTGGCCGCGCTCGAGAACGCCGAAGCGGCCATCCCGGTTCTGCCCGTCCCCGACACGCTGGTCGAAGCCGCAAATGGCGCGGCGGGCGATGTCGTTGCGCGCGAGCGGCTGGCCCGCGTGCAGACGCCGCAGGCCTTTCGTCTCGGTGCCCTTCGCCGTGCGCACGCCGAGGCCGTTGGTGCCGCGGCGACCGACGACGCGCAGCTCGTCCGCAGCCTTGGCGTCACCGTCGCGACAGTCGAAGGCGCCGCGCGGCTCCACAAACTGACATATGCTGACGATATGGCGATTCTGCGCGGGCTTCTGGGGACAAGCGACATGATGCGAACCGCAGTTGGTATGGGCTATGACGTCCACCGCCTCGTCGAAGGCAAGCCGCTGTGGATCGGCGGGATAGAAATCGCGCATAGTCATGGACTTGAAGGGCATAGTGATGCCGATGTCGGGCTTCATGCACTGACCGACGCGATCCTTGGCGCGCTCGGCGACGGCGACATTGGCGATCATTTTCCGCCGAGCGATCCGCAATGGCTCGGCGCCGCGTCGCACCGCTTCCTCTCCTTTGCGGGCGAGCGCGTCGCCGCGAACGGCGGGCGGATCGGGCACCTTGACCTCACGATCATCGCCGAAGCCCCGCGCATCGGGCCGCACCGCGTCGCCATCCGCGACCGCATCGCCGAAATCCTTGCGATTCCTGCCGGACGGGTTAGTGTGAAGGCCACGACGACCGAGCGGCTTGGGTTTACCGGCCGCCGCGAGGGGATCTCGGCGCAGGCCGTCGCGACCATCCAACTTCCGGAGATTTGAACCCGTGCTGACCGACGCCGAATCGCGCCTTATCGCGCGCGACGAGCTTGCCGCGAACGTGCTGGCCGCCAACCGCGCGGCCGGGCGCAAGATCGCGGTCGCCGAAAGCTGCACCGGCGGCATGGTGGCCGCGGCGCTCACCGACATTGCAGGATGTTCGGACGTGTTCACCGCCGGTTTCGTGACCTATTCGGCGAACGCCAAGAAGAGCCAGCTCGACGTCAGCAGCGAGATTCTGGAAACCTTCGGCGAAGTGTCGCTGGCGACCGCCTGGGCGATGGCGGCGGGTGCGCTGACGAACAGCGACGCCGACGTTGCGGTTGCGATCACCGGCATCGCCGGCCCCGGCGGCGGCTCCGAAAAGAAGCCGGTCGGCCTCGTCGTTTTTGCACGCGCACTCCGCGGACAGAACCCCGACGATTATTTCTCCCAGCGCATCCAGTTCGAATCGACCGACCGCGCGGCGATCCGCCAGGCGGCAACCTTGTTTGCGCTCGAGTTGCTTCAGCCCGAAAAGGACGGCCTGCGCCCCTCTGAGGATGTCACCCTTCCCGCATAATTCAAACGCGGCCGGTTCTGAGTGCCTTGGCCCAGTCGGTCCGGCCGTTGGCCTCCGCGTCGCGCGCGGCCTGTTCCCAATCATATTCGACGGCACAAAGTTCGGCTGACCACGTCCCATTGGTCATTGTCGCTATCGCATAGCGCGCGTGAGGCGAGCCGGTCTCCACCTTGTGCGGAAAGGGCCGGTCTTCATCATATGCCTGCAAGCCGACGCTTCCCGGATTGACGATCAGCCGCCCGTCTTCAAGGCGAACTATCCTGGGCACATGCGTGTGACCGCAAAGGATCAGGCTGGCGCTGACAGCACCCGCACGCTCGACGATCTCGTCTCGGGTGGCCGGCCGCAAACCATCCTCGGTGACCGTTTCCAGAAAATAGACGAGATCGCTGTCGGGTGTTCCGTGAACAAGCAGAATATCGTCAGAGATTTGCATAGTTTCGGGCAGCGCGGCGATCCAGGCCAGATGATCAGGCCGCAAATTTGCCGCTGCATGGCGATCAGACGGCCCCATTCTGTCGGGCGCTTGTTCCAGTATCTGCCGCTCGTGGTTGCCGCGGATGGTAGGAATATTCAGCTTCATCAGCCGGTCGGCGGTTTCTGCCGGGAAAAGGCCGCCTGATAATATATCCCCCAGATTTACGACGCATTCTATTCCGCGACGACTTATGTCGGCCAGCACCGCATCAAGAGCCGCAAGGTTACCATGAATATCGGAAATCGCGGCGATTTTCATCGCCCCTCACCGATCGCCGCGTCTGACGGCGGATTACTGTCAGCGAGGATCGGCGGTTGCGCGTGCGGATCATAAAGTTCATCGGCGCGCGCCTCGAAAGCGGCGATCATCTTTCGCAGCGCCTTGTCGAACATCTGCCCCGCGAGCGCTTCGAACATGCGGTTACGGAACGAGAAATCGACCATGAAATCGACGCGGCAGCCGCCGCCCTCGGCGGGCTGGAAATGCCACTCGTTGCTGAGATGCTTCATCGGGCCGTCGATATAGCTGACGATAACCTCGTGCGGCCGCTGCTTGTGGACGCGGCACGAAAAGCTTTCGCGCAGGCCCTTGAAGCCGACGATCATGTCGGCGACGCTCTCATGCTCGCTGTCGCTGCGGACGCGTAGCGCGACGACCCACGGCAGGAATTCGGGGTAGCGCGCGATGTCGGTGACCAGCGCGAACATCTGTTCGGCGCTGTATGGCAGGTCGCGCGTTTCGTGATGCCTCGGCAAGGGACGCTCAGTCGGCGCGAACGCGCGCGAGCTGTGCCTCGCGTGCCGCGCGCATCCGCTCGAAATCGTCGCCGGCATGATAGCTGGAGCGCGTGAGCGGCGACGACGCGACTTGCAGGAAGCCCTTAGCGCGCGCGATCTGCGCATAGGCGTCGAACGCCTGCGGCGTCACGAAGTCGATGACCTTGGCGTGCTTCGGCGTCGGTTGCAGATATTGGCCCATCGTCATGAAATCGATGTCGGCGCTGCGCATATCGTCCATCACCTGATGCACCTCCATCCGCTCCTCGCCAAGCCCGAGCATGATGCCCGACTTGGTGAAGATCGACGGGTCGCGGCGCTTGACACTTTCGAGTAGGCGGAGCGAGGCATAATAGCGCGCGCCGGGGCGGATCGTCGGATAGAGCCGCGGCACGGTTTCGAGATTATGGTTATAGACGTCGGGCCGCGCGTCGACGATCGCCGCGACCGCGCTTTCGGGCTTGTTGCGAAAATCCGGCGTCAGAATTTCAATCGTTGTCTGCGGCGTTTCGCGGCGCAGCGCTTGAATAACCTTGACGAACTGGCTCGCGCCGCCGTCGGGCAGGTCGTCGCGGTCGACCGAAGTGATGACGATGTGCGTCAGCCCCATTTTCGCAGCCGCAATCGCCGTATGCTCGGGTTCGAGCAGGTCGACGGGGCGCGGCATCCCCGTCTTAACGTTGCAGAACGCGCAGGCGCGCGTGCAGGTGTCGCCAAGGATCATCACCGTCGCGTGCTTTTTGGTCCAGCATTCGCCGATGTTCGGGCACGCCGCTTCCTCGCACACCGTATGCAGGTTTAGTTCGCGCATCAGCTTGCGCGTTTCGGCATAGCCGGGGCTGGTCGGCGCCTTGACGCGAATCCAGTCGGGCTTGCGCGAGCGTTGGCTCGGGGTTGCGGCGGGGGATGCGGGAGCGTTCATCGCGCCCACATAGTCGCCTCTGCCCCTCTTCTCAACCTCTCTACCTATGCTATGGGGCCGCCATGACTCACTTTGCCGACATGATCGAGGGCTATCGTCGTTTCCGTAACGGCGGATGGCAGGAACAACGGAGCCGCTGGGACGAGCTGGCCGAGGGGCAATCGCCCAAGGTGATGGTGATCGCCTGCTCCGACAGTCGCGTCGAACCGTCGCAGATTTTCGATACCAACCCCGGCGAAATCTTCGTCGTTCGCAATGTCGCCGCGCTGGTGCCGCCGTTCGAAACGACGCCCGGGCGCCACGGCGTCTCCGCCGCGCTGGAATTTGCTGTGCAGTTCCTGAAGGTCGAGGAAATCGTGGTGATGGGGCACGGCCTGTGCGGCGGCTGCCATGCGGCGCTGCACGGGACGATGGCGGGCGCCGAACCGGGGCGCGGCGGCTTCATCGCCGACTGGATCGCGCTGCTTGACGATGCGAGCGCCGAAGTGCGCGGCGGCCACGCCGACATCGACAGCCGCGACGCGGGGCGCGCGATGGAAATGGCGGCAGTGCGGGTGAGCCTCGCAAATCTTCGCACCTTCCCCTGCATTCAGGAGAAGGAAGCGCGCGGGACGCTCAAACTGCGCGGCGCCTTTTTCGCGATCAGCGATGGCGTGCTGCACATACTTGACGACGAAAGCGGCGACTTCCGCGCCGCCTGACCCATCGGGTCAGGGAATCGCGTAGGTCACATTCGCCTGCCCGACCGGCTTTAGTGAGTCGTCGGTCCAGATCCGCACATCCATAATCGCAAGCCGTTTGCCGAGGCGCAGCATATGCGCGTCGGCGAACAGCGATCCCGGACGGCAAGGCCGCAGAAACTGGTAATTGAGCGCGCTCGTCACCGCCATCGCCACCGGCCCGATATGCGCAAGGACGAGCGCATAGGCCGCCATGTCGGCAAAGCCCATCTGCGTCGGTCCCGAGATCAGCCCGCCGGGGCGCAGCGCCTTGTCGGTCGGATCCATCCGCGCCTGAACATGGCCGGGCGCGGCCGAAACCACATAACCGCGCGAACCCGGCTCCGATTGAGGGAAAGCCTCGGCCATAAAAGCGTTGAGCGCAGCCGCGTCCATACGGATCGCGCCCGAAGAGATTGGCTCCGATATGGCCGCCCCCTCCCCCATAGCGGTCAGCGCGACAATTTCTTGTACGTCGTCGCGTGCGGCCGCGTTGCGCCTTCGCCCAGACGGCGGATCTTATCCTCTTCATAGGCCTCGAAATTGCCTTCGAACCACTCGACATGGCTGTCGCCCTCGAACGCCAGGATATGCGTCGCAAGACGATCGAGGAAAAAGCGGTCGTGGCTGATGACCACCGCGCAGCCCGCAAAATTTTCGAGCGCCTCTTCGAGCGCGGCGAGCGTTTCGGTGTCGAGATCGTTGGTCGGTTCGTCGAGCAGCAGGACGTTGCCGCCCTCTTTCAGCATCTTGGCCATATGGACGCGGTTGCGTTCGCCGCCTGACAGCTGCCCGACCTTTTTCTGCTGGTCGGTGCCCTTGAAGTTGAAAGCGCCGACATAGGCGCGCGTCTGCATCTCGTGCTTGCCGATATTCATGAGATCGTGGCCGCCCGAAATTTCCTCCCAGACATTCTTGTTCGGGTCGAGCGCATCGCGGCTCTGGTCGACATAGCCGAGGCGCACGGTATCGCCGATGCTGACGCTGCCGCTGTCGGGGGTTTCCTGCCCGGTAATCAGGCGGAACAGCGTCGATTTACCCGCACCGTTCGGGCCGATGACGCCGACGATGCCGCCCGGCGGCAGCGTGAAGGACAGGTCTTCGAACAATAGCTTGTCGCCATAGGCCTTCGAGATATTGTTGACCTCGATAACCTTGCCGCCCAGGCGTTCGGGAACCTGGATGACGATCTGCGCCTTGCCGGGGGTGCGGTTTTCCTGCGCCTCGACGAGCTGGTCGAACGATTTGATGCGCGCTTTCGACTTGGCCTGACGCGCCTTGGGCGACTGCCGGATCCACTCGAGCTCGTCCTTGATTGCCTTCTGGCGGCCTTGATCCTCGCGCGCTTCCTGTTCGAGGCGCTTGCCCTTCTTTTCGAGATAGGTCGAATAATTGCCTTCGTAGACGAAATAGCGGCCGCGATCGAGTTCGAGAATCCAGTTCACGACATTGTCGAGGAAATAGCGATCGTGGGTGACGAGGATGACGTTGCCCGGATAGTCGACAAGATGCTTTTCCAGCCAGGCGACGCTTTCGGCGTCGAGGTGGTTGGTCGGTTCGTCGAGCAGCAGGATCGACGGCTTTTCGAGCAGCAGGCGCGTGAGCGCGATGCGGCGCTTTTCGCCGCCCGAGAGATTCTCGACGCTCCAGTCGCCCGGCGGGCAGCGGAGGGCCTCCATCGCGATTTCGAGCTGGTTGTCGAGCGTCCAGCCGTCGACCGCGTCGATCTTTTCCTGAAGCGTCCCCATTTCCTCCATCAGCGCGTCGAAATCGGCGTCGGCCGGCGGATCGGCCATCAGCGTGCTGATCTCGTTGAAACGGTCGAGCATGTCGGCGACCGGGCGGACGCCATCCATGACATTTTCCTTGACCGTCTTCGTCGGGTCGAGCTGGGGCTCCTGTGCCAGATAGCCGACGGTAATCCCCTCGCCCGGCCAGGCTTCGCCGGTGAAATCCTTGTCGATGCCCGCCATGATCTTCATCAGCGTCGATTTGCCGGTGCCGTTCGGGCCGACGATGCCGATCTTGGCATCGGGATAGAATTGCAGGCTGAGGCTATTGAGCGTCGGCTTCTGCGCGCCGGGATAGGTCTTGGTCAGACCCTTCATCACGAAACTATATTGGGCGGCCATGGGAAAGCTCCGATAGTGGCTGGGCCGCGCGGTGCGGCCGGGAGAGAGGTTGCGCGCCGGTTAGCGAATGGGCGCTGGCTTGGCAATCTGCGCTTGCGAACCGGCGCCGCCACCCTTTACGTGACGGTCATGACAACCGCACGCACGCCATCCCGCCTTGCGGGCATCGCCGCCCTTCTTCTGGCGAGCCCCGCTTCCGCTTCGATTCCGCCGCCGCCGAGCGCAGCCGAACGCGCGCAGACCGATGAAATCGCATGGGATATTACCGAAGACCTGACGACCGAGATCGGGCCGCGCATGGCGGGGACCGAGGCCGAGGCAGCCGCGCGCATCTGGGCGGTCGAGCGGCTGAAGGCGATGGGGTTTCAGAATGTCCGTCCCGAGCCCTTCACCATGCCGACATGGGTTCGCGGCGAGGAGAAGGCGTCGCTGATCGGACCCTTTCACACGCAATCGCTCGCGGTCACCGCGCTTGGCAACAGCGGATCGACGGGGGCCCGGGGGCTGGTCGGCGATGTGGCTTACTTCGCGAGCTATGACGATTTTGTTGCCGCGCCCGACCATTATATCAAGGGCAAGATCGTGTTTATCGATCATCAAATGGCGGCCACGCAGGACGGCAGCGGCTATGGCGAATACGGCCGCGCTCGCTTTACGGGCCCCAATGCTGCGGCAAAGCGCGGCGCGATCGCCGTGGTCATTCGCTCGATCGGCACCGATAGCCATCGCAACCCGCATACCGGGAACACCAGCTTTGAGGCAGGGGTAACGCCCATTCCCGCCGCTGCGCTGTCGAACCCCGATGCCGATCAGCTTGTTCGCCAATGGCAGCGCGCGCAGCAAATCCGCACGAAAGAAACGCCGCTGGGCTACACCCCCGCGCCGCTCCGCATGTCGCTGCTCCTCACCCCCCGCAATCTCGGCAAACAGGAATCGGGCAACGTTATCGCCGAGGTTTCGGGTAGCGACCCCGCCGCCAGCCCCGTCGTCGTAGCGTGCCACCTCGACAGCTGGGATCTGGGCACCGGGGCGATCGACGATGCCGCCGGGTGCGCAATTGTCACCGCTGCGGCCAAACATGTCATGTCGGCCGGCCAGCCGCGCCGAACGATCCGTATCCTCTGGGCCGGCGCCGAAGAGGTCGGCGTCCATGGCGGCCAGGCTTATTTCGCCGCCCACGGGACGGAGAAACACGCCGTTGCGCTCGAATCCGATTTCGGCGCCGATCGAATCTGGCGCGTCGAGTTCAAGCTGCCCGAAAGCGCCCGATCGCTGGCCGACAGGATCGCGCGCGCCGTCGCACCCCATGGCGTCACGCGGGGGCGAGGCGAAGCGAGCGGCGGCGCCGATATCGGGGCGCTCGTCGGGGCGGGAGTCCCCACGATCGACCTGGCGCAGGACGGGACACGCTATTTTGACCTGCACCACACGCCCGACGACACGCTCGACAAAATCGATCCCGCCCAGCTGCGGCAGAACGTTATCGTATGGAGCGCGGTTCTGGAGATTCTTGCGAACAGTCAGGACATGGAGCTTCCCTGAGCGCGTCAGAAATGGCGGAAACCAGCGCTGCTCGGCCATCTCAATTATTTTTGTTGACGATTCACACGGAACGACTAAATCCCGCCGCTCGCGATACGGGAAATTTTCCCGTCGCGGAAAGGCATTTTAGGGAGCCCACACATCATGAAGAAGTTTGCTGCTATCGCCGTTGCTGCCAGCATGTTCGCCCTCGCCGCTTGCGGTGAAAAGGCTGCTGAAGAAGCCACCACCGAAGCTCCGGCTGCTGAAGCTGTTGCTGAAGAAGGCGCCGACGCCGCTGCTGCCGGCGCCGAAGCCGCCGCCGAAGGCGCTGAAGCCGCTGCTGCCGGTGCCGAAGCTGCTGCTCCGGCCGACGCTGCTGCGACCGCTGAAGCTCCGGCTGCCGACGCTGCTGCTGCTCCGGCCGAAGAAGCCAAGTAAGTCACAGCCCCTCGGGGCATTGACCGAAACGGAAAACGGGCGGTCTTCCCTTGGGAAGGCCGCCCTTTTTCTTTGTCCAGCGCGCGCGTGGGATGGACTTGCCCTCGCGACGTGTCTAAGGCGCGGGTCCGGTCGTCGGGGAGTGGCGCAGCCCGGTAGCGCGCTTGCTTTGGGAGCAAGATGTCGCAGGTTCGAATCCTGTCTCCCCGACCACTTCCCTTCCCGATCATCTTCCGCACGTTCTGTCGGCCGACGTCGCCATTGGCGCGCAGCGCGTCATGGCCCGGATATGCAAGGAAAAGGAAATGGCAAGGCAAATGGTGGGCCCGGCAGGACTCGAACCCGCAACCTAGCCGTTATGAGCGGCCAGCTCTAACCATTGAGCTACAGGCCCCCTTTGCTAACCCGCAAGGGGATGTTCGCGCGATAGCGGAGCGCGCGCGCCGTTGGCAAGCGCCAAGGCTCATTCCGCCGATTTGCGTTCGGCCAATTCGATAATCTCGGCCGCGGTCGCCGGTTCGACGCCGCGCCGTGCGAGATGGTTCAGCACCTCGTCCCACCAGCGATAGAATTGATCAAGGTCGGCCGCCGTGCGGACATAAGGGGTGTTGCCCGGTTGCAGCGAGGGCGAATGAAAGGAGAAGTTAAGCAGCGGCAGCCGCGCCGCAATCGCGATGTCGACCGCCTTTAGAGCGCGGTCGACGGGGATGCCTTCGGGTGTCAGCGCGATCCGCTCGACCAGACCGAGCCGCGCCAGCGCAGCCCCGGCGCGCGATCCGCTGCGTGCGATCCGGTGATAGACCGCGGGGCCGGCGCCGCCGAGCAAGCCACCGAAAACCGTCGTCACGGGAACCTCCAGAACCGCCCCGGCGGGCGTGTACACCCACCAGGGATGGAGCGGCGCGGCACGATAGTCGGGGCCATGGCCGACGCGATAGTCGAAGCCCGATCGCACCGACGTATCGCACCGGAAGCCGAGTTCGGCGAGCATCGCCGCGCTTTCGGGGCCAAGCCCATAGCGACCGGCGCGGTAAACGGTGGGCGCGGCGCCAAATCGTTCGTGAATCGCATCGCGCAGCATCGTCATCTTTGCCCGCTGAAGATCGGCCGCCAGATTGCCCGTATAGCTGTTGCGGGCATTGACCTCTTCGTGGTGCGGCGGCGTTACCCAGGGATGAAGCTGCGCGCCGATTTCGCAGCGGCCCGCGGCCTCTGCGGGCCCCAGAATATCGACCGCGCGGTCGTCGGCGACGATGGGCCAGTCGACGAGATAGATGGGCCGCACCCCGGCATCATCGAAATAGCTCTGGCAGTCCGCGAGCGCGGGAACCGATTCAAGGCCGAACCCGGTTCGCGCAAAGGGCGCGTCCCAGTCGAAATCCTCTTCGGTGTCGACGGTGACCCAGAATCGCGTACGCTCGCCATCGCCCAGCCGCACGAGCGTCGATGCAGGCGGATGTGCGAAGAAATTATCCGCCGGCTGCACCTTGCCCCCTTTTGCCGTCGACCCGTACGCCGACTATTCGCCCTGCTGAACCTCCAGTTCGGCATCGGTCTTCGCGGTGGCGGACGGCAGGTGCAAGGTCAAGGCATTGTGCCCGATTTCAAGGCGTCCACCCGCGGCGCGGGCAAGGCTGTCAACGAGGCGGAGGGAGAAACCAAGGCTGAGGACCGCAGCGCCGGGCGCTTCGCCCTCGGGACTGAACCCCGGGTCGAGCAGATCGGCCGCGGTCGCGAACCGGATCGATGCGGGGCGAACGATTCGCAACTGGAGCATGTCGTCATGCGGCGATTCGGTCACCAGTTGTCCAACCAGAATGCCGCCCGGTTCGCAGATGTCGACCAGCGCGGTGAGCAGGCGGCCAATCATCCGGCGCACGTCGGCATCGCTCGCCAGCCCCAGAAAGGGGCCGCCCGCGCGGGCCAGGGTCATTTCGATACGCTGATCGGCGAGAAGCGCCGCAAGGTCGCCCTCGATCTGGTCCACGATTGCCCCGACGTCGACGATTTCGGTCGGCGGTTCCTGCGCTGCCGGGCTACTCCGTCGTGCCGCCGTTTCGAGGTCGTCGATGATGGACTGCACCGACGCCGCGTCGGTGACGATACGTTCCGCCATCGTGCGATAGGACTGGCTGACCGGACCGAACATCTGGCCCGAGATGATCTGCCCGAACCCCGAAATTGCGTTGAGCGGGCTGCGCAGTTCGTGGATCAACTGACGGATCGTATCGCCTGGGTCCTCGGCTTCGGGACGGCCGTAGGGCATTTCATTATGCTGGGGTCGCCGCGCGGTCGCGCGGTATCCACGGAACTGGCCGCTAGCCGGATCGAACCAGGGCAGCGCCGAAAAGCGCCATTCGCCCGCTTCCTCGGGCGTGCCCTCCAGCGACATGCGCGCATTGACGATTTCCGCACGCTGCCGAAAGGCACCCGCCGCGGCGGCATCGGTTCCCGGCTCCCCGCCAAAGGCAGCGTCGGCGATCGACAGGCCGATCACGGCGCCGCGCGTAACGCCTTCCACCCAATGAATGACGCCGTCGGGGCCGGTCTCGAAACAAAAGGACCGACGCGGGGTGCGCGCGGGCGCTGACTGGCTGCGGCGCGACTGATATTTGTCGATCCGGCGGACCAGTTCGCTGATCTGGCTTGGCGCCGCCGTTTCGGCCACGCTTTCGAGTTTCGGCGGCGCGGCCGACACCGGCTCGACCGCTTCGGCGATCGCCGGTTGCGGCAGCGCAACCGACGCGCTGCCGAGCGCGGCCAGCGCACGCCCGACGCCTTCGGGCAAATCGTCGCGCCCCGCCAGCACCGATCGCGCCATCGCATTGGTCGCCGGCAGAAGCGCCAGCCAGTCGGATTCGGACAGCCGCACCTCGCGCAGCATCGCTGCCGACACCGCGGGAACGTCGTTGGCATAAAGCGCGACAAGCGGCGCAAACCGGCCATGCCGCGCGATCGCCCGTGCGCAATCGCGCCTTACTGCTTCCGGAACTTGAGGGCGCAGCACCGCAAGCGCATGGAGGCTGCGGCGAATATCGTCGTCGCCCAGTTGATTGCCGCGCTGCGCCAGAATATCGGAGAGTTGTCGCCACGCCGTGACGCGCGCCCGCCGGTCGGCGGGCGCCTGACGCAAGATGGTCGCGATCATCGAGTCAGCAGTCACGCAAAACCAGCCCCACCGTCATTGGTTACCCTCTGATTACCGGCTAGCGTGAATCATCCGGTCACGAAAGTGTCTTAACCACTCACGTCGCATTGTGGGACAATTGCAATCGCCTGAAATATTATTATGGTCAGCGCAATTTTGGAAAGCGGATGTTTCAACGATGGCTAGTCAGAAATTCGATCAGATTGACCTGCAAATACTCGGCGAATTGCAGAAAAACGGACGCATGACGAATGTCGAACTGGCGCAAATGGTGGGGCTCACCGCACCGCCCTGCCTTCGCCGCGTCCGCGCGCTCGAGGAAGCCGGGGTCATCCGATCCTATCACGCCGACCTGGATGCCGCGAAGCTTGGTTACGGAATCACCGTGTTTGCAATGGTCAGCCTGCGCAGCCAGGCCGAGGCCGATCTGAAAGCGTTCGAGGATTATGTCGGCGGACTGCCCGAAGTGCGCGAATGCTATATGCTGAACGGCGAAATCGACTTTCTTCTGAAGGTCGTTGCGCGCGATCTGCAAAGCTTTCAATCGTTCCTGACTGCGCATCTGACATCGGCGCCGAATGTCACCAGCGTGAAAACGTCGCTGACGATTCGCACGGCGAAACAGCTGGCGGGCATTCCCGTCGAAATCTGATTCGCTGCAAAGAAAAACGGGTGCGGCGTCCGATGGAAGCCGCACCCATTTTTCTTTACTATAAGTCCGATCAGCTGGCAGTCGTGGCCGCCGGGGCGCCGCCAGCCTTGGCGCGAATTGTCCACAGCTTCGCCAGGCGCGCGCGCGGCCCCTGCACCTTCGCCAAGCTTGCAATCGCCGCGTCATTCTGTCCGGCAAGAGCCTGAGCCACGCCCAGTCGATACTGCGCCATCTCATCCGTCGGCGCGGCTTTCAGCGCGGCTTCGTAAAGCGGAATCGCCTTCGCCGGCTGCCCCATACCGACGAGCACGTCGGCGGTCGACCGCGCCGCCTTAGGGTTGTTGAGCGTTGCGGGCTTGCTCGCATCTGCGGTCACCGCAGCGGCATCGGTGGCAGCGCGCGGCGTTTGCGCTTCCAGGATGTTACCGAAATGCGTGTCGCTTTTCGGGATCACGCCGCTATCCTGGCCTTGCTTGATGACGCTTACTACCTCGCCGGGATAGCCCGCTTCGACGCCGAGCGACGCATATTCGAGAAATTCGGGCCGCTGCGTCATCGAATTGGTCGCGCGCATCAGGCGCAGGATGTCGAGGTTGAGTTCCTTGTCGCCGCCCGACTGCTGCAGCAGGATATAGAGCGTGTTGCGCCAGGTCGCTGCGCTGGGATAATCCTCGACGCGCATCGTCAGCACGTCGAGCATCTCGTTGGTGCGCTTCGCTTGCTGAAAGGCCTGCGCCGGACGAACATACAGCTCTTCGGAAGGCTTGGTGCCGGCGGCGCGCGCCGCGTCGATACCGGCCTTTGCGATGGCCCAGCCCTGATCGACCTGCCCGCCCTTCAGATAGCTGTCCATCAGGATCGCCGAGAGAGCCGTTTCGGTCGAACCCGCGGCCTTTGCCGCCTCGAGCCGCTGGATCGCCTTGGGGTAATCTTTCGCGCCATAGGCAAAATTGCCTGAATAGAAATTATAGGCGGCGGCGTTCTCCGCCGGCGTCAGACCCGAATCGAGCATCGCGTCGAGCCCCTGCGCCTGCAGGGCCGTATCCTTGTTCAAAATGCCGAGCTGAAGCTGATAGAAGGCAACCAGATATTTGTCGTCGGGCACACTCGCGCTCGCTTGTCCTTCGGCAAGTGCCGCCTGGAGCGCCGCGGCATCCTTGGCGCCGGTTGCGTCGGTCATCTTCTTGAGCGCCGGGGCGAATCCCTTGCTGGGGCTAAGGCTCTTGCCCTTGGCGGCCTCTTCCTTCTTCGGCTTTTTCTGCGCCGCAGCGGGGGTCGCGGTCGTCATCAGCGCGCAGCCCAACACAGCGGCGATCGCCGTTGCGGGCATCGAGCGGAAACGCTTGAACATCGAAATCTCTCCTCTGAAACTCGTAGACCGTCCGCCGCGCAAACGGGGTCGGCCGCGCATCGTTAACGCGGCTAAACCCGTCGCGTTGCCATGGCAAGACAGCTGCAATCGATATTTCTCTGGCGGGGTGCGGCTGAATGGAAATTGAACCCGCCGCGGGGTCAGGCGATCTCGTCTATCACCCGGTTGATCGCGCGCAGCACGGCGGGATCGCCCGGCGCGCCCGACATCGCCGTTTCGGCGAGTTCGATGAGCGGGATGACGCCGAATGTCGCCGACAGGCTTTTCAGGCGGAGCGCCGCCATTTCCCAGTTGGCGTCGCATCGTGCGCGGCGCAGCAGATCGGCAAGCTCGCGCGCGCCATCGGTGAACGCCTTGCGCAGATCTGCGGCCATGGCCGGATCGTCGCCGAAGGCCGCACTCAAAGTCCGGTCGAGGGGGCCGCTGTCGAAGGACATTCCACAGCTTTGGCCCTGCGCGGTTAAGTTTCCGTTTCATGGCGGGCATTTGATGCTAAGATCGCACGATGACGGGCGAAAAGAAGATCGTTGGATTGTGGCGGGATTCCGCGGCAAATCAGGATGCGGACAGCGCGGCTTCGGCCGAGACGGCGGTGCCCGACGGCGCGCCCGCGCCCGAAGCCGAGGCGGCGAGCGACCGCGACTGGCTGGACAGGACGGCGCTGCACGACTCTGGCGAAGTCCCTGCCGAGGATATTGCCCCGTCGGCATGGCGCGATCGCGCCGGCCCGGCCTTTCTGATCCTTCTCGCGATCGGATGGACGGCGTTTGCGCTGAGCGCCGCCACAGACGGTTTCGCCCGGCGAATAGCGCTCGCGGACTGGCCCGCGCACATCGCTGTCGTTGCAATGCCGCTGACATTGCTTGCCCTCGTCTGGATGCTGTGGTTGCGATCGGGGAAGTCCGAACAGGCGCGGTTCGCGCGCATCGCCGCGGCGCTGCGCGCCGAAAACCAGGCGCTGATCCAGTCGATGCACTCGCTCGGCCTGCACCTTGCCGACGCGCAAAAGCAGCTGAGCGAACAGGCGCGGATCGTGCAGCAGCTGGGCCATGATACGGTGATGCGGCTGGGCGAGAGCAGCGACAAGCTCGCGGGGAACGCGTCGGTGATCGCCAACGCGCACGACCAGCTCGCGCGGTCGGGCGATGTCGCCTTGCAGCGGATGGACGGTCTCCTCGCCGGGCTGCCGCGGATCGACGATGTGGCGCAGCGACTGGCGGTCAATTTCCGGGAAGCCGGACTGGTTGCGCACCAGCAGGGCGCGAATCTAGAAGCCAAACTTGCCGCGCTCGGCGAAGAGGCGGCGCGGGCAGCACAGGCGGGGCAGGCCTCGACCGAGGCGCTTCTCGAAGCGATCGTCGCGCTTCAGGAGCAAACGAAGGAGACCGAAAGCGCGCTGATTGCAACGTCGGCGGAGGTCACGGATGCGCATGGCGCCGCACTCGCGCGCGTGACCGAAGGCGCGGCGTCGGTGCGCAGCGCGATGACCGACACGCTCGCCGCCCTGACCGCACAAAGCGAGGAAAGCTGGCATCGCTTCCGCGAGGGTGTCGACACCGCCGCAGCGCAAATGGACGCCAGACTTGCGGCGGCGCGCGATGCCGGCGACGCGATGGGCGCACAGCTGTCGGCGCACGCCGACGCAAGCGACGCGCTTGCTGCGCGCCTCACCGCGCATGTCGCAGAGGTTGAGAAACAGCTCGAAGCGGTCAATACCAGCATTGAGACCAGCACGGGCAACATCAGCCGCTCGATTGACGACACCAAGGCGCAGCTCGGCGCGTTCATGGACAAGGTTCAGCGCGGCAACAGTTCGGCAGGCCAGCTCATCACCCACGCCGAATCGCTGTTGCTCGCGCTCGATGCGGTAACGCGCGAGCTCGACGAGACGCTGCCGCACGCGCTCGATCGCATTTCCTCGCACGGGAAAACGACGCAGTCGGCGCTGGCCGAAATCCGCCCGATGCTCGAAGCGTCGGAGCTGGTGGCGCAATCGACGGTGTCGCACGTCAACGCCGTGCAGGCGACGCTCAAGTCGAACGAAGACCAGATGGCCAGCCATGCGGCGAAGCAGCAGGCGCTGGTCGACCGCCTGAATGCTTCGCTCGCCGAGGCCGAAGCGGCGCTCGCCAAGCTGCGCGACGGCGCCGATGCGTTCAGCGAACAGGGCGGCGCGCGAATGGTTGCGACGCTGGCTGAGGTTCGCGCGACCGCCGATGCAGCGGCGAATGAGGCGCGGTTGACGCTGGAGAAGATCGTGGACGGCGCGCGCGAGACGATGAAGGCGACCGCGAGCGAGGCGATCGACGCCGCCTTCCAGACCGAAATCATGGCGCAGCTTGATGCGATCCAGACTGCATCGGAGCGCGCGGTTGCTGCCGCGAACAGCGCCGCCGACCGGCTGATGCATCAGCTGACCGCCATCATGGATACGAGCGCAAGCGTCGAACAGCGCGTAAGCGAAGCCGAGCAGGCAATCGCCGCGTCCGACCGCGACACGCTCGCCAAGCAGGCCGGCGTGCTCACCGAAGCGCTGAAATCGACCGCCATCGACGTCACCAAGATCTTGTCGAGCGAGATCAGCGATACCGCGTGGGATGCCTATTTGAAAGGCGATCGCGGCGTGTTTGCCCGCCGCGCGGTCAAGCTCGTCGAGAACAGCGAGGTCAAGGATATCCTCCGCCTCTATCAGAATGACGACGGCTTCCACGCCGCAGTCAATCAGTTCATCCACGATTTCGAAGCGATGCTCCGCCTGCTGATCGGCGCGCGCGACGGATCGGCGATCAGCGTGACTTTGTTGTCGTCGGACATCGGCAAGCTTTATGTAGCGCTGGCGCAGTCGATCGACCGGCTGCGGGGTTGACCGGTTCGCCCTCTCCCGCCGGCTGACAGCAGTTTTCGCCCTTTTGCGGACCTTTATTTCATCGTCATCCCGCGAATAGGGAAAGGTCTGGGATCCATCCCAAAGCCGACAAGCGATCGGCAAGCGTAATCTCGACTCACGCCCGTCCCGTGAGCACATCGGGATCGGCCCAGCCGTTCACATAGGCGACGTAATAAACCACAAACGCCACCGCCGCGACGATCGTCATCTGGAGCAGCGCGCGTCCGGGACGAAACCGCGCCGGGGCGCCGCGGTCCTGGCCTGCGACCAGCGGCTCGGCGTCATCGCTCGCGCGGCGGCCGTGGAAGGGCAGCACGAAGAAGGCGCTGAACACCCAGAAGAGCGTGAAGATCGCTAACGCAGACGTCCATTTCATCGGCTTGCCCTCAGATTTCGACGAGCATCACATCGACGACGGGTTTTTTCCCCGTCCAGTCGGTCGCGATCCGCCGGACGCCCAGCCGGATCGCCTCGCGCAGCTTTTCCTCGTCGCGCGCGGGGCCGGTCGCGGCCTGCTCGGCGGCTTCGCGCATTTCATCGATAAAGGCCGCGCGCTCGTCCTCGACCGGAACGCCGCGATAGCTGATCGCGCTGTCGACGAACCTTTTATCCGAAAAGATCACCGCAACCGTGATGTGGCCGTTGAGCGCCAGCTTGCGCCGCTCGCTCATCGTTTCGCCATCGGCGGGCAGGATGACGTCGCCGTCGAGGATCAGGCGCCCGGCGCGGACGCGCTCAACGATCTTCGCTGCGCCCGGTGCAAGACGCACAAGGTCGCCATTTTCCTGCACCAGCGTATCAGGAACGCCCCTCTCAAGCGCAAAGCGCGCCTGCTCGTGCATGTGGCGGATCTCGCCATGCACGGGGACGACCAGCTTCGGGCGCAGCCAGCCGTAAAGCGCGGCCAGCTCGGGCTGCCCCGGATGGCCGCTGACGTGGATATGCGCCTGTTTTTCGGTAACTGTCAGCACGTCCTTCGCCGCGAGCTGGTTCATGATCCGCCCGATCGCAACCTCGTTGCCGGGGATCTGCTTCGACGAAAAGACGACGGTGTCGCCCGCCTCCAGCTTGATCTGGTGGCCGTCGGCCGCCATGCGCGCGAGCGCGGCGCGCGGTTCGCCCTGCCCACCGGTAGCGATCACCATCACCTTGTCGCGCGGCAGGCGCATCGCCTCGTCGAAATCGACCGTCGGCGGGAAGTCTTTGAGATAGCCGACCGAACGCGCAACGCCGAGGATGCGGTCGAGCGAGCGCCCCGCGACACACAGGCTGCGTCCCGTCGCACGCGCGACTTCGCCCAGCGTCGCAAGGCGCGCAGCGTTCGAGGCAAAGGTGGTGACGACCACCCTCCCCTTGGCCTGCCCGACCGCCTGCTCCAATCCCGCGCGCAGCGCGCCTTCGCTGCCCGATTCCTCGGGATTGAAGGCGTTGGTTGAATCGCAAACAAGGACGTCGATGCCCTCGTCGCCGATTGCGCAGAGCGCCGCGGCGGTCGCGGGCACGCCCAGGATCGGCTCTTCGTCGAGTTTCCAGTCGCCGGTGTGAAAGACGCGGCCATAGGGTGTGTCGATCACCACCGCGCTCATTTCGAGGATCGAGTGCGCGAACGGGACCATGCGGATGCCAAACGGCCCGATGCGGAAGCTGTCGTCGATATCGACGACCTTGATATCGACCTCTTTCTCCAGCCCCTCTTCGGCAAGCTTGTGCGCGATCAGCCCCGCGGTGAAGCGGTTGGCGTAGAGCGGCACGCCAAGGTCGGCGGCGAGATAGGGGATGGCGCCGATATGGTCCTCATGCCCGTGCGTCAGGATGATGCCGAGCAGGTCGTCCTTGCGATCCTCGATGAACTCCAGGTCGGGCATGACGATGTCGATGCCCGGATAATCGTGGCTGCCAAAGGTCACGCCCAGGTCGAGCATGATCCATTTGCCGTCGCAGCCATAGAGATTGGCGTTCATGCCGATCTCGCCCGACCCGCCAAGCGCGAGAAAGAGAAGCTCCTTGCCGGGCTTTGTCATGCGCCGGGGCTCCGCCGGGCATGAAGGTGCATCAGGCCCATCAGCGTCAGGTCGGGCTCGATGCGGTCGAACAGATGCGCATGTTCTTCGAACAGCGTCGCGAGGCCGCCGGTCGCGACGACCGTCAGCGGCTTGCCGATTTCATTTTTCATGCGCCCTATTAGGCCTTCCATCATCGAAACATAGCCCCAATAGACGCCGATCAGCATCTGGCTTTCAGTCGTGCGCCCGATCACGCTGGCGCTCGCAGGCGCCTCGATCGCGATACGCGGCAGCTTGGCGGCCGCGGCCACGAGCGCTTCCAGCGACAGATTGACCCCCGGCGCGATGATCCCGCCGAGATAGGCGCCGTCGGGGCCGATATGATCGAGCGTCGTCGCGGTGCCGAAGCTGATGACAAGCTTGTCCTTGCCCGGCTCGACCGCCTGCGCCGCAATCGCGTTGACCGCGCGATCGGCGCCCACCGATTGCGGCTCGTCGACCTTGAGCGCGATGCCCCAGCTCACCGGTTCGCGCCCGGCGACCAGCGCATCGACGCCGAAATATTTATGCGCCAGCAGTTGCAGATTGTGGAGCGCACGCGGGACGACTGTCGAGATGATCACAGCATCAACATCGCCGCGATCATGCCGCTCGATCCGCATCAGCTGGTCGAGCCACACCATATATTCGTCGGCGGTGCGGCGGTCGTCGGTGGCGATGCGCCAGCGCGCGAGCAGTTCGGCGCCGCGAAACAGCGCGAATTTGGCGTTGGTGTTGCCGACATCGATCGCGAGCAGCATGGCGTTATCCTTCAACCACCGGGCGACGTAGCTCGACATCCCCCGCATGAATCAGCATGGTCTCCCGACCGTCGCGGCGCAAGCGCAGCGCGCCGTCCTGGGCGAGACCGTCGAAAAAACCGTCGATGCCCTGCTCCGACACCCGCAGCGGCGTGCCGACGGGGTGTGCGAGCGGCAGCCAGGCGCACACGACGCTCGCGACCCCCTCCTGCCGCCAGGTCCAAAGCGCGTCTATCATCGCGATGCCGAGCGCGTTTGCGAAATGATCGCGGTCGACGGCAGCACCCTTGCCGGACAGCGTTGCGGTGGGGCGGTCGGGCAGTTCGGGCGCGGTAACAAGGTTGACGCCGATGCCGATCACCACCGAATTGCCGGTGCGCTCCATCAATATGCCCGCGCACTTCGCGCCATCGATCAGCAGGTCGTTCGGCCATTTGAGCAGGGCGCCGACATCGGGTGCCAATGCCGCCACCGTCTTAGCGAGCGCAACCCCCGCGACCAGCGCGAGCGTCGCCGCCGACGGGTCGCCGACCGTCAGGTGGACGACCGTCGATCCCATGAAATTGCCTTGCCCGTCGCCCCAAGCGCGGCCGAGGCGCCCGCGCCCGGAGGTCTGACGATCGGCGACCAGCCAATGCCCCTCGCCGACATGCTCGCCGCCTGCCAGCCGCGCCAGCAGGTCGGCGTTGGTCGAACCTGTCTGCGCGATCCGCTCGATCGGCGGGATCAGAACAGCACCGCGGCGGCGCTGGCCGATACGACCGCCAGCACGGGAATGAACAGATAGCCGATAACCGAGAGCCACAGGGCACTCGCGGTGATCACCGCATCCTCGACGATCGCACCGCCACCTTTCGGGAATTCGGTGTCCGATTTGTCATCGAAATACATCATCTTGATTATCGCGATATAATAGAAGGCGCCGATCACCGATGCAACGATGCCCGCAACCGCCAGCGGCACGAGGTTCGCGTTCACCGCGGCCTCGAACACCAGATATTTCGGCCAGAAGCCGAAGAGCGGCGGAATACCGGCGAGGCTGAACATGAACACCGCCATTGCGGCAGCAAGGCCCGGGCGGCGCTGCGACAGGCCCGCGAGAGCGGGAATGCTCTCGACCGGATTGCCGTCGGCATCGCGCAGTTGCAGGACGACGAGGAAGGCGCCGAGCGTCGTGACGACATAGACGAGCAGATAGGTCAGCACACTCTCGACCCCCTGCTGCGTCTCCGCAGCAAGGCCGATCAGCATGAAGCCGACGTTGTTGATCGACGAATAGGCGAGCAGGCGCTTGATATTCTTCTGCCCGATCGCGCCGACCGCGCCGAGGATGATCGAAGCGAGCGCGAGGAAGATGACGATCTGCTGCCAGGCGCCGACTGCGGGGCCCATCGCGTCGATGACAACGCGCGTCATCAGCGCCATCGCCGCCACTTTGGGGGCGCTGGCGAAGAAGGTCGTCACCGGGGTTGGCGCGCCTTCGTAAACGTCGGGGGTCCACATATGGAACGGCACGGCGCTGATCTTGAAGCCCAGTCCCGCGAGAACGAACACGATACCGAAGATCAGGCCGATGTTGAGCTCGCCGCCCATCGCCGCGGCGATGCCCGCAAAATCGGTCGTGCCGGTGAAGCCATAGAGCAGCGAGATACCATAAAGCAGCATCCCCGACGCCAGCGCGCCGAGGACGAAATATTTGAGCCCGGCTTCGCTCGAGCGTTCATCGGTGCGCATGAAGCTCGCGAGCACATAGGCGGCCAGGCTGTTGAGCTCGAGCCCGACATAGAGCGTCATCAGGTCACGCGACGAGGCCATGATGCCCATGCCGAGCGCCGCGAACAGGATCAGCGTCGGATATTCGGCGCGCATCGCGCCGTTGAAAAAGCGTGGTGCGATGATGATGCAGATGAAGCTCGCGGCATAGATCAGCAGCTTGGCGAACCCGCCGAAGGCATCGACCGACAGCGTGCCCGAAAACACCGTCGCCTCGACGCCGAACAGCGCGACCACGGCCGCGGCCGCGGCGGCAAGCGTGAGCAACGAGCTGAGCTGATAGATGCCGACTTGCCGGTCCCCCATGAAGGTGCCGAGCATCAAGGTGATCAACCCGCCGATCGTCAGGATCAGCTCGGGCCAGATGAGCGCGAGATCCGCGGTCATTGGACGCCTCCCGCATGGCTCGATCCGTGGGCGGTTTCACCATGCGCCGCGGCGGGCTTCGGCTTGCCGGCGGCAAGATGCGCATCGCCTGCGGGCTTTGCCGGGGCGAGGCGCGCGACCACGGCGGTCACATCGCCGCGCATCGGCGCGAGGAAGCTTTCGGGATAGACGCCCATCCAGAGCGCCACGGCAGCAAGCGGCGCCATGATCGCCCATTCGCGTGCGTTGAGATCGCGCATCGCCTTCACATCGTCCTTGGTAAGTTCGCCGAATACGACGCGGCGATAGAGATAGAGCATATAAGCGGCGCCGAGGATGATGCCCGTGGTGCAAACGAACGCGACGACGCTCGACGCTTCATAGATGCCGAGCAGGCTCAGGAATTCGCCGACGAAGCCGCTGGTGCCTGGCAGGCCGATCGACGCCATCGTGAACAGCATGAAGAACAGCGCATAGGCCGGCATGTTGACCGCGAGGCCGCCGTAACGGTCGATCTCGCGCGTGTGGAGCCGGTCATAGATCACGCCGACGCAGAAGAAGAGCGCGGCCGAAACGACACCATGGCTGAGCATGATGATCAGCGCGCCTTCGATCCCCTGCTGGTTGAACGCGAACAGTCCCGCGGTGACGATCGCCATATGCGCAACCGACGAATAGGCGATCAGCTTCTTCATGTCGTTCTGCACCAGCGCGACGAGGCTGGTATAGACCACCGCGACCATCGACAAGCCGAACACGAGCCACATCAGCTGCGCCGAGGCGTCGGGGAACATCGGCATCATGAAGCGGATGAAGCCGTAGGCGCCGAGCTTCAATAGCACGCCCGCAAGGATCATCGAACCCGCGGTCGGCGCCTGCACATGCGCGTCGGGAAGCCAGGTGTGGACGGGCCACATCGGCATCTTGACCGCGAGGCTGGCGAAGAAGGCGAGCCAGAGCCATGTCTGCATCTGGGCCGGGAAGTCATAGTTGAGCAGTGTCGGAATGTCGGTCGTGCCCGCTTCGGCGATCATCGCAATCATCGCGATCAGCATCAGCACCGACCCGAGCAGCGTGTAGAGGAAGAATTTGAACGCCGCATATTTGCGGTTCGCGCCGCCCCAGATGCCGATGATGAAATACATCGGGATCAGGCCGGCTTCGAAGAAGATGTAAAAGAGCAGCAGATCCTGCGCCATGAAGACGCCGATCATCACGACTTCCATGATCAGGAACATCGCCATGTAGAGTCCAACGCGCTGTTTGATCGCGTCCCAGCTCGCAAGGATGCAGAGCGGCATCAGGAAGACGCTGAGCATGATAAGCATCAGCGCCATGCCGTCGATGCCGAGCGCCCACTGGAAACGCCCGAACAGGTCGGCGCTTTCGGTGAACTGCCACTGCGCGCCGCCGATGTCGAAATTGGCCCAGAGTACGACGCCCAGCGCAAAGTCGATCAAGGTTGCGACGAGCGCGATCATCCGCGCATTACGGTCGCCCGCATAGAGGCAGAGGATGGCGGCGACCAAGGGGACCGCCAGCATCAGCGAAAGAATGGGAAAGCCGCTCACAGGAAATTCACCATGGCCCAGCTGGCGAGGCCGACAAGACCGAGCAGCATCACAAACGCATATCCATAAACATAACCCGATTGCAGCCGGACCGCGAGCCGCGTTCCCCCCGCGACGAGCGCCGCGGCGCCATCGGGCCCGAAGCGGTCGATGGTGCCTTCATCCCCGCGCTTCCAGAAGAAGCGACCGATCGCGAAGGCGGGCTTCACGAAGAGGATGTTATAGAGCTCGTCGAAATACCATTTGTTGTAAAGAAACTGGTGTAGCAGCCTGAACTGCGCCACGAAGCGCGCCGGCAGCGTGGTGTTGCGGATATAGCTGTTCCACGCGAGGAAAAGCCCGATCGCCATCACCGTAAACGGCGTCCACTTCACCCAGGTCGGCACTTCGTGCGCGAGGTGCATCAGATGCTCGTCGAACGCGATGCTACCCGCCCAGAAAGCCACGCCTTCTTCGGGATAGATAAAGGGGTGTGCGAAAACGAAGCCCGCAAACACCGCCCCGAGCGACAGCACGCCGAGCGGGATCAGCATCGAGATCGGGCTTTCGTGCGGATGATAGCCCGCAGTGCCGTCGCCATGCGCTTCATAATGATGCGCGTGCGCATGATCGTCGCCCGCATGTTCGTCCGATGGGTGATCATGATGATCGCCATGGACCGCATGCTGGATATGCTCGCTCTGTTCCCAGCGCGGCTTGCCGTAGAAGGTCAGGAAGACGAGGCGCCACGAATAGAAGCTGGTGAGTAGCGCGGCAAATATGCCGACCCAAAAAGCGACCACCCCGCCGCCGCCAGCGGCAAAGGCCGCTTCGAGGATGCCGTCCTTCGAATGGAAGCCTGCGAAGCCCGCAACCCCGGCGATACCGACGCCGGTAATCGCCAGCGTGCCCATCATCATCGCCCAGAAGGTGAGCGGGATATGTTTCCGCAGGCCGCCATAATAACGCATGTCCTGTTCATGGTGCATCGCATGGATCACCGAACCAGCACCGAGGAACAGCAAAGCCTTGAAGAAGGCGTGCGTAAACAGGTGGAACATCGCCGCGCCATAGGCGCCGACGCCCGCGGCAAAGAACATATAGCCGAGCTGCGAGCAGGTCGAATAGGCGATGACGCGCTTGATGTCCCACTGCGTCGTGCCGACCGTTGCCGCGAACAGGCAGGTTGCCGCGCCGACGAAGGTGACGACGCCAAGCGCAATCGGAGCGGTCTCGAACATCGGCGACAGGCGGCACACCATGAAAACGCCCGCGGTGACCATCGTCGCGGCGTGGATCAGCGCCGACACCGGCGTCGGGCCTTCCATCGCGTCGGGAAGCCAAGTGTGCAGGCCAAGCTGCGCCGACTTGCCCATCGCGCCGATGAACAAGAGCAGGCAGAGGATCGTCATTGTGTCGAGACGCATCCCCATGAAGGTGATCGTCGACCCCGCCATGCCCGGCGCGGCCGCTAGAATCTCGGGGATCGAGACGGTGCCGAACACCAGAAAGGTGCCGAAGATGCCGAGCATGAAGCCCAGGTCACCCACGCGGTTCACGACGAACGCCTTGATCGCGGCGGCATTGGCGCTCGGCTTCTTGTACCAGAAGCCGATGAGCAGATAGGAGGCAAGGCCGACGCCTTCCCAGCCGAAGAACATCTGGACCAGATTGTTCGCGGTCACGAGCATCAGCATCGCGAAGGTGAAGAGCGAGAGATAGGCGAAGAAGCGCGGCTGGTCCGGATCCTCCTCCATATAGCCCCAGCTATACAGGTGGACGAGCACTGAAACCGTGGTGATGACGACGAGCATCACCGCGGTCAGTGTGTCGACGCGCAGTTCCCAGTTAAACTGGAGCGCGCCCGAGCTGACCCAGTGCAGCACGGTCACGACCTCGGCCTCGCCGGTGCCCATCACAAACGACAGGAAGATCGGCCAGCTCAAGGCGCAGCTGGTGAAGAGCGCGCCCGTCGTCAGGATCTTCGACGCGATGGGGCCGATGGCGCGCTGGCCAAGCCCTGCGACAAGCGCCGCGAGCAGCGGCAGGAAAACGATCGCCTGGATCATGCGAAAACTCCGTCGCCCCAGCGAAAGCTGGGGCCGCTAACGGCCTGACGGAGCGTTGCCGCGCGGGCGATCCCAGCTTTCGCTGGGATGACGAGGATGGTGTTGATCACCGGCTTACCCCTTCATCCGGTTAGCATCGTCGACGGCAATGGTGCCGCGGCCGCGGAAATAGATCACGAGAATGGCCAGCCCGATCGCCGCTTCGCCGGCGGCAACGGTCAGCACGAACATAGAGAACACCTGCCCCACGAGGTCGCCCAGCGCGGCGCTGAACGCGACGAGGTTGATGTTCACCGCCAGCAGAATGAGCTCGATCGCCATCAGGATGACGATGATATTCTTGCGGTTGATAAAGATGCCGAGCACGCCGAGCGTGAACAGCACCGCCGAAACGGCGAGATAATGGCCGACCGAAATCACAGCTCAACCCCCTGCCCGGTTCCCGGATCGACAAGGCGCGTCGCATCCTCCGGACGACGGCGCACCTGCTGCGAAATATTCTGCGCGCGCACCCCGCCCCGCTGGCGATGCGTCAGCACGATCGCGCCGATCATCGCGACGAGCAGGACGATGCCCGCCGCTTCGAACAGGAAGATATATTTCGTGTAGAGCAGCTCGCCGATCTGCTGGATATTGCTTTTGTCGCTGACGACGGGCGCAGCGCGCGCGGCCAGATCGACCCCGCCGGCGCTCCACGCGCCGACCGCGAACACCAGTTCGGCCGCGAGGATGATCGCGACAAGCGCGCCGAGCGGCAGATAGCGCACGAAACCCGCGCGCAGCTCGGCGAAATCGATGTCGAGCATCATCACGACGAACAGGAACAGCACCGCGACCGCGCCGACATAAACAATGACGAGCAGCATCGCGATGAACTCCGCCCCCGCGAGCAGCATCAGCCCCGCCGCGTTGAAGAAGGCAAGGATCAGCCACATCACGCTGTGGACCGGGTTACGCGCGAAAATCACCATTGCGCCGGACGCGATGACGATCGTCGCAAAAAGGTAAAAGGCGATAAGCTGAATCATGTGCGCGCGCCCTTATCGATAGGGCGCGTCGGCGGCAAGGTTGGCCGCAATCGCGCGTTCCCATTTGTCGCCGTTGGCGAGCAGCTTGGCCTTGTCATAGAGCAGTTCCTCGCGCGTTTCGGTCGCGAATTCGAAGTTCGGCCCCTCGACGATCGCATCGACCGGGCACGCTTCCTGGCAAAAGCCGCAATAGATGCATTTCGTCATATCGATGTCATAGCGCGTCGTGCGGCGCGAACCATCGTCGCGGGGTTCGGCTTCGATCGTGATCGCCTGCGCCGGGCACACTGCTTCGCAGAGCTTGCACGCGATGCAGCGTTCCTCGCCGTTCGGATAACGGCGCAGCGCATGTTCACCGCGGAAACGAGGACTCAGCGGGTTCTTCTCGAACGGATAGTTGATCGTCGCCTTCGGCTTGAAGAAATATTTGAGCGTGAGGGCGTGCGCCTTCACAAACTCCCACAAGGTGAAGCTTTTGATCAGGTGGGCAATGGTGCTCACTGTACAGTCTCGCTTTGCTTGAACTTGCAGAGGCCGATGGCCCTGGCTTCCACCGGATGGTGGCCGACTGGCCAGCGCTCGACGATAAGATATCCCCATTCAGGGGCCGTCCTATTTCGGTCGTCATAGTGGAGACGGTAGGTATAATTCATTGCGTGTCTCGTGACCGTCTTCGTGGAATAACTTAGCCAGACATTTTCATAGTCACGACGGAGATGTTGTTCCTGTGGGGACGGGTAACGCTCATCATCGCCGGAAATCGTCCAACGATAAACGGATTCTTCCCGGCCATTCACCATAATCGGCACGGCTTCGAGTTCTATTGCCAGTTTCGTGCGCGCGCCATCTTCCGCATTCATGTCACACGACGTGCTGCGGGAAACGATTGGCCGGGGCGGTATTGGCGGCGGTGGCGTCATCGCCATGAGAACGGCGCTCATCATGCCCCATACCTCGTCAGCATCAGATAGCCGGAGATCAGGAATACCCAGAAGAGCGAGATCGGCAGGAAGATTTTCCAGCCCAGCCGCATCAGCTGGTCGTAGCGATAGCGCGGAACGGTCGCCTTCACCCAGCTGAAGAAGAAGAAGAAGAACAATATCTTCGCGAACAGCCAGATGATGCCGGGGACGGCATAGAGCGGCGCCCAGTCGACCGGGGGCAACCAGCCGCCCCAGAAGAGCACCGCGTTGAGCGTGCACATCAGAAGGACGTTGGCATATTCGCCGAGCCAGAAGAGCGCGAAGCTCATCGACGAATATTCGGTCTGATACCCCGCGACGAGTTCGCTTTCCGCTTCGGTCAGGTCGAACGGCGCGCGCGCGGTTTCGGCTAGCGACGAGATCAGGAACATCACTGCGAGCGGAAACAGCAACAGGTTGAAGCCGAAGGCGTTGACGATGCCGAGCCCGTGACCCTGCTGCGCCTTGACGATCTCGTTCATGTTGAAGCTGTCGGCGAACAGCACGACGCCGATCAGGATGAAGCCGATCGAGACTTCATAAGAGATCATCTGCGCCGACGCACGGAGCGCCGAAAAGAAGGGATATTTCGAGTTCGAAGCCCAGCCTGACAGGATCACGCCGTAAACACCGAGCGACGAGATCGCGAGGATGTAGAGCAGCCCGACGTTGATGTCCGCGAGCACCGCGCCCGAATTGAACGGGATCACTGCCCAGGCGAGCAGCGCCACCGTGAACGTAATGATCGGCGCGATCAGGAACAGCCCGCGGTTGGCCGAAGTCGGGATGATCGTTTCCTGCAGAAACACCTTCAAACCGTCGGCGAACGATTGCAGCAGCCCGAAAGGACCAACGACGTTCGGGCCTCGGCGCAGCGCGATCGCCGCCCAGATCTTGCGGTCGGCATAGATGATCATCGCGACCGCGAGCATCAGCGGCAGCGCGATGAGCAGGATGCCGCAAATTGTTGCGACACCCCACGCCCAGTTCGGGTCCATGCCCCAGGAAATGAAGGTCTCGGTCATTTCTTCGTGCCGTCCTGGTTGCGCCAGCCGTTATGCGGGCCGGGCTTGTCCGACTTGCCCTTGGGGTTGAAACCCCGCCAGACCGAATAGCCCATCCCGACGAACAGGATGGACGCGATCGCATGTACCGGGGTCATTCGGCCGCCTCCGCAAAGTCCGCGCCATGGATCAACTCTTCCGAGCAGCGCTGCATCGTCGGCGACGCGCGGCAGATGGCGTTGGTGAGGTAGAAATCCTTGATCGGCGACGGGATCGCACGCGCGTCGGGCTTTGTGGGAAGCTTCGGCAAGCCCTTAAAGTCCTTTGGCCAGCCAAAATCGGCAAGGCCTTCGACGCCGAGCGCGGGCACCGCCGCGATCATCGCCGCGCGGCACTCGTCGAAGCTGTCGAACCCGACATTCACGCCAAGTGCATCGGCCAAAGCCCGGAAAATGCTCCAGTCTTCGCGCGCGTCGCCCGGCGCGAACACGGCTTTCTCGCTGCGCTGGACGCGACCCTCGGTGTTGACCGTGGTGAAGTCCTTTTCGGTCCACGCGGCGGCGGGCAGGATGACGTCGCCGGCGTGCGCACCCTTGTCGCCATGATGGCCGACATAGACTTTGAACGTATCGGGCAGCGCCGCAAAATCGACCTCGTCGGCGCCGAGGAAAAAAGCGAGCTTCGGTTTCGCCGCGATCACATCCTTGATCCCGCCGGGCAGTCCGTAACCGAGCATCAGCGACCCCATGCGCGCGGCCGAGAAATGCACGACGTTAAAGCCGTTCCAGCCGTCCTTGACCGCGTTCACTGCCTTGGCGAGCGCGAGGCCCGCGCCGTGAACGCCGGGCACCGACAAGGCGCCGCCGCCGAAGATCAGCATCGGCCGCTCGGCGCCCTTCAGCGCGTCGAGCACATGCGCGGGCAGCTTCGCGACGAGCGAGGCATCGTCGCCGAGCCACTCGGTCTTGTAGGTGAGGTCGGTTTCGGGGCCGATCGCAAAGACCTTCGCGCCCTTTTTCCACACCGCCTTGCGGACGCGCGTGTTGATCAGCGGCGCTTCCCAGCGCAGGTTCGTGCCGACGAGCAGGATCACATCGGCGTTCTCGGCTTCGGCGATCGTCGTGTTGAAATTGACCGCCGACAGGCTGGTGACGTCATAGTCGAGGCCCGTCTGGCGCCCTTCGAGCAGATTGCCGCCGAGCGCCGTCACCAGCGCCTTAGCCGCGAACATCGTCTCGCAATCGGCTAGGTCGCCCGCAATCGCGGCGACCGACGACCCGGCGTTCACTGCCTTGATCGCCTCAAACGCTTCGGCCCATGTCGCTTCGACCATCTGGCCGCCCTTGCGGACATAGGGCCGGTCGAGGCGGCGGCGGACAAGCCCGTCGACATGGTGGCGCGTCTTGTCGCTCGCCCATTCCTCGTTTACATCGTCGTTGACACGCGGCAGCACGCGCAGCACCTGCCGCCCGCGACTGTCGATACGGACGTTGGTGCCGACCGCGTCCATCATGTCGATGCCGAGCGTCTTGGTGAGTTCCCACGGCCGCGCCTCGAACGCATAGGGTTTGCTGGTCAGCGCGCCCACCGGGCAGAGATCAACAATATTGCCCGACAGCTCGCTCGCAACCGCATGTTCCAGATAGGAGGTGATCTGCATATTCTCGCCGCGATAGATCGCGCCGATGTCTTCCACGCCCGCGACTTCTTCGGCAAAGCGGACGCAGCGCGTACACTGAATGCAGCGGGTCATCACCGTCTTGACGATCGGGCCCATATATTTCTCGGTGACCGCGCGCTTGTTTTCTTCGAAGCGCGTCGCGCCGCGGCCATAGGCGATGCTCTGGTCCTGCAGGTCGCATTCGCCGCCCTGATCGCAGATCGGACAGTCGAGCGGGTGGTTGATGAGCAGGAACTCCATCACCCCTTCGCGCGCCTTCTTCACCATCGGGCTGTCGGTCTTGATCACCTGCCCTTCGGCCGTCGGCAGCGCGCACGACGCCTGCGGCTTTGGCGGGCCCGGCGACACTTCGACGAGGCACATGCGGCAATTGCCAGCGATCGACAGGCGTTCGTGGTAGCAGAAGCGCGGAATTTCCTTCCCTGCCATCTCGCACGCCTGCAAGACGGTCGCACCCTGCGGAACGTCGATTTCTACGCCATCTACGGTAACTTTAGGCATAATGCGTTACTTTCCCGGATCCGCTGCAGCTAGGCCGGATAATATCCGGTAGAGGCCGACGGCCGAAATGAACCGAACCGTGTCAGTATTGAGGTTGATGTTGGAACCGGCAGTCAGGCAGGATCCCAAGACGGGAACCAAAGCCTTTACCGCAGCAGATTCGGTCTCGCTTCCAACCTTCGTGTTCAAGATTGCATAGGCGCCCTTGGGATCGCTGCGCGCAACACACTGCGCGAAATCCTCGCCATCATTGCGCGGTTTGAAGCTTGAAGCGAACATCGCGTCTTCGGTAAGTGTGGCCACCCGCGGCAAGTTTGCATCACCGTAAGTGTTAAGCACAAATTCTTCAGCCATCCCGCCGACCATGGCTGGCGCAGAAAAGCTGATCCTCTGCACTGCAAATCCCAAACAATCCGCCAGCTTACGGTTGAGGTTCCTGACCGCTGCGCCCTGTTCGTCACTCAAATACGGCAGCGAAAGAGCCGCTGCAGCTTTTGTGCTATTACTGGCTGCATAACAACGCGAATATTGGTTCAGGACTATACGACCGGCGTTCTCGGGATCGTTCGGAAAGTTCCGTACTGCCTTCGGAGACCGATCAATTCGGCTTCCCGATTCCGGCTCGGCCCTAGCGGGCGAAGCCGCCGCTAAAAAACCAGCCGCAATCAGAAAGACATGACATTTCCAACTTGTCATTCGGCTGCCTCCAGCGCACCGCCATTCTCGCGGATGCGGCGTTCGATTTCGGGGCGGAAGTGTTTTATCAGGCCCTGGATCGGCCACGCCGCCGCGTCGCCGAGCGCGCAGATGGTGTGGCCTTCGACCTGCTTGGTCACGTCGTACAGCGTGTCGATTTCGCTGATGTCGGCGTCGCCGGTGCGCAGCCGCTCCATCACGCGCCACATCCAGCCGGTGCCTTCGCGGCACGGGGTGCACTGGCCGCAGCTTTCATGCTTGTAGAAATAGCTGATGCGGCTGATCGCCTGAACAACGTCGGTCGACTTGTCCATCACGATCGCGGCAGCAGTGCCGAGCCCCGATCCGACAGCCTTCAGCCCGTCGAAGTCCATCGGCGCGTCCATGATTTCGGCCGCGGGAACCAGCGGAACCGACGAACCGCCGGGGATCACCGCGAGCAGATTGTCCCAGCCGCCGCGAATGCCGCCGCAATGCGTGTCGATCAGTTCGCGGAAGGTGATGCCCATCTCCTCTTCGACCACACACGGCTTGTTCACATGACCGCTGATCTGGAAGAGCTTGGTGCCCTTGTTATTCTCGCGCCCAAAGCTCGCGAACCACGGCGCGCCGCGGCGCAGGATCGTCGGGACGACCGCGATGCTCTCGACATTGTTCACCGTCGTCGGGCAGCCATAGAGGCCCGCACCCGCCGGGAACGGCGGTTTCAGGCGCGGCTGACCCTTCTTGCCTTCGAGGCTTTCGATCATCGCGGTTTCCTCGCCGCAGATATAGGCGCCGGCGCCGCGGTGGACGAAGACGTCGAAATCATAGCCCGACTTCGACGCATTCTTGCCGAGCAGTCCGGCGGCATACGCTTCCTGCACCGCGGCGAACAACGTCTCTGCCTCGCGGATGAATTCGCCGCGGATATAGATGTACGCGGCGCGCGCGCGCATCGCGTAGCCCGCGATCAGCGCACCTTCGATCAGCTTGTGCGGATCGTGGCGGATGATCTCGCGGTCCTTGCATGAGCCGGGCTCGGATTCGTCGGCGTTGATGACGAGAAAGCTCGGGCGGTCGGCGCGCGGCTCCTTCGGCATGAAGCTCCATTTGAGCCCCGTCGGAAAGCCTGCGCCGCCGCGGCCGCGGAGGCCCGACGCCTTGATCTCCTCGATGATCGCGTCCTGGCCGCGCTTCATCAGATCCTTGGTATTATCCCAATCGCCGCGCGCCTGCGCAGACTTGAGGGTCCACGGCTGGAAGCCGTAGAGATTGGTGAAAATGCGGTCTTTGTCGTGGAGAGCCATCAACGTGCCACCCTAATCAGATGCGCGGACTTCGGCGCAATGAAGGCCCAGCTTCCGTATGCTGCAAGCCACGGAATGAAAGTCGCAAGGGAAAGTCCAAGCGCAGAAAAACGCATGGGATGATGGCTGACCCTTGCCCAGATTGCCGTGCCTATGAAAACCAAGAGCAGGACCGTCGCTACACAACAGAACGCGGTCACACCTCGTGCAAATTTTGACAGTTGTGATGCTGTACCGATGTAGGCAGGGCCAATTTTGCCGAACGGCGTAAATTGAAACCCTTGTGGCGTGACGAATTCAAAAGCGCTATCGACGCACCCAAAGACGGAGGGCAGTTTTTTCATCACCACTCCTTCCGATAGTCGTAATTGGCCTCGACCATCGCCACGAGCGTCGTCGGTCCGCCCTCGGGCTCGCTCGTGTGCCGCTGCGGGTTCTGCGTGCCCGCCTTGGGCTGCTTGCCCGCCGCGAGTTCGTCGAGGATGCGCGTCATGCTGTCGTAATCGAGGTCTTCGTAATTATCGTCATTGATCTGCACCATCGGCGCGTTGGTGCAGGTGCCCATGCACTCGACCTCGGTGAGCGTGAACAGACCGTCGGGCGTCGTCTTGCCCTTCGTCATGCCGCGATTCTTGCATGCCGCCATCACATCGTCCGCCCCGCGCAGCAGGCAAGGCGTCGTGCCGCAGACCTGCACATGATAGCGGCCGACGGGGACGAGATTGTACATGGTGTAAAAGGTCGCGACCTCATAGGCGCGGATGAAGGGCATATCGAGCTGGGCTGCGACATATTCGATCACCGGTACGGGCAGCCAGCCCTGCGTCTGCGTCTCGGCGCCGACCTGGCGCTGCGCGAGGTCGAGCAGCGGCATCACCGCCGAGCGCTGGCGCCCCGCGGGATAGCGCGCGATCACCTGCTTTGCTTTTTCGGCATTCTCCGCCGTCCACGCAAACGCGCCCCAGCGCGCGCGGGTTTCGGCCTCGTCGGGAATTTGGGGTGCGTCAGCCATCAGATTGATTCCAGTTTCGCACGGGTGCGATGCGACGGCGTGTCGCCGGTGTTGGGTTCGCCTTCGCGATCGAGAAACAGGATGTGGCACTCCTCGGCCGCGAAAGGCCGGTGCTCGACGCCTTTCGGCACGACCACCATCTCCCCGGCGCCGAAGTGGCGAATGCCGTCGCGAAACTCGATGCCCATCGCGCCCTTTATCACCAGAAACATCTCATCGGTCTCGGGATGCGCGTGCCAGGTGAAATCGCCGCCGATCTTGGCGACGCGGATCTCGTTGCCGTTATAATGGCCGATGATGTGCGGCTTCCAATGCTCGTCAAAGGTCGCGAGCTTTTCCGCCAGATTGACGACGACGGGCGCGCTCACCGATCGCACTCCCCGAACACGACATCGATCGCGCCGATGATCGCCGTGGTGTCGGCGAGCATGTGGCCCTTGCACATAAAATCCATCGCCTGAAGGTGCGAAAACGCCGTCGGGCGAATCTTGCAGCGGTACGGCTTGTTCGTGCCGTCACTGACCAGATAGACGCCGAATTCGCCCTTCGGGCTTTCGGTCGCGACATAGACTTCGCCCGCGGGGACGTGGAAGCCCTCGGTGTAGAGCTTGAAGTGATGGATCAGCGATTCCATCGACTGCTTCATCTCGCCACGCTTCGGCGGGACGACCTTGCGGTCGAGGCTGGCGATCGGGCCGGTGGGCATGTCGCGCAGGCATTGCTTGATGATCTTTGCCGACTGATAGACTTCCTCGACGCGCACCATGAAGCGGTCATAGCAGTCGCCGCGCGTGCCGACGGGGATGTCGAACTCCATCGCCGCATAGGCATCATAGGGCTGCGACTTGCGCAGATCCCATGCGATGCCGCTGCCGCGGATCATCGGGCCCGAGAAGCCCCACGCCAGCGCGTCTTCCTTGCTCACCGTCGCGATATCGACGTTGCGCTGCTTGAAGATGCGGTTGTCGATGACGAGGCTCATCGCGTCGCCGAAGAGCTTGGGCAGACGCCCGTCGATCCACTCGCCAATGTCGACGAGCAGCTTTTCGGGCACGTCCTGATGGACGCCGCCGGGACGGAAATAAGCGCTGTGCATCCGCGCACCCGAGGCGCGTTCGAAGAAATTGAGGCAATCCTCGCGCAGCTCGAACACCCACAGGTTCGGCGTCATCGCACCGACGTCCATGACATGCGCGCCGATGTTGAGCATATGGTTGCAGATGCGCGTCAGCTCGGCAAACAAGGTACGCAGATATTGCGCGCGCGCCGGAACTTCGAGATCGAGCAGCTTTTCGATGGCAAGCACGTAAGAGTGCTCCATCCCGAGCGGCGAGCAATAGTCGAGCCGGTCGAAATAGGGCAGCGCCTGCAAATAGGTCTTATACTCGATCAGTTTCTCGGTGCCGCGGTGGAGCAGGCCGACGTGCGGATCGACGCGCTCGATGATCTCGCCATCGAGCTCCATCACCATGCGCAGCACGCCGTGCGCCGCGGGGTGCTGCGGGCCGAAGTTGATCGTGTAGTTGGTGACGGCCTGATCGCCGGCCGTGTTCGCGGTATCGACCGGATAGCCTTCGAACATGTCGCTGCCGTGGTGCTTGACCTGAGGAGCGTCGGTCATGCGTCACCTCCTGCTTTGGGCTTGCGCGGCGCGCGCGGCTTGGCCGGAGCCTTTTCCGCGGCCTTCGTCGCCGGGGTCTTGGCCTTCGCCGCCGCGGTTGCCTTGGCGCCGTCGCGGCTCGTCTTCGCGGCCTTGAGGTTCGTTTTCGCCCCTGCCCCGGTTTCGGCCGGCTTTTCGGTCGTCTTGGGGGTGGGCGGCGGCGGAGCCTTTGCTTCGTCCGCCTTCTTGACCTCAGCGGCGGTCAGCGGCGTCGGCGCCCCCTTGCCCGGCGCTTCGCCCGTCCCGCCGGCCTTTTCGTCGCCCGGAAGCACATAGTCGGCGCCTTCCCAAGGGGACAGGAAATCGAAGTTTCGGAAATCCTGCGCGAGCTTCACGGGCTCGTAGACGACGCGCTTGTCTTCTTCGCTATACCGCAGCTCGATATAGCCGGTCAGCGGGAAGTCCTTGCGCTGCGGATGCCCCTGAAAGCCATAGTCGGTCAGGATGCGGCGGAGGTCGGGGTTGCCCGCGAACAGCACGCCGTACATGTCGAACACTTCGCGCTCGAGCCAGCCCGCGACTGGCCAGACGGGCACGATGCTCGGCACGGGCGTCGCTTCGTCGGTCGATACGCGCACGCGAAGGCGATGGTTTTTGGTGACGCTCAGCAGGTGATAGACAACCTCGAACCGCTCAGGCCGGCCGGGATAGTCGACCCCGGCGATTTCCATGAGCTGCTGGTAATCGAGATTGTCGCGCAGCGCGATCATCACCCCGGCGATCGCGTCGCGGCGCACGGTGATGCTGTCCTCACCCACGGTGAAGACGTGCGCGAGAAGATCGTCGCCGAGCAGCTTTTTGAGCGCAGCGGCAAGGTCCGCACGCGGGGCGACGAGGGGAGCAGGGCTGGCCATCAGCGTTCGATCGTCCCGGTGCGGCGGATTTTCCGCTGCAACTGCATCACGCCGTACAGCAGCGCCTCGGCGGTCGGCGGGCAGCCGGGGACATAGATGTCGACGGGCACGATGCGGTCGCAGCCGCGCACCACCGAATAGCTATAGTGATAATAGCCGCCGCCATTGGCGCAGCTGCCCATCGAGATGACATATTTGGGATTCGACATCTGGTCGTACACGCGGCGCAGCGCGGGGGCCATCTTGTTGCACAGCGTTCCTGCGACGATCATCACGTCCGACTGGCGCGGGGATGCGCGCGGCGCGACGCCGAAGCGCTCCATGTCGTAGCGCGGCATATTGACGTGGATCATCTCGACCGCGCAGCACGCGAGGCCAAAGGTCATCCACCAGAGCGAGCCGGTGCGCGCCCAGTTGAAAAGATCCTCGGTCGATGTGACGAGGAAGCCCTTGTCGCCAATCTCGCTGTTGAGATCGTCGAAATAGCTCTGGTCGGGCAACGTTGCTTCGGGAAGATGAAGGCCCGGAGCCACGCCTTCGGGGGTCAGCCCCCGCGTGTCGGTGATGATCGGCGAGCGGGTCATTCCCAGTCCAACGCCCCTTTCTTCCATGCATAAACAAGGCCGATCGCTAGCTCGGCAAGAAAAACCATCATCGTAGCCCAGCCGGCCCAGCCGATCTCCTCAAGGCTCACCGCCCAGGGAAAGAGAAACGCTGCTTCAAGGTCGAAGATGATGAAGAGGATGGCGACCAGATAGAATCGCACGTCGAACTGGCTGCGCGCGTCCTCGAACGCCGGAAAGCCGCATTCATATTCGCTGAGCTTCGCGGGGTCGGGCTTGTGCGCGCCGGTCAGACGCGCGACGCCCATCGGCAGGAAGACGAAGGCCGCCGACAACCCGACCGCGATGACCAGGAATATCAGGATCGGCAGATACTGAGTCAGATCGACCATGGGAGCTCGCAGTTCCATTGTGCAATTTTTGGGGTGGCGTGCACCCGGTTATCGGGGGCGCTTTAGGCCAGCGCGCCGCGTGTCGCAAGCACTGCGGGCAGGATTTTCGTATCTTGCGTGACCAGCGCGCCATTGCACGCTGGCGAACGGGCCTGTCGCTGTGATACGCCAGCAAAACGGGTCGCAGAGCATCGCCTTTCAGGCGCCACATCCGTTACGGGAGCTATTATGAAGCCAATCGCCGCCCGCACCATCCTTGCGCTGAGTGCCGCAACCTTGCTTACGGCCGCCCCGGCCCGCGCCGAACTTATCAACGCCACCAATCCCGAAACGATCAAGGCGGTCGTCGAATCGCAGGGGTGGCCCGCGACGATCGTCGCGAACGAAGGCGACGATCCCTATATCGAGAGCAATCGCAACGGCCTGAAGTTCCTCGTGCTGTTCATGAACTGCGACGAAGGGAAGCGTTGCAAGACGCTGCAATATTATCTGGGTTTCAGCGATGCGAAAAATGTCACCCTCGATCAGCTCAACCGGTGGAACAAGGAAAAGCGTTTCGCGCGGGCTTACAAAGACGATGCGGGCGACCCGGTGCTCGAAATGGACGTCGACCTGGATTTTGCGGGCATCCCGCGCGAAAATGTCGGCGAGACCTTCAACACATGGGCGTCGCTGATGGACAGTTTTCGGGAGTATGTTTTCGAAAAGTGAGCTCACTCAAAACCAGGGCCCCTCCCATTTCGTCACCCCGGACTTGATCCGGGGTCCATGACAACGCCGCTGGCATGGACGCCGGATCAAGTCCGGCATGACCATGTAAGGAATGCCGCTCCGGTCAAGCGTTGCGCAGCGCGCCCGCAACCAGCTTCTGCAGCTTCGAATGCACCGCAGCGCTGCCCGCGATATATTCGCTGCGCTCGATCGCGCGGTCGCCGCCGCGGAAATCGCTGACGAAACCGCCGGCTTCGCGTACCAGCAGCATCCCCGCCGCAACGTCCCACACTTGCAGGTTGCTTTCCCAGAAGCCGTCGTACCGCCCCGCCGCGACCCATGCGAGGTCGAGGCTGGCGGCGCCGAAGCGACGGATTCCGGCGACTTCGGGGGCGACGGCGCCAAAAATGCGGCTCCACTGCGCCATATTGCCATGGCCCATGTACGGAATGCCCGTTGAAATAAGGCATTCGTTGAGGTGGCGACGCGACGCGACGCGCAGACGCCGGTCGTGCAGCCAGGCACCGCGGCCGCGCTCGGCCCAATAGCTTTCGTCGGTGACGGGCTGATAGATCAGCGCCGCGGTGACGTCGCCCCAGCCGCCGCCGAGCTTGGGCTCCTGCACCGCGATCGAGATCGCGAAATGCGGGATCGCGTGAAGGAAGTTCGACGTGCCATCGAGGGGGTCGATGATGAAGCGCGGCTTGCCCGGCTCGCCCTCGATCTCGCCGGCCTCTTCCATCAGGAAACCCCAGCCGGGGCGCGCGTGGGTCAGTTCGTCATAGAGGGTGCGCTCGGCGGCCTGATCGGCCTTTGACACAAAGTCCGCAGGGCCTTTCTGCGACACCTGCAAATGCTCGATCTCGCCGAAGTCGCGGCGCAGCTTGGTGCCGGCCTTGCGCGCGGCGCGTTCCATGACGGTGATGATGCCGGATACGGCCATTGTTCGATCTCCAACGCGTCGCCCCCGCGAAGGCGGGGGCCGCAAACAACCTTGCGCTACGCCGACAGCGGCCCCCGCCTTCGCGGGGGCGACGTTATTTAGTCTGCGCGGCGCACATATTCGCGGTCGTACACATGCACGACGATCTTGGTCCCGCTGGTAATGTGCGGCGGCACCATCACGCGCACGCCATTGTCGAGGATCGCGGGCTTGTACGACGATGAGGCGGTCTGGCCCTTCACCACCGCGTCGGCCTCGACGATCGTCGCTTCGATCGTTTCGGGGAGTTCGACCGAGATCGGGCGTTCTTCCCAAAGTTCGAGCACGACATCCATGCCGTCCTGCAGAAACTCATGCGCTTCGCCGACGACATCCTTCGAAATGTTGATCTGTTCGAACGTATCCTTGTCCATGAACACCAAATCGTCGCCCTCGGCATAGAGGAACTGGAAATCCTTGGTGTCGAGGCGGACCTTTTCCACCGTGTCGGCGCTGCGGAAACGATTGTTGAGCTTGCGCCCGTCGATCAGATTCTTGGCCTCGACCTGCATATAGGCGCCGCCCTTGCCCGGCTGGGTGTGCTGGATCTTGGTGACCTTCCAGATACCGCCTTCATATTCGATAATATTGCCGGGACGGATTTCAACGCCGGTGATCTTCATCGCGCACACTCACTTGGACAAGAATAGAAAGAGCCGCCGGCATCTTGCATATGCCGGACACAGGAGCGCGCCTTTAACCGCGCGAACGGCGAAGGGCAAGCCGCGTGTCAGGCCGTCGTGACAACCATCGCGCGGGTCCGCCGATAGCTGAGCCAGACGAGCCCGACGAACAGAATCAGCCCGACCCATGGCGCGAACGGCGCATAGCCGTCACCTACCACCGCCAGCGGAGCATCGCTGCCGCTGCCGGCGACGATCCCGGCGTACAGCACCCCGAACAAGCTTTCGCCGACGATCATGCCGGTGGCGGTCAGCACGCCCATACGATGTGCAAAGCCTGCGTTCGGGCGCTTCGCCGCCCAGCGATCGTAAAACCAGCCGCCGACCGCACCGATCACCACCGGCAGGATCACCGCCATCGGCAGATAGATGCCGATGCCGATGGCCAAAGGCGGGAGCCGCAGCTTGCCCGCGCGCCCCAGCAACGTGTCGACGATGATGAAGCCAACCCCCGCAAGCGCGCCATATCCGAGCATCGTCCAGTTGAGATCGCCGCCGAGCACCCCCTGCGCCAGCGACGAGATCAGCCCCGCCTGCGGCGCCGCGAGCGCGTTCGGCCCGGCGCCGGGGGCTCCAACGAAGCCGACCGTTTCGTTAAGCACATTGAGTACCGGCGGGACGATGAGCGAGCCAAAGATTACACCGATGATCAGCGCGACCTGCTGTTTCCACGGCGTCGCTCCGACCAGTTGGCCAGTTTTCAGATCCTGGAGATTGTCGTTCGAGATCGTCGCGATGCCGAAAACCAGCCCCGTGACGATCAGCGCATAGGCGACCATCGCGCTGACTTCGGCTTCGCCCCCGCCGCGGCCGAGCAGGCCCAGCAGCAACAGCGACGAGGCGATAATCGCGAGGATGCCAATCCCCGACACCGGTGAATTGGACGCGCCGATCAACCCCGCCATATAGCCGGTCACCGACGCTATCATCAGCCCGACGACGATGATGAACAGGATGGCGCCCGCAACGAGCACCATCGATGAGGCCGCGAGCGGACCGCCCGCCAGTTCCGACCAAAGCAGCCACCCGATCGGCAGCATCAGCGCCAGCGACCCGCCGAACACCCACGAAATCGACATATCCTGTTCTTCGATCGCCATCGCTGCGCCGCCTTGCCGTGCGCGGCTGGCCGCCATCGCCGACCGGATGCCGCCGACCACCGGCGCGGCGATGCTGATCAGCGTCCAGATCGCCGCGACCGCGATCACGCCGGCGCCAAAGAAGCGCACGTCGGCGCGGAACACCGTGTTCGCCAGCGTTTCGGGATCGCCCGCACCGCCCTGGGTCAGAATCGGCAGCAGAATCCACCAGCCGGTTACCAGCCCGACAAGCTGCGCCATGCCGACTGACAGTCCGACCAGATGCCCGACCCCGAACAATGCAAACGCCAGCCCGCCCGCGATCCCGGTCGCGCCGCTGCCGACCGCGAACCAGCGCGCGACTTCGGCCCCGGCGAGTTTCATCTGGGTCAGCAGCGTAAAGCCCGCCGCGACGATCGAATTCCACAGCAAGGCCGACAGCCCCGCCTTGTTCTCGGCGGCGCCCTCGGCGCTCGCGGCGCCGACCTGCAACACCTCGGCGGCAGCGCGGCCTTCAGGATAGGGAAGATCCGAATCGACGACGAGCGCGCGGCGCAGCGGGACGGAGAAAAGCACCCCCAATATGCCGCCGAGCATCGTAATTGCGGTCGTTTCTAGCAGCGGGAAACCCTGCCAGTAACCGACCATCACCAATCCCGGCAGCACGAAGATGATCGCCGCCAGCGTTCCCGCCGCGCTCGCGATCGTCTGGACGATATTATTCTCCAGGATCGTCGATCCGGCCATATAGCGCAGCAGCGCCATCGAAATCACCGCGGCGGGAATCGAAGTGGCAAAGGTCAGTCCGACTTTCAGCCCCAGATAGACGTTCGCGGCGGTGAACATCAGCGTCAGCACGCCGCCAAGAATGATCGCGCGGATCGTCAGTTCGCGTCCGCGCCCGGCGGCCGTGGTGATGTCGGTCATCTATATCTCCCCGCCCGCTGTCTCGCGATCCGCCGCGTCTTATGCAAGGCCCAATTTGAGCTGGCCGAAAAGCGACGAATCGAAGCCGATTTGACGTATCGATCCAATATGGAAGCACTTGGTCGTGGCATAGCGTCTCGCATGACAAATATCGATCTTAGCGATGTTACGCCCCGCCCACGCGGCAGCGGCGCCGTACCGCCGCGCGGTCCGGCACCTTGCGCCGGCCTGTTCGGCTGGCGCAAGGATGCGGTGCCATCAGCTCCGCCCCTGAAAAAGCGGGATCGCGATCATCCGGCGGACTGATCGGCCAGCAATGCGCCAAAAGCCTTCACCGCCGCTGCAGGCCCATCGGGATGCGCCCACACACCACCCGACACGGCTAGAAAATCGGCGCCCGCATCGATCAGCGCAGACGCATTATCAACCGTGATGCCGCCGATCGCCACGCAGGGCAGCTCGAACATGCTCTGCCACCAGGTCAGGATTTCGGGGTCGGCGTGATGCTCGACCGCTTTGGTCGTCGTCGAAAAAAAGGCGCCGAACGCTACATAATCTGCGCCCGCCTCGCCTGCTTCCATCGCCAGATGCCGGCTCGCGTGGCAGGTAACACCGATCTGGATGTCGGGACCGAGAATGCGGCGCGCTTCTTTGGGATCGCCGTCGCCCTGCCCAAGATGCACTCCGTCGGCGCTCAGGCGCTTCGCCAGCGCAACATCGTCGTTGACGATGAAAGCTACGTCATGCGTAGCGCAGATCGCCTGCAGCGGCTCGGCGAGCCGCGCCGCCTCGTGCTGGCTCAGCCCCTTGACGCGGAACTGAAAGGCTGCGACCGGGCCGGCGGCCAACGCCTCCTCCAGTCGCGCGGGAAAATCGCCACCAACGTCGAGCGGTGAGATCAGGTAGAGTTGGCAGATCGGCACGGTGGTCATCGCGCGTTCATAGCGATGCCGCCAGACGCGGGCAAATGCAGAAGATCATACATCGTGCGGCGCTTGCCCTTCCCTTCGCACTCCTGCTTTCGGCGTGCGCAACGACGGCCGACGCCCCGCTGCCCGACGGCAGCAACGTCGCGCTCGGCCAGAAAGCCTATGTCGATGGACCGATCGTCGAGCCGGTCGCCATCGTCGAGGACAGCCGCTGTCCTATGAACGCGCGCTGCGTTTGGGCCGGGCGCGCCCGGGTGAAAATGCTGTGGCACCGGGGCAATGGAGAAAAACAGACGTTCGACGTCACGCTCGGCGAACCGACGCCGCTCGCCGACGGCCAGTTCACGCTCGAATCGGTGCGCCCCGAAAGGCGCACTGACGTCACGCTGAAACCAGCGGATTATCGTTTCTCGTTCCGCTTCGCGGGCGGCCTCTGACCCTGTCGACGTCCGATTGAAGGTTCAGGACGGCGATATAGGTCAGGCCTGATCTTTCAGCGCGATTTCGCGCAGCGGGTGACCGCCGTCGATAAACAGTCGGCCGCCCGGCCGCAGCGCTGCCCGCACCCGCGCCAGCGCGGGTTCGTATGCCGCGGGATGACGCCCATCGAGGGCACCGACACGCACTGCAAACGCCAGGTCATAATGCGGCTCACCCGGCAAAAGCTGAAAATCCTCCACCGCGACCGCCCGAAACGACAGGCGACCCGCAGCAATTTCCGGCACCGATCCGTTTTCCGCCTGCGCGATCGCTCTCGCCGAACGGTCAATCGCCAACACATGCCCGTTGCCGATCCGCGCGACCACCGCGCGCGCGGCGGCTCCAGGTCCGCAGCCAATTTCGATCACGCGCATACCAGGCGCAAGCGGCAAGGCGTCGACGATGGCGCGCAGACGGGGCGATAAAGCCACCGCCACCCGCGAGTCAGGCCACAGAAGCTGTGTGAATTTCGTCGATCGCACCGCCGAGCGAATCGTTGAATTCGTCGTCGCTCATCTGGTGGCGCAAATCTTCCAGCAGCGCACGGCTGAAGCTTGCGATGATGCCCGGGTTCTTGGCCAGTTCGGCGCACGCTTCGGGACGTGCAAAGCCGCCCGACAGTGCGACCACGCGCAGCACCTTGGGATGATCGACGAGCGGCTGGAACAGGCCAGCCTCGGTGGGAAGCGACAGTTTCAGCATCACCGGCGCACCGGTCCATGCGTCGAGCGCGGCGAGCAATTCTTTCAAAAGCAGGCGATCCGCCGCGTCGCGTTCGGCGCTCTTGATATTCACTTCGGGCTCGATGATCGGAACCAGGCCGTGCGCCGCGATGCGCGCGGCTTCGGCGAACTGCTGATCGACGATCGCCCTGATACCGACGGGATTGGCCAGGTTTACGACGCTGCGCATCTTGGTGCCGAACACGCCCTTGGCGACTGCGCGCGCGCACAGGTCGTCGAGACCCGGATTGGCCTTCATCAGCTGCACGCCATCAGCTTCGTCTTCCAGCCCCTTGTCAACCTTCAGGAACGGCACGACGCCGCGTTCCCATAACAGCGCTGGCACCGGCTTGCCGCCCGCCTCGCCATCCATCGTCCGCTCGAACAGGATCGCGCCAATCACCTTCTCGCCATTGAAACAGGGCGCGGTGACGATGCGGCTGCGCATATCGTGGATCAGCGCGAACATTTCCTCGTCGTTCGAGAAAGCGTCGGCTTCGATGCCATAACCCTTCAATGCCTTGGGCGTAGACCCGCCGCTCTGGTCGAGCGCGGCGATAAAGCCCTGCCCCGATTTGATCTGGTCCAGCATGGCGGCATTGGCGGTCGTCATAACGTCTCCGGTTGTTTGCATACGTATGTTGCGGCGCGCATAGCTGCCCTTCGGTTAGGATGCAATGCGCGGCCTTTTTGCGAGGCCTTCAGACGGGGCTTCGCGGTATGGCGAGCAGATTGATGGCAATCGAAATACGGTCGCGTTCACCCTGATGCGGGACGACGCCGTGGCTAAGCCACGAGGGGAACATGATAATCCGGCCACTGCGCACCTTCATCTTGAGCTGCGGTTCGTGGACGGATCCGTTGGCGCTCCGCAGGCGAAGGTTGGGCATAGTCATCAGCACCGTCGGCATGCGCGGATCTTCGATCACCAGTTCGCCACCGATCGCTCCGTCTCCCTGTTCCGACCCGTCATCGACATAATAAACCGCCGACCAATAGGCGCCTGGATGCGTGTGCATCTGGTTCGACGCGGCGGGCGGCGACACATTGACCCAGATATCGGTCGCCCATTGATGGCGCGGCGCGCCCGGAGAGACAATGTCCACGCAATGTGCGTCGGCGAGTGCGAAGATATGACGGAGTAGATATTGCACGGGCTCGCCGCCCCACTCCGCGACGTCATGTTCGGACTGCCAGCCGCCGATGTTCGAAATCGTCACCCCCGGTGATTGGGAGCGGCGCGCGAGGATGAGTGGCTTGAGTGCAGCGTTTACCATGGCGGCGTCCGGCAATTCATCGACCACGACGGGCGTGTCGAAGAGGCCTACCACCTGCGCGCTCATTGCAGCAGCGCCTCCACGCCCGGCAGCGGCTTGCCTTCCATCCATTCGAGGAACGCGCCGCCGGCGGTCGAGACAAAGGTGAAATCGGTCGCGACGCCGGCGTGATTGAGGGCCGCGACGGTATCGCCGCCGCCCGCGACCGACGTCAACGAGCCTTCGCGGGTCAGCGCCGCCGCGGTCTTGGCCAGCGCGACGGTCGCGGTGTCGAAGGGCGGCGTCTCGAATGCGCCGAGCGGACCGTTCCACACCAGCGTCCGGCAATTTTTGAGCACGTCCGCGAGTGCCTCCACCGCAGCGGGCCCGACGTCGAGGATCATCTCGTCGGCGGCAACCTCGTGGACATTGACCGTGCGCGTCGGCGCGTTCGGCGCAAACTCTTTTGCGACCACGACGTCATAGGGCAGATGGATCGTGCAGCCCGCGGCTTCGGCGGCGTCAAAGATTGCGTTGGCGGTGCCGACCAGCTCATGTTCGCACAGCGACTTGCCGACATTGACCCCGCGCGCCGCGAGAAAAGTGTTCGCCATGCCGCCGCCGATGATCAGATGATCCACCTTGCCGACGAGGTTCTTGAGCACGTCGATCTTGCTCGACACCTTGGCGCCGCCGACGACCGCGGCGACCGGCTGCACCGGATTGCCGAGCGCGGCGTCGAGCGCCTTCAGTTCGGCCTCCATCGCGCGGCCTGCATAGGCGGGAAGCCGCCGGGCGATGCCTTCGGTCGACCCATGCGCACGGTGCGCGGCTGAAAAAGCGTCATTGACGTACAGGTCGCCGATCTCGGCCAAGGCGTCGGCAAAAGCCGGATCATTTTTTTCTTCGCCGGGATAAAAGCGCGTGTTTTCGAGCACCGCGACATCGCCCGGCGCGAGCACCGCGGCGCCGGCCTTCGCGCCCTCGCCGACGGCTTCGGGAATGAACATCACCGAATGGCCCAGCACATCCTCGACCCCGGCCATAACAAGGCTCAGCGACTGGGTCGGATTCTTCGCCCCCTTCGGCCGTCCAAAATGCGCGAGAAGCAACACGATTGCGCCTTTGTCGGACAATTCGCGGATCGTCGGCATCGCCGCCTCGATCCGCGTCTTGTCGCCGACCGCGCCGTCGATCATCGGGACATTCAGGTCGACGCGCACGAGCACTTTCTTGCCGGTGATGTCGCCGATGTCGTCGAGGGTCTTGAACGCGGTCATCGCTGCTTCCTTCGGCTCAGAGGAACTTGGCCATCACGCCCGCGGTGTCGATCATGCGGTTCGAGAAGCCCCATTCATTGTCGTACCAGCTGAGCACGCGCACCAGCTTGCCGTCGATGACGGCGGTTTCGAGGCTGTCGATCGTCGAGCTGTGCGCGTCATGGTTGAAATCGATCGAGACCAGCGGCTCGTCGGTGAAACCGAGCACACCCTTGAGTTCGCCTTCGGCGGCTTCCTTCAGCAGCTTGTTGACCTCTTCCGCGGTCGTTTCGCGAAGCGGCATAAAGGTCAGGTCGACGACCGAGACATTGGGGGTCGGGACGCGGATCGACGAACCGTCGAGCTTGCCCTTGAGTTCGGGCAGGACGAGGCCAACGGCAACCGCCGCACCGGTGCTGGTCGGGATCATCGACATAGCGGCGGCGCGCGCGCGGCGCGGGTCCGAGTGGATCTGGTCGAGGATCTTCTGATCGTTGGTGTAGGCGTGGATCGTCGTCATCAGGCCGCGCTCGATGCCGATCTTCTCGTGCAGCACCTTGGCCATCGGCGCGAGGCAGTTGGTGGTGCACGATGCGTTCGACACGATCACATGCTCGGCGCCGATCTTGTCATGGTTGACACCATAGACGACGGTCAGGTCGACTTCCTTGGCAGGGGCCGAAATCAGGACGCGCTTGGCGCCGGCGTCGAGATGCGCCTGGCCGCCCTTGCGGTCGGTGAAAAAGCCCGTGCATTCCAGCGCGATGTCGATGCCGTTGGCGGCGTGGGGCAGCTTGGCGGGATCGCGTTCGGCGGTCACCTGGATGCGCTTGCCGTTGACGATCAGGTCGCTGCCGTCGACTTCGACACTGCCGTTGAAAGGGCCATGGACCGAATCGCGCTGGAACAGGCGGGCGTTCGCCTTGGCGTCGGCCAGATCGTTGATCGACACCAGTTCGAGGTCATGGTCGGTGCGTTCGAGGATGGCACGCGCCACATTGCGGCCGATGCGTCCGAAACCGTTGATTGCGACTTTCACTGCCATGTCGAACTGTCCTTTCTGCGAATGGTCGGCCGGTCTTTACTTGCTCAGCCGTGCCAATATCTGGGGGGTGATAGCATCGGCGGTAAGGCCGAAATGTTTGAATAGGTCTTCGATCGGTGCCGATGCGCCGAAACTGTCGATGCCGAAGCGCAGGCCGTTGCGGCCCGTGTAGCGTTCCCAGCCGAAAGTCGTGCCCGCCTCGATCGAAACGATCAGCGTGTCGGCGGGCAGGATATTTTCCTGATAGGCGGCGTCCTGTTCGTCGAACAATTCGGTCGACACCATCGAAACGACATCGGCGCCATGACCGGCCGCTTCGAGCTTGGCGGCGACGTCCATCGCCAGCGAAACTTCGGAACCCGTCGCAACCAGCACGACCTTGCGCGACGCCGACGCCCCGCGAAGGCGGTAACCGCCTTTGGAACAAAGATTTTCCGCGACGTCATGGCGCAGCGGCGGGAGGTTCTGCCGAGTCAGCGCGAGCAGCGACGGCCGATCGGTCTGCGCCAGCGCCAACGCCCAGCATTCGGCGGTTTCGACCGCATCGGCGGGGCGCATGACGAGCAGGTTGGGCATCGCACGCAGCGACTGGAGATGCTCGATCGGCTGGTGCGTCGGGCCGTCTTCACCCAGCCCAATACTGTCGTGCGTCATCACATAGACGACGCGCTGACGTTGCAGCGCCGACAGACGGATCGCGGCGCGACAATAATCGGCGAACACAAGGAAAGTGCCGCCATAGGGGACGATACCGCCGTGCAGCGCCATGCCATTCATCGCCGCGGCCATACCGAATTCGCGGATGCCGTAATAGATATAGCGTCCCGAATAGTCGCTTTTAGTCAGCGGCTTGGTCGATGATGTTTTGGTGTTGTTCGAACCCGTCAGATCGGCGCTGCCGCCCACCAGCGCCGCAATATCGGCGGTGAGCGCACCGAGCGTATTCTCCGACGCTTTGCGCGTCGCAACCTTCGGCGGTTCGGCGACAAGCCCGTCGAGATAGGCTTTGAAAGCATCGCCGGGAACGACCTTACCGCTCAAGCGATCTTGAAATTCCTTTTTCTTTGCGCTGCTTGCAAGGCGATAATTCCACTGGGCATGAAGCGTTTTGCCCTTTTCGCCAAAGGCCGCCCACGCCGATGCTATATCCGCGGGGATCACGAAGGGTTCGGCCGTCCAGCCGAGCTCGGTTCGCGCCGCCGCAATTTCGTCGGCGCCCAGCGGCGCGCCGTGCGTCGCCGACGTGCCCTGTTTGTTCGGTGCGCCGAAACCGATGATCGTCCGGCACGCGATCAGCGACGGGCGCGGATCGGCGAGCGCTGAGTCGATCGCGCGGCGAATGTCGGCGGGATCATGACCGTCGCAGCTTTCGACGTGCCAGCCCGTCGCGGCGTAGCGCGCAGCGATGTCCTCGCTCGTCGACAGGTCGGTCGATCCATCGATCGTGATCTTGTTGTCGTCCCACAACACGGTCAGGCGCCCGAGGCCAAGGTGACCGGCAAGCCCGATGGCTTCGTGGTTGATGCCTTCCATCAGGCAGCCGTCGCCCGCGATCACCCAGGTGCGGTGATCGACGAGGTCATCGCTATAGAGCGCGTTCAGATGCCGCTCGGCAATCGCCATGCCGACCGCGGTGGCCAGCCCCTGCCCCAGCGGGCCGGTGGTCGTTTCGACGCCCTCGAGCTCAAAGTTCTCTGGATGCCCGGCGCACGGACTATGCAGCTGACGGAAATTGCGGATGTCCTCGATCGTCGGCCGCGCATAGCCCGCAAGGTGCAGCGTCGCATAGGCGAGCATCGATCCATGCCCCGCCGACAGCACGAACCGGTCGCGGTCGGCCCATTTAGGGTCGCTCGGATCGAATTTCAGATAGTCCGAATAGAGTACGGTGGCGACGTCGGCCATGCCCATCGGCATTCCCGGGTGGCCGCTGTTGGCGGCCTGTACGGCGTCCATCGCAAGCGCGCGGATCGCGTTGGCGAGCTGACGTTCGGGCATTGTCATGAGTCCCCCGGGAAAGGATATATGGGTGGCCGGATTCGGTGGGACAGCCCTTTGCGGTGACGGGGCAAGGAGTCAACCGCCCGCGGCACAAATTCGCGTGCATTTCCGCGCGGCGAGGCGATTGCACCCCTCCCCCGGCGCTGCTAACCCTTGGGCATGGAACTCGATCTCGACGAATCCAACCTGGCCATCGGGCGTATCGAGCGTGCGCTGAGCCGCATCGAAAAGGCGCTGGCCGATCGCGCGAACCGCCCCGCGCCCGCCGTCGCCGCGCCCGCCACCGACCAGTCGGCGCTGAAGGCCGAGGTCGCGGCGGTCATCGGCGAACTCGACCGGTTGATTGCGGAGGCCGAACATGGCTGACGTCAAGCTGACGATCGCGGGCCGCCCCTATGACGTGCATTGCGCCGACGGCGAGGAACCGCAGCTGATCCACCTGGCATCGGTCGTCGATGAAAAGGTGCGGTCGATGCCCGGCGGGACCGAGGTTCGCCAACTGCTGTTCGCCGCGCTGATGCTCGCCGACGAGGCGCAGGAAGCGCGCGGCAAGGCTGAAAAGGCCGAGCCGCAGTCGGACTCGCTCCGCGCAGCGGTTGCGCTCGCCGAAAGCCGCGAAGCGGCGGCACGCGACGAACTCAAGGCCGCGATCGCACGCGAACAGGCGGCACTTAAGGAGCTTCAGTCCGCGCGCGACGCTGCGAGCACCGCCCCTGCGGCGGCCAACCCCTCGCACAGCCGTGCGCTGCTGCAAATCGCCGACCGGATCGAAACACTCGCGACGAAGGTCGAGCAACTCCCTTGAGCAAAGCCGCGCGCGCTCCTACATAGGGGGTGGCGGGCACTGCCCGGCACGAGCTTTTGCGAAAATCCCTGAGGCGATACATCATCCTAGGGAGCTGTCCCTGCCCGGACCTTGGTCCGACGTACATGGTTCCCACCTGACGTTACTGGCGTCAGAGGAGTTTCCAGCAAACGACCTCGGCGGTCCCGCCAACCGATTGAGCCAGTCCGGATCCCAGTTTTAAGGGAAAGGCGATGACCGACTTGTCCGCCGATCTGGCCCAGCAAAAGCAGAAACTGCGCGAACGGCTGCGCTTCCGGCGGCGGCATTTCGCCGCCAACCTCGACGGGATGGCACAGTTCGCCGCTTTTCGGGCGCTGCCCGCACCGCTGGTCGAGCGCCTGGCCGACCATGCCGTCGTTGGCGCCTATGTCGCGCTTGGCGACGAGCCCGATGTGCTGCCGATGTTCGCCGATCTGGCCGCGGCGGGCGCGCTGGCGTTGCCGCATCACGCGGGCCGCGTCGCCGAAATGGATTTTCGCCGCTGGCGACCGGGCGAATCGCTCGTGAAAGGACCATGGGGGACGCAGCAACCGGACGGCGCCGCTCCTCCGGCACAGCCGCATGTCATTTTCTGCCCGCTTGTGGTGTTTGACCGGCAGGGCGGCCGTCTCGGTCAGGGTGGCGGCCATTATGATCGCTATTTCGCCGCGCATCCCGCTGCCCTGCGAATCGGGATCGGCTGGTCGGTGCAGGAAATCGACGAGTGTCCGCGCGAATCGACCGACATCGCGCTCGACGCGATCCTCACCGAACAAGAATTGATCCTTTGCGGAGACCGCCTGTGAACGACCAGCCTTCCAATCCTCAGCCCAGCTGGCGCAAGCCCGCGGGGATGTTCCTGATCCTGGCGCTTATCGTCGGCTGGACCGCCATCATCGTCAGCCTGTCGCCGTGGGTCGGCGATTGGCCGGCGCTGGTGCAGGCGATCTTCTATCTCGTCGCAGGAATTATCTGGATTGCGCCGCTGAAGCCGCTGCTGCGCTGGATGGAACTGGGGACTTGGCGCCGCTAAGGAGCGGCGCCAATCCAGACTATTCCGATGAGGGAATGGTCCCAAGCTGCGGTGGCCATTCCGTCCCGAAAGACAGGAAATGGCGCGAGTGACGGGGCTCGAACCCGCGACCTCCGGCGTGACAGGCCGGCACTCTAACCAACTGAGCTACACCCGCGTGTGCTTGGGAGCCGCGCCAATATTGTGCGCGCTCCGGCCTGTCAACCGTCGCGTTCCTCCTGCGCACGATTTAATCGATCGCGCACCTCGTCGGTCGTCGTCAGCGTGCCGTGTTCGAACAGGAAACCGGCCAGATCGGGCGTTCCGGTCGAAGCAAGCACGGTCTGGAGGATCAGCAGCAAGGGCACCGCGAGCAGCGCGCCGGGCGTGCCCCACACCCATCCCCAAAAGCTTAAGGAGACGAGGATCAGCAACGGATTGATGGTCAGCCGCTTGCCGAGCACCAGCGGCGTGATCAGATTCGCCTCGACCAGATGTACGCCGGTAAAGATCAGCGCGGGGAGCAGCGCAAAGCCGACCGCGTCAAAGGTCATCAGGCCGCCAAGGCCCAGCAGCACCGCGGCGACGATCGGCCCCAGATAGGGCACGAAATTGCAGATGCTGACGATCCCGCCCCACATGAAAGGCGACGGCATCCCGAGCGCCCACAGCAACAGCGCGACGATCAGGCCAAGCACCGCGTTGATCATCGTGATCGTCGCCAGATAATCCGCCGTAGCATCGACGACATTCTGGATCACCCGCGCGGTCTGCATCGCCCCGTCGAAGCTCCCGCGGCGGCGAATCGTGCCGCGCCGCAGCCGCGTCCAGCCTGCGAGGAAGAAAAAGATCACGAGGACCGCAAAGAACAGCTGGATTGCCGCCGCGGGCGCCGAGGAGATGAAATAATCGACGACGGATGTGGGCGCGGTCGCCGCCACCGCCTGCGCGGTCGCCTCGGTGCCGGTCGCCACGGACATCAAGGTACGGTCGACGAATCGCTGGAGCGTCGAATAAAAATCGATCAGCGGCGCGAGATTGCTCTGGATGCGCGGAATCGATTCGGGAAGCCGCGCGAACCAGCCGGTCGCCGGCACGACGATGATCGCCAGCGCGGCGTTGATAATCGCAAGGAAGGCGGCAAGCGACAGAAAGGCGGCGAGCCCCGACGGCACGCCACGCCGCTCAAGCCATTCGAGCAGCGGCACGAGCGCGATCGCGATGACGATCGCTGCGGTAAGCGGCAGAAAAAACTCCGCGCCCGCCTGCAAAGCAAAGGGCAAACCGAGGCAGAAGCTGGCGCCGAGGATCAGCGCGAGCGCGGCGAGAAGCCGGTCGCGGCGAAAATCGTCGATCTCGATCTGGTGCAGCGGATTGACGCGCGGCGGCCGCACATCCTTGCTGCCCCTGTCGTCCGCCACCCGGGTCTCCCTTGTTAACCGCGTCTTCTTACGCGCGCTTCACGCGTCGCGCCAGTCGTCGCGTCGTGCGGCAAACCCGGGCAGAGCCTGTCGATCTGATGCAGACCTTTTCGTCCACGTTCGCACGCGCGACGCTGCTTCGTCGCTTAGCTCCTCGGAATGAGGAGCGTCATCAATCCGCAAACAACAACACCGGCGTCTCGATCAGCTTCTTCAGCGCCTGGACATAGCTCGCGGCGTCCCAGCCATCGACGACGCGGTGGTCGCAGCTGATCGACAGGTTCATCAGCTTGGCGCGGCGGATGTCGTCGCCGTCAAATACAGGCCGCTCGACGATCTTGTTCGGACCGATGATCGCAACTTCAGGCCGGTTGATGACCGGCGTCGTCGCGATGCCGCCGAGCGGACCCAATGATGTGACGGTCAGCGTGCCGCCTGTCAGTTCTTCGACCTTGGCCTTGCCGGTGCGGGCAGCTTCGGCGAGGCGCGTGATCTCGCTCGCGAGCTGCCAGACATTCTTGTCCTGCGCGTCGCGGATGACGGGGACCATCAGCCCGGCGTCGGTCTGCGTCGCCATGCCCAGATGCACCGCGCCGTGCCGCGTCACCACGCCCGCTTCGTCGTCATAGCGCGCGTTGATCATCGGAAACTGCGGGATGGTCCGGCAGATCGCGACGATCAGGAAGGGCAGCATGGTGAGCTTTGGACGGCCGCCGCGATTGGCGTTCAGATCGGCGCGCATCTCTTCGAGCGCGGTAACATCCATTTCGTCGACATAGGTGAAGTGGGGAATCGCGCGCTTTGCTGCGGCCATATTCTCCGCAATCTTTCGGCGCATCCCGATGACCTTGACGGGCTCATCGGCGCGCGCGCGGCTGGCACCGGGGGCGTGATAGCCCTGCCCGCCGCTGTAGCGAAGGAAGGCGTCGAGGTCCGAATGGCGGATGCGGTCTCCGTCGGTCTGGACTTGGCTGAGATCGACACCCAGATCCTTCGCGCGCGCGCGGACGGCGGGCGATGCCAGAACCGGCTTCCCAGGCGCCGTTTGCCCTGAGCTTGTTGAAGGGCTGTTCTTCTCTTCCGAAGGCAAGGACGGCGCTTCGACAAGCTCAGCACGAGCGGGTTCAGGGGTTGGCGCAACCCCCGCATCCGACACTTCCTCGGCTCCCGGCGTCTCGGCGACAATCTCTTCCTCGACCGGGGTATCGGCGGGCGGCGCATCGACTTCGCCGTCGCCATCCGCATCGGTCTCGATCACTGCGAGCGTCGATCCGATCGGGATCAGATCGCCGACCTCGCCTGCCAGTTCAATGACGACGCCCGAGACGGGCGATTCCATCTCGACGGTCGCCTTGTCGGTCATCATGTCGGCGAGCTGCGCGTCTTCCTCGACGCGCTCGCCGACCTTGACATGCCAGGCGACAATCTCGGCCTCGGCGATGCCTTCGCCAATGTCGGGCAGACGGAATGAATAACGGGCCATGGCGTCAGTCCTTCAAAATCTTGGAGAGCGCGGTCGCGATGCGCACCGGGCCGGGGAAATAGGCCCATTCAAGGCTGTGCGGATAAGGCGTGTCGAAGCCGGTGACGCGTTCGACCGGCGCCTCAAGATGATAGAAGCAGCGTTCCTGGACGAGCGCCGCGAGTTCGGCGCCAAAGCCCGACGTGCGCGTCGCTTCGTGGATGATCAGGCAGCGGCCGGTCTTCTTCACCGACGTTTCGATCGCGTCGATGTCGAGCGGCAGCAAGGTGCGCAAGTCGATGATTTCGGCATCGACGCCCATTTCCTCGACGATCGTCTTGGTCACATGCACCATCGTGCCATAGGCCAGGATCGTCAGCGCCTCGCCTTCGCGCACCGTTGCGGCCTTGCCCAGGTCGATACGGTAATAGCCCTCGGGGACCGCGCTCGCATCATGTTTCGACCAGGGCTCGACCGGACGGTCGTAATAGCCGCTGAACGGGCCGTTGTAGATGCGCTTGGGCTCGAGGAACACGACGGGGTCATTGTCCTCGATTGCTGCGATCAGCAGACCCTTGGCGTCATAAGGGTTCGACGGGATCACCGTCTTCACGCCGCAGATATGCGTCATGATGCTTTCGGGTGACTGGCTGTGCGTCTGGCCGCCGAAAATCCCACCGCCAAACGGCGTCCGCACCGTCATCGGGCAGATAAAATCGTTCGCGGAGCGATAGCGGAGCCGCGCGGCCTCGCTCACCAATTGGTCGAGCCCGGGATAAATATAGTCCGCAAACTGAATTTCGGGGACCGGACGCAGACCATAGGCGCCCATGCCCACCGCGACTCCGATGATACCGCATTCGTTGATCGGCGTGTCGAACACGCGCGTCTTGCCATGCTTTTTCTGCAGCCCCGCGGTCGCGCGGAACACGCCGCCGAAAAAGCCGACATCCTCGCCCATCACGACCGTGGCCGGGTCGCGTTCGAGCATGACGTCCATGGCGCTGTTGATCGCCTCGATCATGTTCATCACTTTGGTGTCTTCCGCCATTATTCGGGCTTCCAATCGGGGCCGAATTTGGCCTCTTGCTCGGCGAGCATCTGCGCGCATTGTTCCTTGAGGTGCCAGGGCATTTCCTCGAACACATCCTCGAACATCGTTTCGAACGGCTGGTGCATCCCGTGGCCGAGGATGCCGAGCTTTTCCGACTGTTTCTGCGTCGTCTTGACCAGTTCGTCGAGTTCCTTCGCCTGCGCTTCGTGGCGCTCGGCATCCCATTCGCCGAGCAGCTCCAGATGCTGGCGGAGCCGCGCGATCGGGTCGCCGAAAGGCCAGGCGCTCGCTTCCTGCGCGGCGCGATAGGCACCGGGATCGTCGGATGTGCTGTGTCCTTCGGCGCGATAGGTGAAGTGCTCGATCAAGGTCGGACCATTGTTCGTCCGGGCGCGGTCGGCGGCCCACTGCGTCGCCGCATAGACCGCGAGCGGGTCGTTGCCGTCGACGCGCAGCCCGGCAATCCCGTATCCGACTGCGCGGGCCGCAAAGGTCGTCCGCTCGCCACCAGCAAAGCCCGAAAAGCTCGAAATCGCCCACTGGTTATTGACGACGTTGAAAATGACCGGCGCGTTGTACACGGTCGCGAAGGTCAGCGCCGAGTGGAAGTCGCCCTCTGCCGACGAGCCCTCACCACACCACACCGCCGCAATGCGGGTGTCGCCCTTCGACGCCGACGCCATCGCCCAGCCCACCGCCTGCGGATATTGCGTCGCCAGATTGCCCGACACGCTGAAAAAACCATGTTCGGGCGCCGAATACATGATCGGCAGCTGCCGCCCCATCAGATGATCGCCGCGGTTCGAATAGATCTGGTTCATCATCTGGATCAGCGGATAGTCGCGCGCGATCAAAATGCCCTGCTGGCGATAGCTGGGGAAACACATGTCGGCGCGATCGATCGCCATGGTCGCGGCGATCGATGTCGCCTCCTCGCCCGTGCATTTCATATAGAAGCTGGTCTTCCCCTGCCGCTGGGCGCGGAACATTCGGTCGTCGAACGCCCGCGTCAGCATCATGTAACGCAGCATGGTGCGCAGCCGTTCGGGCGCCAGATTGGGATTCCACGGCCCCTTGGCCTGTCCGTCGAAATCGAGGACGCGGACAAGCCCATAGCATAGCTCGCGCATCGCATCGGGCTTGGTCGCTTCGCCGGGGCGCGGCGTCGCCTCGACCGCGGGAACCTCGATGTCGCCGAAGTCGGGCGTGTCTCCGGGGCGATAGCGCGGCTCGGGGATATGAAGCGACAGCGGCGGCAGGTTGCTCGCCGGGCGGCTGTCCGGTTCAGGCATATCTTCTTCCCTTCGTGCGCGAATCAGCGCCTAGTTATATTTCACGTTGACGACATTTTATTACGGTCAACATATGAATGCAACGGCGGCCATCAGACTGCCACAGGCGCGGAAATGGGCGCTTGCGGGGCATAATCCTCGACCGCGAAATCCTCGAACCGGTAATCGAAAATGCTGGGAGGACGGCGCAGGATATGCAGCTTCGGCTGCCCCTCCGGCACGCGCGCCAATTGCTGTTCGACCAATTCGGCGTGATTGAGATAGAGATGAACGTCGCCACCCGACCACACGACCTCGTGCGCATGAAGGCCGCACTGATCGGCGATCATCCGCGTCAGCAGCGCCGCTTCGAAAATATTGAACGCGAATCCCAGGCCGAGGTCGCACGACCTTTGGAACAACAGGCACGACAGCCCGCCATCGCTGCGAACGTGAAACTGATAGGTCATGTGGCACGGCGGCAACGCCATCCGGTCCAGATCGGCGACATTCCAGCCGGTAAAAATGTGCCGCCGCGACCCCGGATTGTTTTCGAGCGAATCGATCAGCGCCGCAATCTGGTTGTGCCCGCGTTCGGCGCGGCGAAACAGCCCATCCCCTGCCGCCTCGTAGCGTGGCCAGTTCACCCACTGATGCCCATAGACCGGACCAAGATCGCCCCACTCGGTCGCAAATTTCTCGTCGGCGACGATCCGCGCCTCAAACTCCGCAGCGCTGATGTCCTCGCCCGTCGCGCGGCGATATTTGTCAAGCGGCCAGTCGGTCCAGATTTTCACCCCCTGCGCGACGAGCGAGCGGATATTGGTATTTCCGGTGAGGAACCACAACAGTTCGCGAAGCGCCGTTTTCCAGTAGACGCGCTTCGTCGTCAGCAGCGGGATCGCATCGTCCTTCAGCGAGAATCGCATCGTTTCGCCGAACAGCGATCGCGTGCCCACACCGGTGCGATCGACTCGCTCGTCGCCCTCGACCCAGACGCGGCGCATCAGGTCAAGATATTGCAGTTCATAATGGATGGAATCAGCCAAGGCGTGCTCCCTTTCTTTGCCCATCATTGCTAGGCCTCACGCCGTGCGGCGACAAGGGATTCGCCGGAAGCGGGCTGCCGATCCATCCGATGCGGCGCAGTCGGCTGTTGGGTCCGGCGGGCGCCTGCGCCATGCGCGGATGATGACGATCTTCGAGTCCGTCGGCAAAACTTATGCCGCCGCGATGCGTCCGGGTTTCGTGCCATGCGACGCCGAAGGCGCGATCGCGGCGCAATTGCTGCGCCCCCGGTTCGATGACGACCGGGAAAGCGTCCTTTTGGCGGCCTTTGACGCGTTCGAACGACTGGTTGGGTTTGAAAGCATCGACAGCGAAACGCCGCGTCGCTGCGTCGTCCCGCCGCGATGCTGGCGCAGGCTGCTGGTCAGCAGCACTGCGACCGTCCTGGTGGCGCACAACCATCCCTCGGGCATCGCCTGGCCGAGCGACGCCGACATTGCCGCAACGCACGAAGTCGCGCTTTTTCTGCGAACAATCGGTATCGATCTCGCCGATCATCTGATTTTCGTCTCCGACGGTCATTTCAGCTTTCGAACTGCCGAAATGCTGTAGTTCGGGCAATCGGCTTGACTGTGCCGATTGGCGCTTGAAGTTCGCAGATTGCGCGTCTAGAGGACCGCCCTGCCTTCGCGGCGGCCACGGCCGACGCGCAGATCGGTCGGGGAGTAGCTCAGCCTGGTAGAGCACTGTCTTCGGGAGGCAGGGGCCGGAGGTTCGAATCCTCTCTCCCCGACCAGTTTTCTCGCATAATTCATAATATGTCGCCGTCGCTTCTTGAAAGTCGGCGAATAACGCCCTAGATTTATTCTACACCGCCATGGTTTTCCCCCTTTCCATCGCGGTGAGTGCCCCGTCGGAAGCGATGCGGGCGCGTCCTCCCTGGACCCTGGCCACCTCGTACTTCGGTACGAGGTGGTTTTTTATTCGGCCGCCTGCGGCAAAAGCTCGGCGCGGGGGCGCCATTGCTGGGCCGCCCTTACCAAATCGGCGAACCAGCGCGAAAGGCGTTCCACGCGATCGGCGTCAGGCAGGTGGTCGGCGGTCAGATAAAGACTGCGGTCGATCTCGATCTGGATCGCATGAACGTCGCGGACCGGCCGACCGTGGGTGCGAACGATATGCCCGCCGGCATAGGGTTGGTTGTGCAGCACCCGCTCCCGCAGCGCCCCGGCCGATTCTATCACCATATCGACAAGCGCTCCGCTTGCCGTTGCGCCAAACCGGTCGCCGATGATGATCCGCGCACCATGCCCCGGTTGTCCGGACGGAATCGTCGGCATCGAGTGAAGATCGATCAGGATCGCGAACCCGAACCGCGTGCGCGCCGACGCAATTTCGGCTGCCAAAGCCGCGTGATAAGGTCGATGCAGCCGGTCCAGCCGCCATTCCAGCGCCTCGAGATCAATCAACCGCTTCCACAACGGGCCGCAGTCGGCAAGCCGCGTGGGCACGACCCCAAGCCCCGCTCGCTCTTTGCGCCCCGGCGTCGCGAACTGGGCGCGCAGCGCTGGTTCGACCTCCCCGGGCGCCATCTGGCCCTCGCCGCGATTGCAATCGGCGACAGCCCGCGCCCAAAGGGCGGTCACGACGGCCGCCCCCGCTTCGCAGGCCCCTGCCGCAATTCCGTCGCACCACCGGTCCTCAAGCCGTTCAAGCGTTGCATGGTCAACGCGCGCTGCGTCCAGGATTTCACGCGGATAGATACGCCCCGCATGCGGAACCGAAACGATAACCGGGCCTGGAGCTGCGGGACGGTTGACCTCGATGGCGGTGGGAATGATGGTACGCGGCGTCATTGACGACGGGTGGCAAATAATTGCGCAGGAATCCAGCCGCGACGCCAATTTGTTAAAACTCTGGCGCTATGTGATATGGCCAACGGAGCGTCCCCGCGCGGAACCGGCGATGCTCAAGGACCAGGGAACAGATTTTACGATGATTCGCATCTTACTGGCCGAAGACGACGACGTGATGCGCGAATATCTCGCGCGGGCGCTTACGGGCGCGGGCTATCACGTGACCGCTGTCGACCGCGGCACGGCGGCGGTTCCCTATATCGACTCGGGCACCTTTGACCTCCTGCTGTCCGACATCGTCATGCCCGAAATGGACGGCATCGAACTCGCCCAGCACACCGCCAAGGCGGCGCCGCAAACGCAGGTGATGTTCATTACCGGATTCGCCGCGGTTTCGCTGCGCGCGGAGGAAAATGTCCCTCAGGCCAAGCTGCTTTCCAAACCCTTCCATCTCAAGGATCTGGTGCGCGAGGTCGATGCGCTCTTCGGGCGTGCCGACCAGTCGCATCTTCAATAAGCGCGCGGGGGGCTTGCCAAGCCGCTCCAAGGCCTTTAGGGGGCGCGTCACCCCAAAGGATGGGCGTGTAGCTCAGTGGTAGAGCACTGTGTTGACATCGCAGGGGTCGCAAGTTCAATCCTTGCCACGCCCACCATTCAAAACGCCGCCGACCTGCAAGGTTGGCGGCGTTTTTGATTCAGGCCATGCCCTTCGCCAGGTCGCCGCGCGACGCATCGCCGATCTGGCTGCCGCCATCGCAATCGAGGATCGTTCCGGTGATATAGCTCGCCGCGGGGCTACACAGAAACACCGCCGATTCGGCAACCTCCTCGATCCGGCCCCAGCGCTTCATCGCGATGCGGTCGTAATGCGACTGCCGCGTTTCGGCGTCGGGCGCGAGGCGTTTCATCCCTTCGGTATCGGCAATCGGTCCCGGCGAAATGCCGTTCACGCGCACCTCCGGCCCCCATTCGAGCGCGAGCACGCGGATCAGCTGGTTGATCCCCGCCTTCGCCGCGCACGCGTGCGCCTGCAAGGCGGATGCGTTGACCGCCTGCCCCGCGGTGATTGCGATCAGCGAGGCGCCGGGCCGCACCAGCAGGTCGTGGCAGCCGCGAAAGACGTTGAACGTGCCATTGAGGTCGATGTCGACCACGGTACGAAAGGCGTTCGCCGACATGCCGAGCACGGGAGCCAGAAAATTGCCCGCGGCGCCCGAAATGACGATGTCCATCGGCCCGAGCTCGCCTGCGACGCGCTCCATCACGCCGCGAATCGCCGAATAGTCGCGCACATCGCCCGACAGGCCCAGTGCGCCCTTGCCGATGTCCGCCGCCGCGCGCGCCGCCTTATCGGGATCGCGCCCCGCCACCGCGACCTTCGCACCCAGTTCGGCAAAGCGTTTGGCGATGCCCAGGTTGATGCCGCTCGTGCCGCCAGCAACGAACGCGGTCTTTCCGGCCAGCAGATTATCGCGAAATGTCGACATGCTCCCTATCCTCTCTCTCGCTTCGGTCGCCGATCCGGGGGTTGACGGATCGGAACCAGTCGCCTTTTGAAACTGGAAGAGACAGCAAGGATGATCCGATGGCAAGTGCCGGCCCCACCTCGAACAGCTTTATCTCGCAGCGGCTGAAGCTTCATTATGTCGACTGGGGCAATCGCGAGGCGCCGCCGTTGCTGCTCGTCCATGGCGGGCGTGATCATTGCCGCAACTGGGACTGGGTCGCCGAGCGGCTGCGCGACCGATTCCACGTCATCGCCCCCGACCTGCGCGGCCATGGCGACAGTGCCTGGTCGCCCGACGGCAATTATGCGATCGACGGTTTTGTCTATGACCTTGCACAGCTGATCCACCAGCTCGACCGCGGCCCGGTGTCGATCGTCGCGCATTCGATGGGCGGCAATATCGCGCTTCGCTATACCGGCCTTTATCCCGATAGGGTGCAGAAGCTCGTTGCGATCGAAGGGCTCGGCCCCTCCCCCAAGCTGCTCGCCGAGCGCGCGAAGACGCCTTATGCCGACCGGTTCCGCAAATGGATCGACGACAAGCGCCAGGCCGCCGGGCGCACGCCGCGCCGCTATGCGACGATCGAGGATGCGCTCGCGCGAATGATGGGCGAAAATGCCTATCTCACCGAAGCGCAGGCGCGCCACCTCACCATCCATGGCGTCAGCCGCAATGAGGATGGGACGTGGAGCTGGAAATTCGACAATTATCTGAACGTCTGGCCGGCATTCGACATGCAGCAGGACGATATTGCGTCGCTGTGGGGCGCGATCACCTGCCCCACGCTGCTACTCTACGGCGCCGATAGTTGGGCCTCGAACCCCGAAAAGGACGGCCGCCTTCGCCATTTCAACACGGCAAGAGTCATCGAGTTCGAAAATGCCGGTCACTGGCTACACCATGACCAGTTCGACCGGTTCATGTCCACGTTAGACGATTTCCTTTAAGCTGCGCCCCGACGGCGCGTTCCGGCGCGCGATACGAGGCGGCACGATGGCATATTCGGGTCAGGTTTCGCGGCCGCAAAAGCTGCTGTCGGGCGGCGGAGCGCTGGCCGCGGCGCTCGCGATAGGCGTCGGACTCGCCAGCGGGCTCGACCTCGATGTCGTGCGCCGTGCGGGCGAAACCATCACCGCAATCGCCCTGCCCGCTCCGCCCGCCGCGCGCGAAAACGCCTTCCCGGCACCGGCGCCGAGCGAGCGCACCGCGGGCAAGGCGTCGGCAGCGAACAAGCAGGCGAAGGCCGCCCCGATCGCCGCACCGGCCCAAAAGCTCCCGCCGCTCACCCCGCCCGCCGCTGCGGCGCCGCAGCCCGGTGCCGGGAGCGACTCCTCCGCCGGGGCCACGCCCGATCCCGGCCCCGGATCGGGCGCGGGCGGCCGCGGCGACGGAACGGGTGCCGGCGGAACCGGAACCGGAACGGGCGGCGGCACCAAGGCCGTGTGGCGCAGCGGGACGATCCATGACCGCGACTATCCGCGTGATGCCAGCCGCGAGCGCGTGGGTGGCGAGGTGGAGGTGCGCTTCACGATCGAGGCCGATGGCCGCGTGACCGGCTGCCGCGTCACCAGGTCGAGCGGGAACGCTGCACTTGACCGGCGAACCTGCGAGCTCATCGAAGCGCGCTTCCGCTTCAAACCCGCGACCAATGCCGCAGGCGAAGCCATCGCGAGCCCCTATGGCTGGCGCCAGCGCTGGTGGCTGGAGCCGCGGCGCTAGATCCCGCCGAACATGATCGGCTCGGCGCGCGTCGGCTGCTACTGTCCGGGAGAAAAGGTGGCGGAGACGGAGGGATTCGAACCCTCGGTACCGGATTTACCAGTACGACGGTTTAGCAAACCGTTGGTTTCAGCCACTCACCCACGTCTCCGCATGGTCCGCCGCGCTAACGGCAGGTTTGGCCTAGGCGGGTCGCTATAGCCACGCGCTTCGTGGCCCGCAACGCCAAAGATGGCCCATTTTTCGTGTTCGCATCGGCATTTCATCGGCAAATCGATTCGGTCCGGCGCAAAATCGACTCGGGTCATCGCCGGTTCATTGCCCGCCCGGCAAAGCGAGTCATGATTAATGCGGGTTTCGCCGCCATGGCGACATATAATCCTTGGGGGGTCCCTATGTTTAAGACGTTCACCAGCCTGGCCTTGGCAACACTGGCGTCGATCGGTCTGGCGCTGACGCCGGTTCCGGCGGCGGCGCAGATGCGCGAGATCGACCCCAGCAGCATGGAGGTCGATTCCGACCTGGATAACCCCGCCCCACCGCCCGCAACGAGCGATCCTGTGCCGAGCGAATCCTATGACAGCGATCTTGCCACGGGGGATCAGCAGACGAGCGAAACGCCGGTCGATCCCGTCGCTCCTGCCAGCGATGCCTCCACCGTCGCCGCCGCGCCGGGATCAACCTACAAAAAAGACGATCTCATCGGAGCGGCCGAAGGGATCTTCGGCAAGGGCGCGCAAGGTCTGGCAGCGATGATCGAGGATATTTTGAAGGATCAGGGCGAGCCCAACGCCTATATCGTCGGGCGCGAAGCCGGCGGCGCGCTCGTGCTCGGCGTGCGTTATGGCTCGGGAACGCTGCATCACAAGATCGAGGGCGAACTGCCCGCCTATTGGACCGGCCCGTCGATCGGTTTCGACGCGGGGGCCAACGCGGCCAACACCTTCGTCCTCGTCTATAATCTTTTCGACAGCGAAGACCTCTACAAGCGCTATCCCGCGGGCGAAGGCGCGGCCTATCTGGTCGGTGGATTCAACGCCAGCTACCTGCGCCGCGGGGACGTCGTGCTGATCCCGATCCGCGTCGGCGTCGGCGCGCGCCTCGGCGCCAATGTCGGTTATATGAAATTCCGCAAGAAGCAGAACTGGGTGCCCTTTTGACGCTCACCCGTCTGCCCGGGGACAAGAACCCGCGCCTCGGCGCGGGTTTTTTTGGGGGAATGGCGGTTAACCACCGAACCTAGCCGTCGCCCCCGCGAAGGCGGGGGCCGCTGTCGGTTTACACAGCGACGCAGGAAAAGGCCGATTGCGGCCCCCGCCTTCGCGGGGGCGACGGTTTATTGAAACGTCCGCTCCCCACCCCAAAGCAGACATCAAAAAACGCTGTCCTACATGGTCAGGCTATGCCAGCCTTCGTTCCGGCTCTTTCAACATGTGGACAAACCAACTGCTGCCCGCCTGCAGGCGCGCGCCGGAACCGCGCCCGGCGTTGTGCGCCGAGGCGGCTCAGCCGGGACAGCGTGCAAGGCTGACCTTTACTGACCTTTGAAACAGTTCCGCGACCTATGGTTCGATCGGATCGCTCGCCCAACCCGGCCCGTTCGCCAGCGAAAGCACCCTATTCGGCCGCCTCAAGCTTGTCCTGCGTGCGCAGCTCGAAATCCGATGCGTCGTGGCGTTCGCGCAGCTGGCTCGCCGGATCGCCGGTCAGGCGGTTGACCATCCGCCCGCGCTTCACCGCCGGGCGCGCCGCGAGCTGATCGGTCCAGCGCAGGACGTTCTTATAATCCTGCACCTGCAGGAACTCGCCTGCGTCATAGACCAGCCCCTTTACGAGTGAGCCATACCAGGGCCAGATCGCCATGTCCGCGATCGTATAATCACCGCCCGCGATATATTCGCTCTCCGCGAGGCGCCGGTCGAGCACGTCGAGCTGGCGCTTCACTTCCATCGCATAGCGGTTGATCGGATATTCCTGCTTCGTCGGCGCATAGGCATAGAAATGGCCGAAGCCGCCGCCCAGGAAAGGCGCGCTGCCCATCTGCCACATCAGCCACGAAAGCGTTTCGGCGCGCTTCGCCGTGTCGGTGGGCAGGAAGGCGCCGAATTTCTCGGCCAGATGAATCAGGATGGCGCCCGATTCGAACACCCGGATCGCTTCGGCGCCGCTGCGGTCGACGAGCGCGGGGATCTTGCTGTTGGGATTGGCGCCGACAAAGCCGCTCGAAAACTGGTCGCCTTCACCGATGTTGATCAGCCACGCATCATATTCGGCGCCGCCGTGCCCGGCCGCCAGCAATTCCTCGAGCATCACCGTCACCTTCACGCCGTTGGGCGTACCGAGCGAATAGAGCTGGAGCGGATGCTTGCCGACGGGCAGTTCCTTGTCATGCGTCGGCCCCGCAACCGGGCGGTTGATATTGGCGAAGCGCCCGCCGCTGGCCTTGTCCCATGTCCAGATTTTCGGCGGCACATATTCGCTGGTGTCGGTCATCGCGCAGCTCCTTGACTGATTTTTATACCGATCGGTAACCTAAGTGCCCACGCGCCTACTGTCCACCCTTGGCCGATCAAATAATATTTGCCGCGCGCAAAGCCGAAATCGCGTCGGCATCATAGCCAAGCTCAGCGAGTATCGTGTCACTATGCTCGCCGAGCTGCGGTGCACGGCTCGCCGCTACCTTGTCGCTTGCCGACAGGCGGATCGGTGCGCGGATGACGGGCACTTCACCAGGCGCGCCAGGATAGGCGACGGGCTCGACGAGTCGCATCGCCGCGACCTGCGGATGGGCTAGCGCTTCGCTCGGACGAAGAACGGGCGCCGCAGGCACGCGCGCCGCGCCCAGTTCGGCGATGGCGTCATCGCTCGTGCGCTCGATGCACCAGCGCTGCATGATCGCGCTCAGATCCGCGCCATTGTCCCCACGCAATATGTCGCTGGCATAGCGCGGATCGCCGACGAGTTCGGGGTGCCCGACGAGCGCTGCCCAGCGGGCGAAGATCCCATTGCCGACGATTTGCGTGACGATCCAGCCGTCGCGCGTGCGGAACAGGTCGGTGGGCGCCGAGCTGAAGCTGCGGTTGCCAATCGGCTGGCGTTCGATGCCGTTCAGCGCATGATCGATGGTGAGCGCGTTCGAGAGCGCGAGCGCGGTGCCGAGCAGCGATCCCGATACGCATTGCCCCTTCCCCGTCGCCTCGCGCTCGCGCAGCGCCAGCATCACTCCAAAGGCGCAGTGGAGCGCGGTCGAGAAATCGACATAATTGACCTGCGCGCGATAGGGTTGATCCGCCGTGCCGGTCAGGTGGACCGTCCCCGACATCGCCTGCCCCACCGCATCGAATCCCACGTGGCTCGCGAGCGGCCCTTCGCTGCCAAAAGCGGAGGCGGTCGCCAGGATGATTCGTGGATTGATCGCCGACAGGCTGTCATAATCGAGGCCCAGCTTGACCAGCGCATCGTGCGGCAGGTTGGCAACGACGACATCGGCGGTTTCGATAAGACGGCGTACGATCTCGCGGCCCTCGGGACTGCCGGGCTTCAAGGTCAGGCAGCGTTTGGCGCGATTCATCTGCATGAACATCGCCCCCGATCCATCGTCGGCGACGGGCACCGTATAGCGGTCGTCATTTCCGCCCGGCGCCTCGATGCGGATAACATCGGCGCCATAATCGGCGAGCAACGCCGCGCAATAAGGTCCGGCGATATAGCGGCCGAAATCAAGCACCCTTATTCCCGTCAGCGGCACGCCATCCCCTTCCCTCTTCCGTTTCTGTCAACGGGGCTAGCAGCCGTCCGTCGAGCCTGCCAGCGCCTTCGTCGAAAGCGACGGCTTGCAACTTAGCGCACCGCTCATATGGTCGGCACATAATTTCAAACGGGGATAATATCATGGCGCGCTTCGCTCTCGCCCTTGCGGCGACTTTGGCTTGTTCGACCTCGGTCTGGGCGCAAAGTGCACCCGCTCCGACCGCTGAGGCCAAAGATGCCAAGTGGGACGTCAACGCTCCGCCGGGCATGGCAACCCGCAAAGTCCCCATTGCGGTCGACGAAGGCAGCTGGATGAATGTCGATGTCGCCCCTGACGGGCGCACCATCGCCTTCGACCTGCTCGGCGACATCTACACGATGCCCATCGACGGCGGCACGCCGACGCGCATCGCCGAGGGGCTGGCCTATGAGCATCAGCCGCGTTTCTCGCCCGACGGCACGCGCATCGCGTTCGTTTCCGACCGCGGCGGCGGTGACAATATCTGGATCATGAACCGCGACGGCAGCGACAAAAGGCAGGTGTCGAAAGAGGATTTCCGCCTGCTCAACCAGCCGAGCTGGAGTCCCGACGGGCAGTTTCTTGTCGCCAAGAAGCATTTTACCACGGGCCGCTCGCTCGGCACGGGCGAGGTGTGGATGTATCATGTGTCGGGCGGCGCGGGCGTGCCGCTGGTCAAGAAACCCAATGAGCGGCATCAGAAGGAGCTGGGCGAACCCATTTTCGCGCCCGACGGCAAGAGTGTCTATTATACGCGCAACGTCACGCCCGGCCCGATCTTCGAATATGCGCAGGACAGCAACACCGACCTCTTTCATATCGAACGCTACAGCCTCGAAGACGGGACGGTCAGCACCGCGGCGTCTGGCAATGGCGGCGCCGTGCGCCCCACTCCTTCACCCGACGGCAAGCGCCTCGCCTTCGTGCGGCGCGAAGGCGCACTGTCCAAGCTCTATGTGAAGGATCTTGCGTCGGGCGCCGAAACCAAGCTTTACGACGCGCTCGACCAGGATGTGCAGGAAACGTGGGCGGTGACCGGCGTCTATCCGAACATGGCGTGGACCCCCGATAGCCGCGACATTCTGTTCTGGGCGGGCGGTAAGCTGCGCCGCGTCGACGCGAGCGGAGGCGAAGCGCGCATCATCCCGTTCCGCATCAACGACGACCGTGTGATCGTCGATGCGATTCATCCGGCAGTCGAGGTCGCCCCCGACAGCTTCACGACAAAAATGCCGCGCTGGGCCGAAGTGTCGCCCGACGGGCGCAGCGTCGTCTTCGAAACACTCGGCAAGCTTTGGGTCAAGCCCGCGGCCGGCGGCATCCCGCGGCGGCTGACCGCTGCGAAAGACGCGGCGATGGAGTTGTGGCCAAGCTGGTCGCGCGACGGCAAATCGATCGTCTTCGTGCGCTGGACCGACGCGGGTCTCGGCGAAATCCATGTGACGGGCGCCGCCGGCGGAAGCTCGCGTAAGGTAACGGCAACGCCCGGCCACTATGCTGAACCCCGCTTTTCGCCCGACGGCAAGACGATCGCTTTCGAACGGCGCGGCGGCGGCGGGCTGGTTTCGGCGCGCTGGGGCGAAGACCCCGGCGTCTATCGCATCGCGGCAACCGGCGGTGCGATCGAACGGATCAGCCGTGATGGCGCCAAGCCGCAGTTCGGCGCGGCAAACGATCGCGTTTTCATGGTCACTTCCGCCGATGGCAAGAGCCAGCTCGTCAGCACCAACCTGAACGGCGAGGACAAGCGCGTCCACGCAAGCGGTGAGCTGGTCAACGACTATGAAATCGCGCCCGACGGCCGCACCCTCGCCTTCCGGCAGAATTACGATGCCTATGTCACGCCGCTGATGCCCGGCGGGCAGGACGTGTCGCTCGGCACCAAGAGCGGCGCGCTGCCCGTGACTCGCGTGTCGGGTAGCGGCGCTGATTATATCCACTGGTCGAACGGCGGCCGCCGCCTGCACTGGAGCCGCGGCGCGACGCTGTTCAGCGCCGATCTCGCGAACCTCTTCGCCAATGCTCCCGCCGACGACAAGGCGCCCAAATTCACGCCGCCCACCGATGGCGTATCGCTGGCGATGACGCAGACGGCCGCGAAGCCCAAGGGCGCGGTGCTCATCACCGGCGCAAAGATCGTCACGATGGCCGACAAGGATGGCGGGGTGATCGACAATGGTGCGATCCTGATCGAGAACGACCGCATCGCTGCGGTCGGTCCCGCGGGCGCGATCACCGTCCCCGCGGGCACAACGACCGTCGACGCCACCGGCAAGACGATCGTACCCGGCTTCGTCGACGCCCACGCGCACGGCCCGCACGGCACCGACGAACTGGTTCCGCAGCAGAACTGGTCTGAAATCACCAATCTGGCGATGGGCACGACGACGAGCCATAACCCCTCGTCGCGCGCGTCGGAAATCTTTGTTTCGTCCGAAATGCAGCGCGCAGGGCTCATTCTCGCGCCGCGCATCTTCTCGACCGGCGAGGTCATCTATGGAGCGAAGTCCGCCAGCGGCTATGCCGAAATCAATGGCTATGAGGACGCGCTTGCCCATGTCCGGCGGCTGAAGGCGCAGGGCGCGAACAGCGTCAAAAATTACAACCAGCCGCGGCGCGACCAGCGGCAGATGGTCGTCAAGGCCGCACAGGCCGAGGGACTGTCCGTCGCACCCGAGGGCGGCTCACTCTTCACGATGGATGTCTCGCTCATCCAGGACGGCAATTCGACCGTCGAGCATAATATCCCGCTGCATGTTTTCTACCGCGACCTTGTCCAACTGTGGGGCCAGACCAAGGTCGATTACACCCCCACGCTCGTCGTCGCCTATGGCGGCCCCGCGGGCGATCCATATTGGCGCGCGCATACGAATGTGTGGGAACATCCCATCGTGACGAAGCATATCCCGCCAGCCGAGCTTGCCGCGAACAACAAGCGCCGCGTGATCGCGCCGGAAAGCGACTATATCGATGACGACGCCGCGCGCCAGGCCGACAAGATTGCCGCTGCAGGACGCATGGTTTCAATCGGCGCGCATGGCCAACAGGCGGGCCTGGGCGCGCACTGGGAAATATGGTCGTTCGTGCGCGGCGGGTGGAGCAATATCGACGCGCTGCGCGCCGCGACGATCATGCCCGCGACCTCGCTGGGCTATGCCAAGGATGTAGGCTCGCTCGAGGCCGGCAAACTCGCCGACCTGCTCATCCTCGACGCCGACCCCACGGAAAACATCCGCAATACGGATAAGATCCACCGCGTTGTGCTCGGCGGGCGGATGTTTGACCCGATAACAATGAACGAGGTGGAAACCGGGACCCGCAAGCGCGAACCTTATTGGTGGGAAACCGACAAGCCCTGACCCGGCGTCGGTCCGTCCTTTTTTGTAACCAGAGGGTTGCAACAGGGACGGACCGCCGCTAGGGGCGTCTCCTCTCAGCGAGGAGAGTTGGCTGAGTGGTCGAAAGCGTCGCACTCGAAATGCGAAGTGCCGGCAACGGTACCGAGGGTTCGAATCCCTCACTCTCCTCCATTTTTTCCCTGATCTGACCCATCGGTTGACGGCCGTCCCGAACGCGGAACGGCCACCCGGGTCACATCTGCGCGCCGATCAGCGACGGCGCGGTGATCGAGGCGACCACCGCCCCGACGATTAAGAAAAGCACGATTGCGACGATGACGACGACCACCGTGTAGCCCAGCGCCTTGTCTTGCGGTACCTTCATCAGCACCGGCAGGCCGAGGTACAGGATGTATAGGCCATAGAGCGCAAACAGCAGCCCGATCAGGCCCAGCATGGGTATCAGCCCGAAGATGCCGCCGACCCACGCAGCGGTGCCCGAATAGGCCGCGACCTTCAGCGCCTGGATCTGTTTTTTTTGCCCGCCGAAGTTCGGCGCCAGCCCGTCGATGACGAGCGCCAGAATGAACACTGTCGCCAGCGTCAGCCCGTAGGACAGGATGGCAGACGTCAGCGCGACGCCGATCGGCGGATGCCAGGTAACGCCCAGTACGGAAACGCCGACAAGCTGCCCCCCGATGAGCCCCGCTACTGGCCCGATCGCCGCGAGCGCCACGACATAGGGAACGTAGATCGATTGCGTCGTCGCCGGTTCGGCGGCGATCACGGGCCAGGTTTCCTTGGGTTTCATCAATATATCCTTGGCGCGCTGGACGATACCCGCGGCAGGACTCGGACTATCGGGTGGTAGGTCAGCCATCATGCGTCTCCCCTGTGGATGCGGCGCGAGGCCCGATCGGGATATCAAAAGCCAAAGGAATCGCGCTCCGATGGCCGATGTTTACCCCAATTCGATCACAACCGACTCGACGAACCTCGGCGGCGCAGAGTGTAACGCACTTGAAACGGTGGTAAACCGCCATAGATTGAAGCCATGACACGCGAATCCATCCTTGACGGCACCGGCGCCCCTGTTGCGCCCCTGATCGGTCGCGCCCGCTTTGCGCCGGGGGACATCGTGCGCCACCGGATGTTCGATTTTCGCGGCGTCGTTTTCGACATCGACCCTGTTTTTGCGAACACCGACGAATGGTACGAAGCAATCCCGGAGGAAATCCGTCCGGCGAAGGAGCAACCCTTCTATCATCTGCTCGCCGAAAATGGCGATTCCTCGTATATCGCCTATGTCAGCCAGCAGAATCTGGTCGCCGACGGCGACGGCGGGCCGATCGATCACCCCCAAGTCGAGACGATGTTCGAAGGGCTGGAGCGCGGGCGCTACCGCGTGCGTGCGATCCATCGCCACTAGTGCGGCGCGTCAGGCCTTCAGTTTCCAGCCCGAGGCCAGCAGCCGATATGTTATCATGCCAAGCCCGATATTGACCCCGACCAGCACAAGCGCCGCGGTGAGCACCGGATTGGCGATCGTCGCGTCGACGGTCCCGATGAAGCCATAACGAAAGCCCATGATCGCATAATAAACGGGGTTGGCATGGGCGACGCCCTGAAACCAGGGTGCGAGCAGGTCGACCGAATAAAAAGTGCCCGACAACAGCGCGAGCGGCGTGACAATGAAGTTCGTCACCGCCGCGGCATGATCGAACTTCTCGGCCCAGACCGACGTCATGAGCCCCAGGAAACCCATCATCATCGCGCCAAGCACGCCGAAAAGCGCGACGGCCCACAGATAGTCGACCCCTACGTGCACGCCCGGCCAGAACAGCATCGCCAGCCACAACGCGAAGCCGACAAGAATCGCGCGCGTGACCGCTGCGCCGACCAGTGCAATGACAAGTTCGCCGACCGCTAGCGGAGGCATCAGATAATCGACGATCGTCCCCTGTATCTTGCCGACGAGTAGCGAGAAGCTGGAATTGGCAAAGCTGTTCTGCAGCATCGCCATCATGATGAGGCCGGGCGCGATGAAATCGGCGAAGGGTACGCCGATAACATTGCGCCCCGCACCGCCGAGGGCAATCGTGAAAATCACGAGAAAAAGGAGCGTCGTGATCGCCGGGGCCCAGATTGTTTGCAGCTGGACCTTGAAAAACCGCCGCACCTCCTTGACATATAGGGCCTGCATACCCGCGACGTTAAGCGCGCGGATGTGCGGGACGCCGGGTTCGGCAAAAGCCGGAACCGTACCGATATTCGCTGAGTCGGGGTTCGAAATTTGGGGCTGGTCGTTCATGGCGTTCTCGCCTATCGCCTCCCCGATCTTACCGCAAGCTGGGCCGTCGTGACATCGATCCCGAAAGGATCGCAATACGGACGCTGTGGCCCGCGGCGTGGAATGATGAGGAATGAATATGTCATGGACCGATGAGCGCATCGAACAGCTGCGCAGCATGTGGGAAAAGGGCCTGACCGCCAGCCAGATCGCCGACGAACTTGGCGGGGTCAGCCGCAACGCGGTCATCGGCAAGGCGCATCGCCTCGGCCTGAAATCGCGCCCCTCGCCCGTCAAGGCGATGGAAAAGGCGCCGAAGCCCGCGAAGCCTGCAACGCCGGCGATGCCTAAACCCGCGCCAGTTGCAGCCCCGCGTCCCGCGGCACCCGTCGCTCCGCGTCCCGCCCCGGTGGCTTCGCGCCCCGAACCCAAGCCCATAGCCGAGGCGTCGGAAGGCACAGCCGCCGAGGCAGCGCCGAAACCGGACGCGCCGCGCATCGTGTCGATCGGCCCCGGCGGCTTTATCCGCCAGGGACCGGGCGACCAGCAGGCCCCGATCCCGCCAGCCCCGCCGCGCCGCCTCGTGCCTGCCAAGCCGAGCCCGGAAATCGCCGACAAGACGAGCCTTCTCGATCTTAACGACCGCATCTGCCGCTGGCCGATGGGGCATCCGGGCGAGCCCGACTTTCATTTTTGCGGTGAAGCGGTGAACCCTGGCTTTCCCTATTGCGTCGAGCATTGCGGCCGCGCCTATCAGGCACAATTGCCGCGTGGCACGCGCCGCCCGCCCCCGCCCCCGCCGTTCGGGGGTCCCCGAGTTCGCTAGGGCGTCCGGTGAGCCCTTTCAGTCAGGATTTTGAGTTCGCGCGCGCTGTGGGCCTGCAAATGCTCGCACGCGGCAACGGTCGTTGCACGATGGCGATCGACGTGAATGCGCGCCAACATTTCAATCCGCAAGGCGCGGCGCACGGCGGCGTTCCTTATTCACTCGCCGACACGTCGATGGGCGGCGCGCTCGCAAGCCTTCTTCCTGACGACCAGTGGTGCGCCACGCTGGAGATCAAGTTCAACTATCATGTCCGCGTCGTCGAAGGTCGACTGACCTGCGAAGCAGAAGTGCTACATCGCGGCAAGCGCGTCGCCAACATAGATGCGCGACTGTATCAAGACGGCCGCCTCGTCGGCAGCGCAAACGGCAATTTCGCAATTTTCGCCGCGCCGAGCGAGCGTTCTTAAAGAAAAAGCGCCGGGCTTTAGGCCCGGCGCTTCTCTTGCGCGTTAGATCGGTCGATCAGAAGCGATAGCTCAACGTCCCGCGCACGCTGTGCGTACGGAAATTCGGATCGCTGCGGCGGATATCGGTGCCACCACCATTCAAAAGGAATGGATTGGTCGCCGGCGCGGTTCCCGGACCGACGTTGACGACATAATCGTTGTCCTTGACGTCGGTATAGAGATATTCGAGACCGATGCCGATGTTGTTCGTCACCATCAGCTCGGCGCCGCCGCCAACCGTGTAACCCCATGCATTCGTCTTGCCATTGTCGGCAAAGCTGTTCACGGTATTCGTGGTTGCAAACTTGTTGTCGAGACGTGCATAGGCGCCGCCGCCGGTGACATAGAACAACGCGCCGCCGCCGGGCGTGTAACCCGCGCGCAGACGTGCATTCGCCTGATAATCGGCCTCACGGCTCATCGTGTAGCTGGCGGGGGTCGTCGAAAAGCCGGTAACGCTGTCGCGCGCGACGCTGCGACCGCCTTCAATCACGGCACCCAGCACGAAGTTGCCCATACGCCTGTCATAGCCGAGGCGCCCGAAAAATTCTGGACCGTCCTTGTCGTTGCGGCAGCCAACATTGGCGGTGCTTGTCGCCGCGCCATTACAGAAGCCGGGTGAAAAAGCATCGGTCGTACCGACGGTATCGCCATAGGTTCCGTCTTGGTCGGTATCGAACACAAGCGTTTCTCCGCGGTCGTTGCCCTGAAGCGTAGCGCCGCCGCCGATGGAGATATAGGGGCCGTTGAAGTCCTGCGACGGGTCGCGATTGTCTTGCGCAATAGCAGGGACCGCCGATACGGAAGCCGCCGTTGCGGCGAGGAGAGCTGCGAATTTCATGTTTTTACTCCACTTTTTGATGACTTTGCAGTCGCCACCCCAACCCGGCGCCTTCGCTGAAAGTTCCTTCCACACGCCAAAATGCGGTGAAGCGATGCCCCTATGCGCTGGATGATCCCCGCCAAAACCGCGCTTGCCAGCGGCCGTCACGCCCCCGTATAGCCAGATCATGAGTCACGATTTGTTCGACGCCGCGACCCCCGCTTCCGACAGCTATAACGCTTCGCAGATTGAAGTCTTGGAGGGGCTCGAACCCGTGCGCCGTCGCCCCGGCATGTATATCGGCGGTACGGACGAACGCGCGCTTCATCACCTTGCTGCCGAAGTGATCGACAACAGCATGGATGAAGCCGTCGCCGGGCACGCGACGCGGATCGAAGTGACGCTCGACGTCGGCAACCGGCTGACCATCGTCGACAATGGCCGCGGGATGCCGGTCGATCCCCATCCGAAATTTCCGGGCAAGTCGGCGCTGGAAGTCATCATGACCATGCTTCATTCGGGCGGCAAGTTCGAGGGCAAGGCCTATGCGACATCGGGCGGCCTCCACGGCGTCGGTGTGAGCGTCGTCAACGCGCTGTCGGTCGAAACCGAGATCGAGGTCGCGCGCGCCAAACAGCTGTATCGCCAGCGCTTTGCGCGCGGTGCGCCGCTCGGCCCACTTGAGGAACTGGGCTCCACGCCGAACCGGCGCGGGACGAGCGTGTCGTTCATTCCCGACCCCGAAATCTTCGGCGAGCATGGCCGCTTCAAGCCGCAGCGCCTCTATCGCATGGCGCGCTCGAAAGCCTATCTGTTCGCCGGTGTCGAAATCCGCTGGAAATGTGCGCCCGAGCTGATCGGCGACGACACGCCCGCCGAGGCGGTGTTCCAGTTCCCCGGCGGCCTCGCCGACCACCTCAAAGAGCAGATCGGCACACGCGAATGCGCGACCGCGGAACCCTTTGTAGGGCGGCAGGACTTTTCGGGCGATCAGGGCCGCGCCGAGTGGGCGATCGCATGGCCGCTCTGGTCCGACGGATCGTACAGCTGGTATTGCAACACCATCCCCACGCCCGCAGGCGGCACGCACGAGGCGGGGCTACGCGCGGCGCTGACCAAGGGCCTACGCGCGTTCGGCGAGCTGATCGGTCAAAAGAAGGCGGCGCAGATCACCGCCGAGGACGTGTTCAACGGTGGCGAGATGATGCTGTCGGTCTTCATCCGCGATCCGCAGTTTCAGAGCCAGACCAAGGACCGGCTGTCGAGCCCCGAGGCCGCGCGTCTGACCGAGAATGCCGTGCGCGACCATTTCGACCATTTTCTGTCGGACAATATGGATCGCGGTCGCGCGTTGCTGGGCCTCGTCCTCGACCGGATGGACGAGCGCCTGAAGCGCAAGGCCGAGCGCGAGGTCAAGCGCAAGACCGCGACAAGCGGCCGCAAGCTTCGCCTGCCGGGTAAGCTCACAGATTGTGCGAACGACGGCCCCGAGGGCACCGAATTGTTCATCGTCGAAGGCGACAGCGCGGGTGGCAGCGCCAAGCAGGCGCGCGACCGCAAGACGCAGGCGATCCTGCCGATCCGCGGCAAGATTTTGAACGTCGCGAGCGCGAGCGCCGACAAGATCCGCGCCAATCAAGAAATCTCTGACCTCGCGCTCGCACTGGGTTGCGGAATGCGCAAGGATTGCGACGCCGACCGCCTACGCTACGAAAAAATCGTGATCATGACGGACGCCGATGTCGATGGCGCGCATATTGCCACTTTGCTCATGACCTTTTTCTTTCAGGAAATGCCCGACATCGTGCGGAACGGGCATGTCTATCTGGCGCAGCCGCCGCTCTATCGCCTGACCGCAGGCAATACCTCGGCCTACGCGCGCGACGACGCGCATCGCGCCGAGCTTGAAGCGACGCTGTTTAAGGGCAAGAAGGTCGAGGTCGGACGCTTCAAGGGCCTGGGCGAAATGAACCCGAACCAGCTCAAGGAAACGACGATGGATCCCGCGACGCGATCGATGCTGCGCGTCACGCTGCCGCAGGAATATGAGGAGCGCCATCAGGTCAAGGATCTGGTCGACCGGCTGATGGGCAAGCATCCCGAACATCGGTTCCAGTTCATTCAGGCCAACGCCGCCAGCCTCGACGAGGCCGCGATCGACGCATAACATCGTGGCGGTTCATTGATCCGGGGGCGCATTCATGATCCGCAAATCCGTTTTCGTCGCGCTTTTGATGTCGCTATCACTTCCAGCAACATCAGTCGGAGCGCGGTCTGCCGAAACGCAGGCCGTTGCCGCGACCCCATTCGATCGGCGCGCGGCGCAACTTGTCGCGCTGCTCAACGGAGAAATCGCCTTTGCCGATTATTTCGACCCGACTTTTCAGGCGGCGCTGCCCGAAGCGCAGTTCAAGGCGATGGCCGCCGGTATCATCGCCCAATATGGCAAGCCGGTCGCCGTCGAAAGCACCGCATCGAACGACGGCCGCTCGGGGTCCTTATCGCTGCGTTTTGAGAAGGGCGTTGCCGCGGTGCTGCTGGACGTTGGCGCGGGCGCCGACGCGCACGTGATCGGCCTGCGGCTGACGGGCTTCGAGATGGCGAACGACAGTTTCAAGACGGTCGCCGCCGAAATCGCCGCGCTCCCAGGGGACGCAGGATTTCTCGTCGCTAAACTCAACGGTGACAGCATTCGCCCGCTCGCCTCGGCAAATGCCGACCGGCAATTCGCCGTCGGTTCGACTTTCAAACTCTATATCCTCGACGAACTGGCGGCGCAGGTCGCGGCGGGCGAACGCAACTGGTCCGACGTCGCGCCCTTGTCGCACGTCAGCTTTTCGTCTGCGGGCACCGCAAACTGGCCAAAGGACACGCCGGTGACGCTGCAAAGCCTCGCCAACTGGATGATCTCGGTCAGCGACAACAGTGCGACCGATACGCTGATCCACCTGCTCGGCCGCGACGCCATCGAGGCGCGGATGAAGGCGGCGGGGCACAGCGCGCCGTCGCGCAACATCCCCTTCCTCACCACGGTCGAAGCCTTCGCGCTCAAGGGCAATAATTTTTCCGCCGAGCGTGACGCGTTCGTTGGGGGCGACGATGCGGCGCAGCGCCGGTTGCTAGACGCCAATCGCGACCGGCTCACCCTCGCCAATGTCGATGGCGTCAGCTTTGCCGGAGGTCCGCGCTTTATCGACAGCCTCGAATGGTTTGCCAGCCCCAACGACGTCGCGCGGCTGATGATCGACCTACGCAACCGGCAATCGCCGACGGCAATGGCGGCGATGGCGATCAACCCCGGCGTGAGTCCCGGAGCGGTCAAGGATTGGTCGTGGCTCGGCTACAAGGGCGGGTCCGAACTCGGGGTGATTTCGATGAGTCTGCTGGGGCAGCGCAAATCGGACGCCAAATGGTTTGTCGTCACCGCGAGCTGGAACAATCCTGACGCGCCGGTCGCCACCGAAACGCTGGTCGGGCTGGTCACGCGGCTGCTTGCGCTCGCGGCGAAATAAGCCTCAGGCGGTCAACGCCGCGACCAGCGCCTTTACTTTCGCCTGCCGCCACTGCGGCGTCGGCGCGACAAGCCAATAGCCGCGCTTGATCGGCACCGCGTCACCGACCTGCCGTACGCGGCCCGCAGCGATGTCGCTCTCGGCGAGCATCGCGGGGACGTTGGCATGGCCCAGCCCGTTCGCGGCGGCGTCGATCGCGAGCCCCGCGTCGCCTAGCCGCAGCGCGGGTTCGCCATCGGCGACCGGACAGCCGGGCCAGGCGATACGCGTGTCGCTACCCGCCCCCGGTCCCGCGACGGTCACCATCAGCGGTTCGGACAAGGCCACGCCTTCATGCTCTCCCGCGCCGTCGGTCCAGAAGATCGCCAGGTCGAGGTTGGCTTCGGTGAAATCGATGCCGGTATCCGCCGACACCAAGGTGAAGCGCACATCGGGCGCCTGCTGGCTGTAGCGCGCTAGCCGCGGCGCCAGCCATTTGGCGGTCAGGTCGCGCGGCGCGGCGATCGTCAGCGATTGCGACGATTGCCCTGCCTGCATTGCGCGGACCGATTCCTCGAACTGCAAAAATCCCTGCCGCAGCGCATCGAGCCCGGCCTGCGCTTCGCCCGTCAGTTCCAGCCCCTTGGGCGTGCGGCGGAACAGCACGACGCCCAGCATATCTTCGAGCGCGCGAATCTGTTGCCCCACCGCCGCGGGAGTCACCGCGAGTTCGTCGGCGGCGCGCGTAAAACTCAGATGCCGGGCAGCGGCGTCGAAGACGCGGAGCGCGTTGAGGGGCAGGTGCGTGCGTTTCATGACGCGGTCGCGGGCGCCACGAGCGGAAAGTGCGGGATGGCGACGAGCATCTGCGACCCGTCGCTCATTTCCATCGTATAGCTTCCGACCATCGACCCTTCGGGTGTGGGCAGCGGGCAACCCGATACATAGTCATAGGCGCTGCCTGCGCCGATCAGCGGCTGTTCGCCCACGACGCCCTCCCCCTCAACCTCGCTCACCTGTCCGCGCGCGTCGCTGATCTGCCAATGGCGCGAGAGCAGCTGGACCGCGCTCTCGCCGTGATTTTCGACGCGGACATGATAGGCCCAGAACCAGCGGCCGAGCGCCGGGTGAGATTGTTCGGGCAGATAGCTCACCGCCACGCGCACGGTCACAGGTCCGGTAGTCGCCGAGAAAGGGAAGAAGGAGTCGATCATCGCGGCGTCAGATTTCCCCTAAAGCCCGGCTCTGGTCAATGCCTGGTCCAGATCGGCAATGATGTCGCGCGGGTCTTCAAGCCCGATGTTGATGCGCAACATCCCTTCGACCACGCCCATGTCGGCGCGTGCCTCGGCGCTGACCCCATAGTGGGTGGTTGACGCGGGGTGGCAGCAAAGGCTGCGCGAATCGCCGATATTGTTCGAAATGTCGACAAGTTCGAGGGCGTTGAGAAAGGTCATCGCCTGGTCGCGCCCGTCGAGGATGAAGGAGAAGATCGGCCCGCAATCGTCCATCTGGCTCTTTGCGAGATTATGCTGCGGATGGCTTGGCAAACCCGGATGCAGGATGTGCGGCACACGACCTTCGACGAACTTGCCAACCGCAAGCGCATTTTCCGACTGGCGTCGCGCACGCAGATCAAGCGTCTCCAGCCCCTTCATCACCACCCATGCGTTGAACGGCGACAGGTTCGGCCCGGTATTGCGCTGAAATGGCAACAAGACATCGTTGATGAACTTCTCGGTCCCGCACACCGCCCCCGCGAGTACGCGCCCCTGCCCTTCCATCAGCTTGGTCGCCGAATAGGCGACGACGTCGGCGCCGAAATCCAGCGGACGCTGAAGCGCGGCGGTGGCGAAGGCATTGTCGACCACGGTCGTAATGCCATGCGCCCTGGCCAGCGCGCACACATGCCGCATATCGACAATATCCATCGTCGGATTGGCGGGGGTCTCGAAGAAAAACACCTTTGTGTTCGCCCGGATCGCCCGTTCCCATGCGTCGTTGTCGCGGCCGTCGATGACGGTGGTTTCGATGCCGAAGCGCGGACAGAGATGGTCGATCAGCCACCGACACGATCCGAACGCCGCTTTTGCCGCCACGATATGGTCGCCCGCCGACAATTGACAAAGCAGCGCGGTGGTCATCGCCGCCATGCCCGTCGCCTGCGTCCGGCACGCCTCGGCGCCTTCCATCAGCGCGATACGTTCCTCCAGCATCGCCACGGTCGGGTTCTGGAGCCGCGAATAGGTCATGCCCTGCGCCTCGCCGGCAAAGCGCGCGGCGACCTCCTCGGCGCTGTCATAGGTGTAGCCGGACGTCAGGAAGAGTGCTTCCGACGTCTCACCATGTTCGCTGCGCCACGTCCCGCCGCGCACCGCCTGCGTCGCGGGGTGCCAGCTTTTCGTTTTGTTACGATCGAAACCCGTCGTTTTCTTCATCTTCCCTATCCGTTCAAAGCCGCGACGACCGCATCACCCAGCGCCGCCGTGGCCATTGTCCCGCCCAGGTCGGCGCCGCGGCAGCCGCCGGCAAGCACCTGCGCCACCGCCGCCTCGATCCGCGCCGCATTTCCTTCGTCCCCCCCCGAATGGCGGAGCAGCATCGCAAGCGACAGGATCATCGCCAGCGGGTTGGCCATGCCCTTCCCCGCGATGTCGGGCGCGCTGCCGTGAATCGGCTCATACAGCCCGCGCGCGCCTTCGCCCAGCGACGCCGATGCGAGCAGTCCGATCGACCCGACGCACATCGACGCCTGGTCGGACAAGATGTCGCCGAACAGATTGCCGGTGACGACGACGTCGAACTGCCCCGGATTGCGCACCAGCTGCATCGCGGCATTGTCGACATACATGTGGGTCAGCGCCACGTCGGGATAGTCGGCCGCAACCTCGATCACCACGTCGCGCCACAGCTGCGAGGTTTCGAGCACGTTCGCCTTGTCGACCGAGCAGAGCCGTCCGTTGCGTCCCTGCGCCGCCTTGAACGCCACATGCGCGATCCGCCGTACCTCGCTTTCGCAGTACGACATGATGTCATAGCCCTGCCGCTCGCCGCTATCCGTCGTGCGCGTGCCCTTTTCGCCGAAATAGACGTCACCGTTGAGTTCGCGGACGATCAACAGGTCGATCGCCGACGCGACTTCGGGGCGCAGCGCCGAGCTGTCCTCCAGCCCAGCGAACAGTTTTGCCGGACGCAGGTTCGCGAACAGGCCCAGTTCGGCGCGGAGGCCCAGGATCGCCTGTTCGGGCCGCAAATGACGTTCGACCGTATCGAAGCGCGGGTCGCCGACCGCGCCGAACAGGACCGCATCGGCGGCCTTCGCTTTTGTTAGCGTTTCCGCGGGTAGTGGGCGGCCGGTCGCCGCATAGGCCGCTCCGCCGACAAGCGCGCGGTCGAGCGTCACCGGCAGCGCCAGCGCGGCAAGCACCTTCTCGGCCTCCGCCATGATTTCCGGACCGATACCGTCGCCGGCCAGCAGCAGGATTTTCAACGCTTCACCCTTTCGTGTCTCGCCCGCCGCTTAGACAGCGGCAGGGGTTCACGCAACCGCCCTGCCCAGCCGATTGATCAATCTTTGCCTTACGCCCGCCAAATCGCGGTTGCGTCCGTCGAGCAGGTCGCGGTCGAGGAAATGGCCGGTGATCGCCAGGAAATCGAGCACGTCGGCCATCGAAGGATCGGCGGCAGCCATATCGGCGGCGTCCCCCAGCATGAAAGGCGGCAGGCGAAGCAGCCGGTTTTCATATCCCGCCGCCGCCGCCGCGCTGACCGCGCCACCGCTCTTGGGGCTGACGAACGCCAGATCGTCGCGCGTGCCCGTCACGACGCATTCGCCCAGGTCCAGCCCGAACCCAAGTTCGGCGAGGAGCAACATCTCGTAACGGCCGAGCGCAAGCGCCCATTGCCGCGCCGAGGGCGCAACGCCGATCGCTTCCAGCACCGCCGACAGCACGGCATAAAGCGCGGGATAGGGCTGTCCTTCGGGCAAGGTCGCCGCGGTGAGGCTGGTCGCCCAGTCGATCGCCGCCGCCGCCAGCGGTTCGGCGAGCAAGGGCGCGCGGCTTTCCAGCAGCTCGACTGTCGCACCGCCAAGCTGCTCTTCGGTGCGCGAACGCAGCTCCAGCGTGACGCGATTGCCCGGCACCAATATGGGCCGCAGGCGCCGCGACCGCCCGCCGCGGACATAGCCTGCGACCAGCCCCGCCTCACGCGTCAGCGCGCGCAGGATCGCGCCATGCTCGCCATGCGCGCGCACCGCGCAGACGATGGCATCGGTGCTCAGGCTGGCCAAAGCACCAGCTGCGTCTGCGTGACCAGCGCGACGTCGGCGCCCTCCCCGGTACGGATACGCGTCTGCCAGACCGAGACGCGCTTGCCGATCTTCACCGGCGTCGCCTCGCCCACCAGCACCGAACCCACAGGCCCGCCACCAAGGAAATTGGTCTTGCTCTCGATCGTTGTCGTGCCGCTGGCCCCCTCGGGCAAAGCCAGGAAAGCGCCGACTGCACCAAGGCAATCGGCAAAGGCCATGATCGCGCCGCCATGGACGATATTGCCCGCGGTGCAGATTTCGGGGCGGACGGGGAGTTTCCCCGCAACGCGGTCTTTATCTCCTTCGTGGATGGTCACGCCGAGCGTTGCGGCCAAGGGCATCATTGCGGCGAAATCCATATAAACTCTCCCATTCCGTCACCCTGGCGAATGATCGCATTTACCCCCCCGGGTTGTAGAAATCATACACCGCCTGCGCCACCGCCGCACTCACCCCGGGCGCCTTCTGCAAATCCTCCAGGCTCGCTCCCTTGATCGCGCGCGCGGTGCCGAAGTGCATCAGCAGCGCCTTTTTGCGCGCCGGGCCGATGCCGGGCACTTCGTCGAGCGGCGAGCTTCCCATCGCCTTTGCCCGCTTCGCGCGGTGTGCGCCAATCGCAAAGCGGTGCGCCTCGTCGCGCAGTCGCTGGATATAGAAGAGCACCGCATTGTTCGTCGGCAGCGTGAATTCGCGCCCATCGGGCAGGTAAAAGGTTTCGCGCCCCGCATTGCGGTCCGGTCCCTTGGCCACGCCCACATAGGTCAGATCGTCGATCCCGAGCTCGGCGAGCACCGCGCCTGCCGCCGACACCTGCCCCTTGCCGCCGTCGATCAATACCAGATCGGGCCATTCGCCCTTGCTGCGCTCGGGGTCCTCCTCCATCGCGCGCGCAAAACGGCGCTGGAACACCTCGCGCATCATCGCAAAATCGTCGCCCGGCTGCGTCTCGGCGCGCTTGATGTTGAATTTGCGATACGCGCCCTTGATCCAGCCCTCCGGCCCAGCGACAACCATTGCGCCCAGGGCATTGGTCCCCTGAATATGGCTGTTGTCATAGATTTCGATCCGCTGCGGCGGGTTTTCCAGATCGAACAGGTCGGCGAGTTCGCGCCCCAGCTTCGCCTGGCTGCTGCTCTCGGCCAGCCGCCGGTCGAGTTCCTCGCCCGCGTTGCGCACGGCCTGGTCGAGCAGGCGCTTGCGATTGCCGCGCTGCGGCACGCTGATCTCGACCCTGCGCCCCGCCGTTTCGCCAAGCGCTTCCGCGAGCAGTTCGCATTCTTCAGGCTCGCGATCGACGAGGATCAGCTTCGGAGGCGGTACGCCTTCGTAAAATTGCATCAGAAAGCTCGCCATCACCTCCGTCTCGGGCACGCCCGCGACATGCGCTGGAAAAAAGCTGCGGTGTCCCCAATTCTGCCCGCCGCGGATGAAGAAGCCCGCGATGCACAGCTGTCCGCCCTTCGCCGCGAGCGCAAAGACATCGGCATCGCCCAGCCCGTCGGCATGGACCGACTGGCTGCCCTGGATAAAGGTCAGCGCCTTCAGCCGGTCGCGCAGCACCGCCGCCTGTTCGAAATCCATCGCATCGGCGGCCTTGGTCATCGCTTCGCCCAAGCGCTTCTGCACGGCGGTCGAGCGGCCCTCCAGAAAGTCCTGCGCGTCGCTCACCAGTCCGGCATAATCTTCCTTCGAGATGCGATCGACGCACGGCGCCGAGCAACGGCGGATCTGGTAGAGCAGGCACGGCCGCGAGCGGTTGGCAAAGAAGCTGTCAGTGCAACTGCGCAGCAGGAAGGTCTTTTGCAGCGCGTTGAGCGTGCGCCCGACCGACCCCGCGCTTGCGAACGGCCCATAATAGCGCCCCTTGGCGCGCCGCGCGCCGCGATGCTTCTGCACACGCGGGAAATCATGATCGGTGCGCAGCAGGATGAAGGGAAAGCTTTTGTCGTCGCGCAGCAGCACATTGTACGGTGGGCGATACCGCTTGATGAGTTGCGCCTCGAGCAACAGTGCTTCGGCCTCGCTGTTCGTGGTGACGATCTCCATCGCGCGCGTCTGCGACACCATGCGCTGCAATCGCTGCGGCAGCCGCGCGACCTGCGTATAATTGGTCACGCGGTTCTTGAGCGCGCGCGCTTTCCCCACGTACAGCACGTCGCCGCGCGCATCGAGCATCCGGTAAACGCCCGGACGGGTCGGCAGCTTGCGCACGACGCTGCGGATTGCTTCGGCACCGCGCTCGAGGTCGGGCTTGTCGCCATCCTCATCGCCGCCGCGGACGACATAGGTGGCCTTCTCTTCGTTGAATCGGTCGGGAGCGTTGGGGCGAACCATGATCTTGCATGTAGGCGAAGGCGATGCGAGCCGCCATAGTATGCGCGGTAAAAGCTATGGGAGGGGTCACATGAAGTTACAGGGAAAACTCGCGCTGGTGACCGGCGGCAGCGACGGCATCGGGCGCGAAATCGCCCTGCAATTGCAGGCCGCAGGTGCAGACGTTATCGTCACGGGACGCTCGGCGGACAAACTGCAGTCGATGGCGGCACTGGGATTCGGCACGATCGTGGGCGACCTGTCGACGACGGCGGGGATCGATGCGGTCGTGGCCGCCGTCGCTGATAAGCCGATCGCGCTGCTCGTCAACAATGCCGGAGTAGGCAGCGATTATGACTTTGATCGGCCCGAAACGCTGGACAGCGCGGCGCATTGCATCCGCACCAACCTTGATGCGCCGGTCGCGCTCTGCACGCGACTTTTGCCTATCCTGCGTGCGCAGGACGAGGCGGCGATTGTCAACGTCACCTCGGGCCTCGCCATCGCGCCGCGCGCGGGCGGGTCGATCTATTGCGCGACCAAGGCCGGGCTGCGCAGCTATACGCAGGCGATCCGACACTTGCTGAGAGACAGCAATGTCCGCGTGATCGAGGCTTTGCCGCCGGTCGTCGAAACAAACATGACGGCAGCGCGCGCCGGCAAGAAAATGAGCGCGCACGACTGCGCGGCCGAGATCGTCGACGGCATCCGCACGGGCAAAAGCGAGATCAATGTCGGCATGGTGAAGATGTTGCAGCTCGTCCACAGCATCTCACCTGCGTTGGCGCGGCGGATCATGATCCGCTTTTGACGGACTGCGCCTCGCGATTCGGTTAGCGTATGACTTCAGAAATATTCAAAGGTCAGGAAAGGTCAGCCTTGCGCGATCGCCAGTATGCCGTTGCGACCGGACTTGCGGTACCGGACGCCTGCGTCCGTCCACAGGCCGGGCGGTGACCGGGCTTATCCACATGTTGAAAGAGCAGAAACGAAGGCTGGCACAGTCGGGCCGTGTAGGACAGCGAATTTTTGCAATGTCGGCTTTGGGGTGGGGAGCGGACGTTCCAATAAACCGTCGCCCCCGCGAAAGCGGGGGCCGCCATCGGCCTTTTGCTGCGTCGCTGCGTAAACCGACAGCGGCCCCCGCCTGCGCGGGGGCGACGGCTAGGTTCGGTCGGAATGCGGCATTCTATAAGTTCGCGCAGAGGCCGCAGAAATGAACGGCTCCATCTCTGCGGCCTCTGCGCGAATCTTCCTTAAGCCGCCTCCGCGGCGATGTGTGCTTCCGGTGCTTCCAGCCATATCACCCCAGCGAAATCCCCCACAGCAAAACGCCCGCGGAAATCCGCGGGCGTTTTGTTCTCAGCGATGTCGGAGCGATCAGCCCCTGGCAACGCCCGCGATTGCCTGGTCGATCAGCGCCTTGTCGGCGGCGGCGTCATGCTTTTCGGCGATGAGTTTCGCCGCGGCTTCGGTCGCCGCCTTGGCGGCCGCGGTGCGGACCTCGGCGAGCGCGGTCGCTTCGGCGGCGGCGATGCGATCCTCCGCCATCTGCTTGCGACGGGCGATCAGCGCGGTCGCATCGGCCTTGGCCTTGGCGACCAGCGCTTCGGCCTCGGCATCGGCGCGCGCGCGCATTTCGTCGGCCTCCCGCGCGGCGTCGGCAAGCTTGGCCTCATATTCGGCCTTCAGCGATTCGGCATCGAGGCGCAGCTGTTCTGCTTCGTTCAGCTGCTTGGAAATCTCGGCGATTCGCTTGTCGAGCATCGCGGCGATCGCGCCGGGCACGCCCTTCCAGACGAGAATGCCCAGAAACACGAGCATCGCGATCGAAACCCAAACGGTCGCGTTGAGGCCGAACGCCGTCGGCTCGGCGGCGCCCTCGGCCAGGATCAGGGTAAAATCAGCCATGAAGCACCGCCTTAACTGCCGCCTTGGCATCCGCCGCAGCGACCTTCACGCCCGACAGCTTGGCGACGAGATCACCCGCCGCTTCGGCTGCGACCGATTCGATTTCCGCCATCGCCGACGAGCGCGCCGCGGCAACGTCAGCTTCGGCCGCCGAAAGCTTGCCGGCGAGTTCGGCATCGATCTTTGTCAGACGCTTTTCGGCGTCTTTCGCGGCCCTATCCTTGGCTTCCGCCACCGCTTTCTGCGCCGCAGCGCGGCTTGCCTCGCCCTGCTGGCGATAGGTTTCTTCCAGCGTGTCGGCGGCGGCGTGCGCCGCTTTCGCTGCCGCCAGATCGTCGGCGACCTTGCGGTCGCGCGCGTCCACCGTCGCTTCGATCTTGGGCAGCATACCGCGGCCGATCACGACATAAATGCCGGCGAACACGACCAGCAGCCAGAAAAGCTGCGAGGCAAGATACCAATTGTCAGCGGTGAGCTGGGCTATCTGGGGCATGGAAGGCGAACCTTGAAAACGTGAAAATCTGCAAATGGCGAAGCCGGTCCCGAAGGACCGGCGTCACCCGATCGCCGCAATCAGACGACGAAGAGCAGGATCATCGCAACGACGAACGCCAGCAGGCCGAGAAGTTCGGCAGCGGCGAAGCCGATGAACAGGCGGCCCTGCTGGCCGTCGGCGGCCGCCGGGTTACGCAGTGCGCTTTCGAGGAAGCTGCCGAACACATTACCCACACCGATGGCGGCCATGCCGGCACCGATAGCGGCCAGACCGGCACCGATCAGCTTTGCTGCTTCTGCGTCCATTGTAATAACTCCTTGGTGTAAATGTTTATTATAAAACAGAATTAGTGGAGGTTGACCGCGTCGTTGATATAGAGCGAGGTCAACAGGGCGAAAACATAGGCCTGAATGCCGGCGACGAGCAGTTCGAGCGCGCTGATGCCGATCATCAGCGTGAAGCTGAGCACCGAGACGATCGAGCCGAGCCACAAGGTCTCGGCGTTGAAGCCGTTGATGACGAAGCCCGACAGCACTTTCAGCAGCACGTGGCCCGCGGTCATTGCGACGAAAAGCCGCAGGCCAAGGCTGAACGGGCGGACCATGAACGACACGAACTCAATCGGCGCGATGATCGGGATCATCGGCAGCGGCGTGCCGTGCGGAACAAAGAGCGAGAAAAAATGGAGGCCATGGCGCCAGAAGCCGACAACGAGCACGATCGCAAAGCTGATCAGCGCGAGGACGCCGGTGATCGCGATGTGGCTGGTGACGGTGAAGGGATGCAGCCCCAGCACGCCCAGCGGCAACATGCCGAGCAGGTTGCAGAAGAGGATGAACATGAAGAGCGAGAAAACATAAGGCGTGTATTTGCGGCCCTCGGTGCCGATATTCGCCATCATCATGCTGGAGATGAAGCCCGTGAAGCCTTCGACCGCGGCCTGCCAGCGGCCGGGCACAAGCTGGCGGCGCATCCCGCCCCACATGAACAGGCCGAGCGCGATGGCCGCGACGACCATCCACAGCGCGCTGTTGGTGAACAGAACCTCTTGCCCGCCAAGGTTGAAACCGCCGCCGAGCGGGGTCACCTCGAACTGGTGCATCGGGTCGATCTTGCCGGATTCCGCCGCCACTCTTCACTCCACGCGCAATGCGGGGCGGCGCGTCCGGCCGTCCCGCCAAAAATGTCCTTCGCGCCCCGCTATTTGCGCGGCGTTGTTGTCAGGCGGATGATGTTCCGGAACGCCACGACGATCCCCATGAACAACATGCCCAACAGCCCCCAGGGTTCGGTGCCTGCGATCCGGTCGATCAGCCAGCCGAACAGGCCGCCGCCGATCAATCCGCCCAGCAGCTCCGCCAGCACCCGGTTGCCGAGCCGATAATTGGCGTCGGATTCCGGTCCGGCATTCACTGCGGTCCGCTTTGCCTCTGCGGCTTCGGCCCGGTCCAATCGCTCTTCGAGCGAGACCAGGCGCGAATCCTCCGAGCCAAGTTCCGGATCGCTGCCCTTGCCCGTCATTCCCTCGCCATCCTCCTGAAACGAAACCGGAAAGCCCCGATTCCGCCTGCGAAAAAAGGCCCGAAAATTCGGGGTACCCCTAAGGCGCGGCCCGTTTAGGAACGCCGCCCCATTAAGTCAATGCCTGTGCTGGTGCGCACAAAAATGCCGCCGCGTTTAGGGGCGCGGCGGCATCTGAAGGACCCCGAAGGGTCCCGTTATGCGTCATATGGCTTACGGACAGCGCGCGTCGCGTTCGGGCGGACTGGCGTCGCGGGTTTTCCACGCCCCGCCGGGGGTCAGATATTTCTCGCCGGGCTTGGTGCTCGCAATCAGGTTGCAGCCGCTGGTAAAGGCGAATTGCTCGACCGTGCTGCCCGTCGCCTGCGCGCGTTCGGTATAAGCGGCCTTACGCTTGATATTGATGTCCTGCACCAGCGCGCGGATCGCCGGGGTCGGCGTGGTGGCAAAGCCGAGATAGCCGTCGGGCTGCTCGCCGATCTGCCCAGCGGCGCGCGCCGCGGCGTACGCGGGGTCGCGCTGCGCCATCGCAGACGGCACGGCGAGCGCCACGGCAGCGGTCGCTGCTACGGCGGCCAGCGCCAGTCCGGTGGGTTTTCCTATATTCCAACGCATCATATTCATCCCTGTCATCAGAATATCTCGCTATTCTGCTCGATGAGCTTCTTGGCATCGCCATCAAGCCTGTACACCACTTCCTGACGGATGTTGATATTCAGGTTGATCTCGATGGGCTTGTCGGGCGTGTCGATCTGAACGCAGCCCGCAAGGGCCGGGATCGCGATCATTATCGCCAGACAGCGCGCCTTGATGGCCAGCCTCCTTGCTCCGGTCTTGGTTATCGTCATTGCACAGGCTCGCTTTCTGGGGGCTGAACGGGGGCGGTTGCGCCGCGCGCGGCTGCTTCGACTTCTTCCTGCGCACGCAACAGCGCGGGCAGATTCTGTTCGATCAACAACGACGGATCGTAAAAGCCCTTTGCCGACGTGAGCAGCTGGCGGAAAGGTGCCGTAATCTTCACGTTGAACACGAACGGCAGCTTCGCGATCTGGTTGGTCAGGAAATTGCGCGACGCCCCCTCCCCCTGCCCCACGCCGCCAAAGCGGATATCGGTCACCATTTCGCCGTCAAGGTCCCCGTTGAGCACAATCGTCAGATCTTCATATTTCAGGCTGCGCAGCGCGCCAAAGGCAAAATTGGCCATTGTGCCAAGGTTCCGGTTCGACAATTCGCCGACATAAGCGAGCGTTCCGCCACCTGCGCGCGCGTCGATCCGCCCGTCCTCGATCCGCCCGCCCAGCCCGTCGAACACGACCGGCAGCGTGCCGTCGAACTTGCCCGTCGCGTTGATATTCTCGAACCCGAAGCTCTGGAGGAACACGGCGGCATCGACGCCCACAACGTCGAAGGTCATCCGGCGCGGCTGGTCGGCGGCGAAATTGAGCGTGGTCGGATGGAGCAGCAGTTCGCCGCCCGCAAAGGGCCAGCGCCCGCCCTCGATCCGCACGCGGTTGTCGCCGAGCAGGCTATATTCGATCACGCCCTCGCGCACCGGAATCCCTGGGTTGACCTCGTCAATCCGCGCAACCTGGCCCGGCGCCGAACGCAGGCCGATCATGTCGTCAAAGCTGAGCGTCGCGGTAAGCCCTGTGACCGGACCAAAGGCGGCAGCGAGATCGGTGCCGGCCGTCGCAAAGGTGCCGCGGCTGGTGACGCCCGCGGCGTCCCATTCGATCCGCCCGTCGCCGACGACCGTTCCCCGCACATTTGCGACGACGCCCTTGGCGAGATAGGTCAGCTGGTCTGGCTGGAACGACTCGTCAAAGCGCAATTCGTCCACTTTCAGGTCGGCGGTGCCGCTACCGTCGGCGAAACGGTGGCGAATTACGGTGTCGAGGATCTTCGTCCCGGTCGTCCGCTCGGCAAAACCAGCAGTTGCCTCGATCGCACCATCGGCAAAGCGAAGCACGGCATCGCGGCTGACGAGCGGATAGAAGCGCGCCGCAGGCGCCGCGCTGTCGGTGAGGGTCAGGCCTCCTTGCAATGTCAGCGCGCCGTTCGCCCAGCGCCACGCACCGGCAATTTCGCTCATGTCGAGCGGGACCGCGCCGATCTTGCCCGCCGCCCCCACCAGTTCGCCCGCCATGGCGCCACCCGCGGCACGGCCCGCGATGCGTTGGGCGGTGAAGCGCGTCACGCTGTCCCCATCGCCCAGCCGGACGTTTGCGTCCGACAACGACCATCGAAGCGTGGTCAGGTCAATATCCGCGGGGCCGCTCGCAATCCGGAACGGCGATGCGCCGCTCGTCCCCGTCAGCGCGATGCGCGGCACGCGAATCGCGCCGCGAAGCCCGCCCGGCCCGGCGCTTAGCAGCGGCGCTCCGGCACGGCTGCACAGGTCGATCGCGCTTCGTCCCAGCCGAAAGCCGCCGACTTCGACGCGGTCCGCGCCTACGCGGTGACATCCGCCATCAAGCGTCAGCGCGCCGGTCGGCGCAACCGTACCCGCGAGCGGCACGCGCAACCGATCGACCCGCCCGCCCGCAAGGGGCCCGGACAGCAGCGCCGTCGTGACGAAGCGCAGCGCACCGCCGGGGCTGCCGGAAAACCGCACCGGATCGAGCGCGAGGCGGCTGCCTTTGGCTTCATAAGCAGCAAATCGCGCTTCGCCGCGCACCGTGCCGTCCGCGCGCCGGTCGAGTTCCAGCGTGCCTGTCGGCAGGTCGCCCCCGCCGAGGCTCCATTTGCCGGCGACGAGCAACGCAGGCTGCTTCGCGCCGTAGATATAACCGATGCGGCTGTCGGCACTGCCGGTAAAGCGCGCGCCGCTTGCGCTCGTCAACTGCGGCGCGATCAGGTCGATGCGCGCAAGTGGCCCCTCTCCCGCGAGTTCAAAATCGGCGCTGCCGCTCGCGCCCGCCAGCGCGCGACCGATCGCCGCCGTTGCTTTGGCGGCGAGCGGGCCCACGGGGGTGCCGCTCAGTCCGCGCGCGCTATCGGCGATCGCGCGCCGCGCCGCCGCGCTGGCACTGGCATTCGCGAAATCGATCGTCCCTTCGAGGCGCGGCGCGGCGCTACCGACGCTGCCCGCTGCCCCCAGCCTTACTGTGTCGGTAGCGAAATCGGGACCGCGCAGCCGCGCCATTTCGGCATCGACCTCGAGTTTCGTCTGCACTGCGCTGCCGTCGAAACGCGCCAGCACCCCCAGCCGGTCGGCGCGTAGCGAAGCGGCGGAAAGCGACGCGATGCTCGCGTCGGCGCGGCCGCGCCATTGGCGCAGATTTTCCGAAAGCGATATGTCGAGCGCGACCTGCGGCGACGACGCCGTGACCGCCCCGTTGCCGCAAGCTATCGACTGCCCGCGCAGCGGGCCAACAAGCGCGGGGCGCACGTCGCGCACGCGGAGATCGCCGTAAAAGCTGACGCCCCGCGCACTGCAACCTTCGGCGGCCAGCGTGGGGGCGACGAGCGCAAGCTTGCCCGCGAAATTATCGCGCAGATTTCCTGATCCGTTCAGCGCGGCGCCGACATTCCCCCATGGCGTTTCAACGCGCGCGCGCGCGTCGCGCAGCAGCACCGACAGATCGGGCAAGGCAAAGGGATCGGTACTTTCGGGATCGCGGAACTTGTCGAGCGCTCCAAACGACAGGCGGCCATCGACGAAGCGGCCATAGAGGCGCACGCCTTCGGCTCGGATTTCCGATACATAAGGGCCGGTGAAGCCGTAACCAAGCAACACCTCGACCTTCCGCGCAGTCAAATCCGGGCGCGCCGGGTCGCCGATGACGATATTTGACAATATCTCGCTGCGAAAACCGATCGAATCGATCCGATACTGCGCGGGCACGCCGCGACTCTCAAGCTCGCCGCGAATGAACTCGTCGGCGATCGGCTCGCGCGCCAGCCACGCCCCCGCCGCCAGTGCGGCGACCGCCGCCGCGGTCAGCCAACGCTTTTTGAAAAGCAGCGTCCGAAGATGCGACCGCCGCTTTGGCGCGTGGTCGGCCTCAGTCACGCCATATCCCCGGCGCAAGCGGGTGATCGCCGAACAGGAAAGGCCTCGAATGACGTCATGGCGCGTGAAATATCGTCCCTCAGCCCACCCTGTGCGGGATACCAACGCCGGAAATCGCGTTTCGCTCCAGCAAATTGGTCCACTTCGCCATCGTCCCGTCCTATTGCCGTTGAGTGCATGGAACAAGGCGGTTATTGCCGGCCGCATGGGGGACAGCGAGACACCCGATCACCATGGACATCGCGCGCGGCTGCGCAGCCGCTTGCTGGCCGATGCCGACGGGCTCGCCGACTATGAACTCGTCGAATATCTGCTCGCGCTCGCGGTCCCGCGGCGCGACACCAAACCGCTGGCCAAGGCACTGCTGCGTGAATTCGGCTCGCTGGCGCAACTCGTCAGCGCCGACCCCGAATCGCTGCGCCGCGTCGACGGGCTGGGCGACACCGGGATCGCGGCGCTGAAGATCGTCCAGGCCACCGGCTTGCGGATGCTCAAAGGCGGGTTTCGCGACAAGCCGCTGCTGTCGAGCTGGGATGCCCTGCTCGACTGGTTGCGCGCCGACATGGGGCCGATCGACGTCGAGCGCGTGCGCGTCCTCTATCTTAACTCGCGAAATATGCTGATCCGCGACGAGCTGGCAAGCGAAGGTTCGATCGATCAATCGGCGATCTATGTTCGCGAGATCGTCAAGCGCGCGCTCGATCTCGGCGCCTCAGCGATCATCATCGTCCATAACCACCCCAGTGGCAGCCCCGAGCCGAGCCGACAGGATATTGCGATCACGCGCGAGATTGCCGACGTCGGGGCGCGACTGGGCATCGCGCTGCACGATCACATCATCATTGCCGGGTCCGGTTATCGCAGCTTCAGAGCCCTCGGCCTGTTGTAGCGACCGCCCGATTTGACTTGCACGGCGCCGGACGACATCATTGCTCGGATGAAGATTCGGCAGCGCCCCCTTCGCATGCATTCCCACGCGGGACAGCTTCTCGCGGGCATATAGCCCCGGGTTCCGGCGCACCGCGCCCTGAGCCCGGGGCGCATTTCCATTCAAACTGTCCCGGCGGCGCACCACGGCGTCCGCCGTTCTGCACGCAACGAAAGCCGAAACCATGACCACGCCCCGCGCGGCCAAGAGCCCGCCCATCCAGATGATCGATCGCGAAGCCGACCGGCTGACCCAGCTGGCACTTAGCAAGGAAGAAGATTTACCGCAGGTATGCGGATTGCTGTTGCGCGAGATCAATCGCGCGACGATCCGCACCGCGGCACGCTTTCCGTCGGGCATTGTGACGATGCACTCGCGCGTTACGTTCGTCGATGCCGCGACCGGTGCCGAGCGAACCGTCGAACTCGTTTATCCCGGCGAGGCCGACATTTCCGCAGGGCGCATCTCGATTCTGACTCCCGTCGGCGCGGGGCTCATCGGCCTGAGCGAAGGTCAATCGATCCTTTGGCCCGACCGCGATGGACACGAACGTAAACTGTCCATCGTCAAGGTCGAACAGGCGTTGGAGCGCGCCGCCTGAACGCTCGCGCGACAAAACAGCCGCCGGATCGCTCCGGCGGCTGCTTATTCTTATGGGTCGATTACGGGTCGATCAATTGCCGCGCGACAGGAAACCCGTCAGTTCGGTTTTGTCGATCCCTCCCGATTTGTCGGCATCGGCCGCCGTATATGCCTGGCCAATCCAGGCCTTCACTTCAGCCGATTCCGGGTCGGCCGCCGGATCGGTGGCCGCGCGTAGCTTTTTCATCCACGCGCCGAACTCCGCCTCGTTGAGATTGCCGTTGGCGTCCCCATCGTAGGTCGGAAATTCCTGATCGACGATTTGCGCTATTTGGGCAGGCGTAGCAGCCGTCCCGGAGGGTGCCGGCTCGCTAGCCGCGGGCGGCGCCGATGTGTCGGGCAACGGTGCGGGTGCCGGGTTCGTGCTGTCCGGCATCGGCGCGGGCGTCGCAGGTTCGGTGGTTGTCGGCGGATTGCCGGGGTCCGAAGCCGGGGGCGTCGTCTGGGCGAGCGCCGGGAAACTGACGGCCGCGGCACCAATTAAAAGCATTTGTTTCAACATCGTCTATCTCCTGAAGCGTTGTTATTGGGGTTCCGAGTCGGTCGGCTCGGCGGGGTCGGCGGGCTCATCGGTCGGCGGCGTCGGTTCCGCCGGTGGCGTATCGGGCACCGGTTCCTCCGTGGGTGTGCTGTTCTTTTCATCTGGCGCGGTGTCATCCGCCGGTTCATCGTCGGCAGGTGCGGGCTGGGCAGTCGGCGCGTCATCGTCGGAGGGGGGCGTCGCCTGGGCGAACGCGGGCGCGGCGATGGCGAGAGCGCCGATCAATAGCAGTGGTTTAAGCAAGATCATTCTCCTTGGGGGCGACGCTCAGCGGGGATGCGACCTGTCGCCGTTATGATGGGGCATAAGGTCAACACGCCGTGTTTCAGCAAGGTTGCGGCGCCGCGGCATTTGGCGAAACGCCCTGTCCCTGCTAGGGGGCGCCCCGTCGCGGTTCCGCCGGGATTCCGCGACAAGGCGCCCGAAAAGGAAGGAAATTCAATGGTTCCGCGTTACGCACGGCCGGAAATGACGGCGATCTGGTCGGCCGAGAATCGCTTTTCCATCTGGTTTGCGATCGAAGCGCACGCGACCGACGCACTCGCCGAACTTGGCACCGTGCCGCCATCGGCAGCGAAGGCGTTGTGGGACTGGTGGGCAACCAACCCTGCGATCGACGTCGCCGCGATCGATGCGATCGAAGCCGTGACCAAGCATGACGTCATCGCCTTCCTCACCTGGGTCGCCGAAAACGTCGGCGACGAAGCGCGCTTCATACATCAGGGTATGACCAGCTCGGACGTGCTCGATACCTGCCTCGCGGTCCAGCTGGCGCAGGCGGCCGACATATTGCTCGCCGACCTCGATGCGCTGCTTGACGCGATCAAGCGCCGCGCGTTCGAGCATAAACTCACCCCGACGATCGGCCGCAGCCACGGCATCCACGCCGAACCCGTCACTTTCGGGCTGAAAATGGCCGAAGCCTATGCCGAATTTTCGCGCTGCAAGGTGCGGCTCCAGGCGGCGCGCGCCGAAATAGCGACCTGCGCCATCTCGGGTGCAGTCGGCACCTTTGCCAACATCGATCCGCGCGTCGAGGCGCATGTCGCCGCGAAGCTCGGCCTGTCGATCGAACCGGTCTCGACGCAGGTCATCCCGCGCGACCGCCACGCCATGTTCTTCGCCGTGCTCGGCGTCATCGCGTCGTCAATCGAACGCCTCGCGGTCGAGGTTCGCCACCTTCAGCGCACCGAAGTGCTGGAGGCCGAGGAATATTTCTCGCCGGGCCAGAAGGGTTCGTCGGCGATGCCGCACAAGCGCAACCCGGTGCTCACCGAAAATCTTACCGGCCTCGCGCGTATGGTCCGCAGCGCGGTCACGCCCGCGATGGAGAATGTCGCGCTGTGGCACGAGCGCGACATCAGCCATTCGTCGGTCGAACGCTTCATCGGTCCCGACGCGACAGTCACGCTCGACTTCGCGCTCGCGCGGCTCACGGGCGTCATCGACAAGCTGCTCGTCTATCCCGAACGGATGCAGAAGAATCTCGACCGCATGGGCGGGCTCGTTCATTCGCAGCGCGTGCTGCTCGCGCTGACGCAGGCGGGCGCGAGCCGCGAAGACAGCTATGCGCTGGTTCAGCGTAACGCGATGAAAGTGTGGGAATCGGACGGTCAGCTCTCGCTGCTCGAACTGCTGAAAGCCGACGCCGACGTCACCGCACGCCTGTCGGCGGAGCAGCTCACGGAACTTTTCGACCTCGACTATCATATGAAGCATGTCGACACGATCTTCGACCGGGTGTTCGGCGCCGCCTAGCGACAGGCTGGAATCGCCGGGCAAACTGTCATACTGTCCACGCCGGACCGACAGAGGGAGCAAGACGACGTGGGTATCCTGCGAACGATCATCTGGGTCGTGCTGACTGCGGTGCTGGTCATCTTTGCGATGGCCAACTGGCAGGTCGTCACCGTCACCATCTGGCCGGGGTGGGAGGCGGAGACCAAGCTGCCCGTCGTCATCCTCGCCGCTTTCCTGATCGGCAGCGTCCCGATGTGGATCGCGCTGCGCACGACGCGCTGGTCGCTGAAGCGCCGCCTCGATGCCAGCGAGCGTCAGGCCGCCGATCTACGCGCCCTCGCGCATCGCCCGGTCGAACCGGCGCCCACGGCCACGGCGCCGGTCAACGACATTCCGCCTGCCCCGACGGACCTTTTTTCACCGGACAAGCCATGACCTCGCCCATCTATCTTGCCATCGACACCCCGCACCTCGACGCCGCGCTGACGCTCGCGCAAAGGGTGCGGCATCATGTCGGCGGACTGAAGCTGGGGCTCGAATTTTTCTGCGCGAACGGCCATCATGGCGTGCATGAAATGGCGAAACTCGGCCTGCCGATCTTCCTCGACCTGAAACTGCACGATATTCCGAATACGGTGGCGAAAGCGATCCAGGCACTCCGCCCGCTCGAACCCGCCATCCTGACCGTCCACGCCGCGGGCGGCCGCGCTATGCTCGAAGAAGCAAAGGCGGTTGCGGGCAAGGACACCAAGGTGATCGCCGTCACCGTGCTCACCAGCCTCGACGCGCCCGATCTCGACGACATCGGCGTGGGCGGTACCCCGCACGACCAGGTCGTCCGCCTTGCCGCACTTGCTCGCGAAGCCGGGCTCGACGGTATCGTCTGCTCAGGGCAGGAAGTGAAAGCGGCACGCAAGGCGTGGCCCGGCGGCTTCTTCGTCGTCCCCGGCGTCCGGCCCGCGAACGGCCGGACCGGCGACCAGAAACGCATCGTCACGCCTGCACAAGCGATGTCCGACGGCGCCTCGATCCTCGTCGTCGGCCGCCCGATCAGCCAGTCGGCGGACCCCGATCTTGCCGCGCGCGAGATTGAAGCGACGCTCTGATCTACTCGTCCCAACCGCCATCGTCATTGCGAGGAGCCAAAGGCGACGAAGCAATCTCCAGCTAACGAGATTGCGCTACGCCGATAGCCGGAGATCGCTTCGCTCCGCTCGCAATGACGTCGAATGAGATCAATCATGCCCCCACTCGTCAAAATCTGCGGCCTCTCCACCCCCGAAGGTGTCGATGGCGCCATCCGTCACGGCGCAACGCACATCGGCCTTGTCCATTACGAGCCCAGCCCACGGCACGTCGACCTCAAAACCGCGGCGGTGCTGCGCAAGCGTGCGGGGTCGCACGTCAAGGTCGCGCTGCTGCTCGTCAATGCTTCGCAGCAACTGACCGGCGAGGCGCTCGGCGCGGTGCGCCCCGACATCGTCCAATTCCACGGCAGCGAGACGCCCGAATGGCTCGCGATCGTGAAACGGCTGACCCCTGCCGAAATCTGGAAGGCGATCGGGCTGAAGGACGCCGAAACGCTGACCCGGATGCAGAAATATCATGGCATCGCCGACCGCATTCTGTTCGACGCCCCGGCCGCCGCGATGCCGGGCGGCACGGGCACGCGCTTCGACTGGTCGCTCCTCAAAAATCACCGACATACAATGGATTGGGGCATCGCCGGCGGTCTGAATCCTGCGAACGTCACGCAGGCGATCGCCGAAACCGGCGCGCCGCTCGTGGATGTCTCGTCGGGCGTCGAAAGCGCGCCGGGCGTCAAGGATGTGGACAAGATCGCCGCTTTCCTTAAAGCGGTCGGCAGATGACCACGCTGCGACCCCTCGTCCTGCGCATCGGGAAACGATGGCGCTGATCGCTTGAGACCTGTCTTCAAGTGAATGCCCACCCGTAACCGATGGATATGACGATGACCGACGCCCCCATTCTGCCCAACAGTCTGCGCTCCGGCCCGGACGACCGCGGCCATTTCGGCCAGTTCGGTGGCCGCTATGTCGCCGAAACGCTGATGCCGCTGATCCTCGACCTCGAACGCCATTATCGCGCCGCGCAGGCCGACCCCGCGTTCAAGACCGAGTTCGATTACCTGCTCAAAAACTATGTCGGCCGCCCCAGTCCGCTGTGGCTGGCACAGCGGCTGACCGATGACCTCGGCGGCGCGAAGATTTATCTGAAGCGCGAGGATCTGAACCACACCGGCGCGCACAAGATCAACAATTGCATCGGCCAGATCCTGCTCGCGAAGCGGATGGGCAAGACCAAGATCATCGCCGAGACCGGCGCGGGCCAGCATGGCGTCGCGACCGCGACCGTCGCGGCGCTGTTCGGCCTGCCCTGCACCATCTTCATGGGCGCGGTCGATGTTGCGCGGCAACAGCCGAATGTGTTCCGCATGAAGCTGCTCGGCGCAGAAGTCGTCGCGGTCGAGAGTGGCGCCAAGACGCTGAAGGACGCGATGAACGAGGCGCTGCGCCACTGGGTCGCCAACATCCACGACACCTTCTACATCATCGGCACCGTCGCCGGGCCGCACCCCTATCCGCAGCTTGTGCGCGATTTCCAGTCGGTGATCGGCGATGAAGCGAAGGCGCAGATCCTGGAAGCCGAGGGCCGCCTGCCCGACATGCTGATCGCCCCCGTCGGCGGCGGATCGAACGCGATCGGCCTGTTCCATCCCTTCCTCGATGACACGGACGTCGAGATCGTCGGCGTCGAAGCCGCGGGTGAAGGCCTCGATGGCAAGCACGCCGCGAGCCTCGCGGGCGGCAAGCCCGGCATCCTCCACGGCAACAAGACCTATTTGCTGCAGGACGAGGACGGCCAGATCACCGAGGCGCACAGCATCTCGGCGGGCCTCGACTATCCGGGGATCGGCCCCGAACACAGCTGGCTCTACGACATCGGCCGCGTCCGCTACGAATCCGTCACCGATGACGAGGCGCTGGCGAGCTTCCAGAAGCTGACGAAGCTGGAAGGCATCATCCCCGCGCTCGAAAGCGCGCACGCGATCGCGGCGGCGGAGAAGATCGCGCCTACGCTGGGCAAGGACAAGATCATCATCGTCAATTGTTCGGGCCGGGGGGACAAGGATATTTTCACCGTGGCCGAGGCGCTGGGGGTGAAGCTGTGAGCGCCCATGCAAACCCTTCTCCCTTGAGGGGAGAAGGATACGAAACCTTGGCGGCGCAGCCGCCTAGGCGCAGTTGGATGAGTGTGAGCGAGCCTTTGGCTCGCGCGATCGCGCAGCGATCGCATACCCCTCACCCAGCTACGACTAGCGAGCAAGCTCGCAAGTCTTCGCACCCCTCTCCCCCAAGGGGAGAGGGAAAATGAGCACCCGCTTCGCCACCACCTTCGCCAAACCCCGCCCCGCCCTCGTCGCCTTCATCACCGCGGGTGACGGCGACACCGCCGCGAACCTCGATGCACTCGTCGCGGGGGGCGCCGATGTGATCGAGCTGGGTATGCCCTTTACCGATCCGATGGCCGACGGCCCCGCGATCCAGCAGGCGAACCTGCGCAGCCTCGCCAAGGGCACGACCACCGCGGACATCTTCGCCATCGCGACGGCGTTCCGGCAGCGCCACGCCGACACGCCGCTTGTCCTGATGGGCTATGCCAATCCGATGACGATCCGCGGCGGTGACTGGTTCGCGGCCGAATGCGCGCGTGTCGGCGTCGACGGCGTCATCTGCGTCGATGTTCCCGCCGAGGAAGACCACGAACTCGGCCCCGCGCTCCGCGCCGCGGGAGTCGACCTCATCCGCCTCGCGACGCCGACGACCGACACCGCGCGGCTGCCCGCCGTGCTCGATGGCGCGGGCGGCTTCCTCTATTATGTCTCGGTCGCCGGGATCACCGGACAGCAACAGGCCGCACAGGCGAGCATCGACGAGGCCGTCGCGCGCCTCAAGGCCGCCACCGATCTGCCCGTCGCGGTCGGCTTCGGCGTCCGCACCCCCGAACAGGCCGCGCAGATCGCGCGCGTCGCCGACGGCGTCGTTGTCGGATCGGCCTTCATCGACATCATCGCCGAGCATGGCGACGCCGCGGCGCCGCATGTCGAGGCTTTCACCCGCACCCTCGCCGATGCTATTCATAGCGCCAAGGAGATCGCCGCATGAGCTGGCTCGACCGCGTCCGCAACGCGCTGCCTTTCGGGGCGAAGCGCGATACCGCCGACAATCTGTGGCACAAATGCCGTCAGTGTCAGCAGATGGTGTTCGTCAAGGAATGGGAAGACAATCTCAACGTCTGCCCGCGCTGCGACCATCACGACCGCATCGGCGCCAAGGAACGCTTCGCGCAGCTGTTCGACGGCGGGCTCCACGAAAAGATTGCCGCCCCCGCGGCACCCGAAGATCCGCTGAAGTTCCGCGACACCAAGAAATATGTCGACCGCATCAAGGCGGCGCGCGCGCAGACCGGCGACCGCGACGCCTATCAGAATGCGTTCGGCCGCATTTCGGGTCAGGGAGTCGTGATCGGCGTGCAGGACTTCGCCTTCATGGGCGGATCAATGGGCGTCGCCGTCGGCGAAGCCTTCGTCGCGGGCGTCGAAAATGCCATCAAGCGCGGCGTTCCCTATATCGCGATCACCGCCGCGGGCGGCGCGCGGATGCAGGAAGGCACGCTGTCGCTGATGCAGATGCCGCGCGCCACAGTAGCCTTGGCCCGCCTGCGCCGCGCAGGCCTTCCCTATATCGTGCTGCTGACCGACCCGACCACCGGCGGCGTGACCGCCAGCTATGCGATGCTCGGCGACGTCCAGATCAGCGAACCCAAGGCGCTCATCGGCTTCGCCGGCCAGCGCGTGATCGAAAATACGATCCGCGAAAAGCTGCCCGAGGGCTTCCAGCGCGCCGAATATCTGCTCGATCACGGCATGATCGACATGGTGGTGCATCGCAAGGAGTTGCCGGAGACGCTGGGCCGGCTGATCGGTTATCTGGCGCCGGAGAAGGCGGCTTAGTCCCAAGGTGCTCCCTTTATTGCCGTTCGTGCTGAGCCTGTCGAAGCACCGTTCTTTCTTCCGACGGTTCGAGAAGGAAGAACGGCCCTTCGACAAGCTCAGGGCGAACGGTGTTTGGATTGGCTGAATCACTCTCATGCCCGACCACGCGCACAGCACCGATCCCGCCGTTCAGGCCCAGCTCGATCGCCTCACCGCGCTGTCGCCCGGCCGCGACATTCTTGGCCTCGACCGCATCGCCGAACTGTGCCGCCGCCTCGGTGATCCGCAGCACCGCTTGCCGCCCGTCTTCCACGTCGCAGGAACCAACGGCAAGGGTTCGACCTGCGCCTTCCTGCGCGCGGCGATCGAGGCGCAGGGCCTGACCGCGCATGTTTATTCGAGCCCGCATCTCGTCCGTTTCAACGAGCGTATCCGCCTTGCCGGGACATTAATCGATGACGCGCTGCTTGCCGCGCTGCTCGCCGAAGTCCTCAACGTAGCGCACGACCTGCAAGCGAGCTTTTTCGAGGTGACGACTGCCGCGGCCTTCCTCGCCTTTGCGCGCATTCCCGCCGACGCCTGCATCGTCGAGGTGGGGCTTGGCGGACGGCTCGACGCAACGAACATCATCGCCGCGCCTACTGCCTGCGGCATCGCCTCGCTCGGCATCGACCATGAGGCGTTCCTGCTCGCGCCCGAGGCCGATGTGCCCGCGCCGCCGCACGACCGCATCGCCTTTGAAAAGGCCGGGATCGTCAAAGCCGGCGCGCCGCTGGTGACGCAGGCCTATCCGGCGTCGATGCGCGCGGTGATCGCCGCGCGCGCCGCGGCGGTCGGCGCGCCGCTCGTCGATCGCGGTGCGGCGTGGGACGCCAATATCGCCGACGGCCGCCTCGCCTATTGCGATACGCACGGCACGCTCGACCTGCCGCTGCCCACGATGGCGGGCGCGCATCAGACTGACAATGCTGCGCTCGCGGTGGCGATGATTCGTCATCAGCAGGCAATCGATATTGACCCTGATGCGCTCGCCGCGGCCATGACGCGCGCCGCCTGGCCCGCGCGAATGCAGCGGCTCGGCGCCGGGCCGCTAACCGCCCTACTTTCGCCGTCCACGACGGTCTGGCTCGACGGCGGTCACAACCCCGATGCGGGCGTCGCGCTTTCGCGCGCGCTGAAAGGCGTGGCACCGCTCCACATCGTCTGCGGCCTGCTCGCCAACAAGGACGCAATGGGGTTCCTGCGCCCATTTGCGGACAAAATCGCCTCGTTTAGCGCGGTGCCGATCCCCGGCCATGAGCATCATGATCCCAAAGACCTGTGCCACTGGGTGCAGAGCGATCTAGGCATCATCGATGCACAGCCGTGCGACAATGTGGCGGCGGCGCTCCACCACATAAGGCAGCATCGTCAGGCCGGCGACGTCCTGATTTGCGGTTCGCTCTATCTTGCGGGCGACGTCCTGCGCCGTAACGGCGAGCTGCCGGGCTAGGTGCTGGCCCTAGGCGGTGGGTGCGGGCTTGCCGGTCCAGGCGAGGATCGCCCCGATCGCAAAAGCCGTAATCGACGACAGCATGATATAGCTCGCCAGTTCCAGCTGCTGTGCCATCAAAGCCCCGACCAGCCCCGCGACGATCAGCACGAAACCGGCAATCCGCATTGCCCCAACCGGTTGTCGCAGCTTCTGTTCGTCGACCGTTTCGGCCTGACGGACGCCTTCGACGACATAGCCCTTGCTCCAGAGCAGCCACAGCAGCAGCATGCCCGGGATCGCCGCGACGACGGTGAAGCCCCAAAAGATCACCCAGCCGAAGTTTTCGGCCACAATCCCTGCCGGTCCCGCCATAAATGTGCGCCCGACCCCGGCGAAGGACGACAGCAGCGCAAACTGCGTCGCGGTGTAGGCGATGTTCGATAAACCGGACAAATAGGTGGCGAAGACGGTCAGCCCGATCCCGCTTGTCACATTCTCGGTGACGATCGCGGCGACCATCATCCAGTAATTGTTGCCCGTCGCGGCGAGGATCATGAACATGACGTTCGAGAACATCATCATGAAGCCTGAAATCACCAGCGCGCGTCCCATTCCCAGCCACAGCAGGAACGGAGCACCGAGCGCCGACCCGACGATGAGCGCGCCAAAGCCCCACAGCTTGTTCGCCGAAATATAATCGAGATCGGCGAAGCCAAGATCGACGATCATCGGCCCCAGCATCGCCTGCCCCATCGCGTCGCCGACCTTGTACACGAGCACGAAGCCAAGGATCAGGAAGGCGCCATGGCGGCTCAGAAACTCGCGGAACGGATTGACCACCGCTTCGGCTAGCCACTGACCCGCCTTCATTCCCGAAGCGTCGGCGAAACGGTCGACGAACTTGCCCGGGCCAGCCCATAACGCGCCCAGAATCGCCGGGACGATGCAGAATCCGGTCATCGCATAGGCGGTCGCCCAGCCCAGACCGAGCCCTTCGTTCGAGGCAAAATAGATCGTCCCGGCGCCCGCGATCAGATTGCCGGTGCGATAACCGAACTGGTTGGTCGCGATGCCATGCGCAAACTCCTCCTCCTCGAGGATTTCGATGCGATAGGCGTCGATGACGATGTCCTGCGTTGCCGACAGAAAGGCGGTGATCAGCGCCCACACCGCGAACTGGCCGATGTCACCGGGCTGCGGGTTGCTGGCACCCAATTGCCAGATCGAGATGAACAGCAACGCCTGAATGAAAAACAGCCACCCGCGCCGCTGGCCAAAGGTTTTGGTCAAAAACGGAATGGGCAGCTTGTCGACCAGTGGCGCCCACAGGAATTTGATCGTGTACGGAATGCCCAGCGCCACGGCGAAGCCGATCGTTGCGGTATCGATGCCGACCTTCGCCAGCCAGAATGTCATGGTTGCGATCAGCAACGTCAGCGGAAATCCGCTGGAAATGCCGAGCAGGAAGGTCACCATCGGGTTCTTGCGCAGATACGGGCGAAAGGCCGGAACCGACAGGGCGACGATCACCAGCCCACCCAGCACCGCGACAAAAATCAAAAACCGGATCAGATCAACCGACATGCTTTCGCTCCCCCGCATCCTCTTTCCGGGATGCCATCACGCTGACCAATTGGCCTAAAGCGTCGCGGGCAAATTGGAAGCGGCGATTTTTCGGCTGGTCGCGCTCAGGCGGCTTCGGGCCGCCAATAGGTGACGAGCCCGCTGACCTTGCGCGGCATTTTGTTCTGGCAGATCATTGTCTCCAGCGCTTTCAGCGCGGCCACCAGCGCCGAAGGGGTGTGCGGCTTGTCGAGGCAGGCCATGGCGATGTCGCTCGCGTCTTCCGGGCATTGGCCGGTGACAAGCAGGACCGCGATGCCGCGATCGCGCGCCAGCCGCGCAACCTCGCGGCCGGTCATATCGCCCGCCAGCCCCAAATCGAGGACCAGCGCGTCGACCTGTTCGGCGGCCATCACCGCCACTGCGGCTTCGCCCGAATCGACCGTCGCGACAATCTCGTAACCGCTGTGCTTCAACGTATATTCGTTGTCGAACGCCGTCAGCGGGTCATCCTCGATGACCAGCAACCGCTTGATGCAGGAAGGACGCGGACCGAAGAGCATGAGATCTCCCTTTCAATGCGCCATGGCTCGCTCCGCGCCGTCCTGCAATATCGCTTCTGCTTGCCATCGACGAAGCGACACTTTTCCGGCTATGAGCGTGGCCACGACGCCACAGTATTTTCCCGAATAACGACAAGAAAGCCGCATCCGTTCCGATGACGACCCGCCGCCCGCCCCGCTCCGCCCCGCGCCCCGGCGCCGATCGCGCCGCCCCCACCGGTCCGCGTGGACGCCGCGCCGCGCGCGGCGACGCGCCGCCACGCAAACTTCCCGCCGAAACCGAACGCGAGGACGGGCCGCAGCGCATCGCCAAGCTGCTCGCGCGCGCCGGCGTCGGCTCGCGCCGCGACGTCGAACGCATGATTGAGGAAGGCCGCGTCGCGCTGAATGGCGAAGTGGTTGCGCAGCCCGCACCGCTTCTCGCCTCGCTCGAAGGGCTGACGGTCGACGGCAATCCGGTCGCCAAACCCGTCTCGACGCGCCTCTATCGCTTCCACAAGCCTGCCGGCTGCCTGACTGCCGCGCGCGATCCCAAGGGGCGCAAGACGATCTACGATCTGTTGCCCAAGGGGCTGCCGCGGCTGATGCCGGTCGGCCGCCTCGACTATAATACCGAAGGGCTGCTGCTGCTCACCAACGATGGCGAATTCAAGCGCCAGCTCGAACTGCCCGCAAGCGGGGTCGAGCGCACCTATCGCGCGCGCGCCTTTGGCGACATCAGCCAGGCGCAGCTCGAGGAGCTGGTGCTCGGGATCGAGATCGACGGCATCCGTTATGGCAAGATCGACGCGAACCTCGAACGCCGCACCGGGCGCAACCAGTGGATCGAAATGACGCTGACCGAGGGCAAGAACCGCGAAGTCCGCCGCGTGCTCGAACATCTGGGGCTTCAGGTCAGCCGCCTGATCCGCACCCGCTATGGCGAATTCACCCTCGCCGGGCTCGACATGGGCGCGGTCGAGGTCGTGCCGCGCGACGAATTGTTCAAATTCCGGCGGCACCTCGGCTGATGCGCGTGATCGCCGGCGAATGGCGCGGCCGCAAGCTGCTCGCGCCCAAAAACGACGCCACTCGCCCGACCGCCGACCGCACGCGCGAAACGCTCTTCTCGATGCTCGCGAGCCGCCTCGGCAGCTTCGAGGGGCTTTATGTCGCCGACCTGTTCGCCGGATCGGGCGCGCTGGGGATCGAGGCTTTGTCGCGCGGCGCCGAGCAGTGCCTGTTCGCCGAACAGGATCGCGATGCACTCGACGCGCTCCGCAAAAATCTCGCCGCGCTCGGCGCAACGCCGCGCGCCGATGTCCGCGCCGGGTCGGTGCTTGCGCTCGGCCCCGCACGGCGAGCCTATGATCTGCTTCTAATCGATGCGCCCTACGCCACCGGCGCAGGCAGCGTCGCGCTCGACAAGCTCGCCCGCCTTGGCTGGATCGCCCCCGACAGCTGGATTTCGATCGAGACCGGCGAGCGCGAGATGGTCGAGGTCGCGGGCTTCGAGATCGACGCCGAACGCAAGGTCGGCAAGGCGAAGCTGACGCTGCTGCGCCCGGCTTAGCGCAGCCGCGCGCGCAGCCGCTGCAATTCGTCCGCAGGCACCGGCGCCAGCGCTGCCGCAGCCTTGCCTTCGCGCAACCGCTTGCGGTCCTGTTCGGACGGTTCGACGCGGCGCACGCGGACCGGCGCATGACCCTGCGCGCGCATCCCCAGCGCCTCGGCGGCGCCGCGCGACAGGTCGATGATCCGCCCGGCAGCAAAAGGGCCGCGATCGTTGACGCGCACGATGATCCGCCGGCCGGTATCGAGCGCGGTCACCTCGACATAGGTCGGTAGCGGCAGCGTGGTGTGCGCCGCGGTGATCCAGCCGGGCCGAAATTTCTCGCCATTGGCGGTCCGGTTGCCGGATTCGCTGCCGTACCAGCTCGCATAGCCAACAGCGTCATAAGCGGGCGCCGCGGCTGGGACATAGGTGGTGCCGCGGATCGTATAAGCCGGGCCGATGCGGACGGGTGTGTCGGCGACCGGACGATAATTGCCCCCCGCGCAGGCCGAAAGCGCCAGAAGCACAAGCATCGTTCCGGCCAGTTTCATGGACATAATTTGCTGCATCGAATGATCGTAGAACGCAGGAATGCGGAGTTAAAGCCCCCACGGCCGGACCGCAACGGCATATCGACGGCCTCGCACCCCCGCTCGGGCAAAGCGCGGCCACAATCGGCAACCCAGGTTCCGATGGCGAAAAACACGCCCGCGCATTACACCCGCGCGCATGACCGACCTTCAATTCCATCGTCTCGGCATCGTCGGCACCGGCCGTGTCGCGCGCGCGTTCGCGCTTGCGCTGCGACCACAGTTGAATGCGCCGCCGATGCTGTGGGGCCGCTCCCCGGCGGCAGCGCACAGCGCGGCAACGGGAGTAGGCGCGGTCGCGGAACCGGACCTCGATCATTTGATCGCGCATTGCGACCTCATCGCGATCGCCGTCGCCGACGACGCGCTTGGCGAGATTGTGTTGCGGATGGTCCCCGCGGCGCCGCCGCGCCCCGCCCCCTTCATCTTTCACGTCAGCGGACGCAGCGGCGCAGCGATCCTCGAACCCCTCGCCCGGGCTGGCGCGATGACCGCCGCGATCCATCCGGCGATGACCTTTACCGGCGATCCCGAAGCCGAAGTGGGCCGTATGACGGGCGCGCGGTTCGCGGTCACCGCGGCGCCGGGCGAGGCTGTCGATCGCGCGCGGCGCATTGTGGCGGCACTCGGCGGGGTTGCGGTGGAAATCGCGGAGGAGCGGCGCGCGCTTTATCACGCCGCGCTCTGTCACGCCTCGAACCATCTCGTTACCCTCGTCACCGGCGCGGCCGATGCGCTCCGCAATGCCGGCGTCGACGATCCCGAAGCGCTGATCGCGCCGCTCGTTCGCGCCGCGCTTGAAAACAGCCTGACGCACGGGTTTCAGGGATTGTCGGGCCCGCTCCTGCGCGGCGATGCGCGGACGATCGGCGGGCATCTTGCCGCACTGGCGGACGGCAGCCCCGCGCTGCTCCCCGCCTATGGCGCGATGGCGCGCGCCACGCTCGACGAGATCAAGCGCCGCGAACCAGCGGCCTCGGCCCGCCTCACCGCACTGGACAGCCTGCTCGCTGTTCCCTAATCGTTCGCGTGTGAATACGCCTCCCGTCTCGATGCCCGACCTGACCCGCCCCGACCCGTCGGACCCGCCATATTTGCAAGGCCTCAACGGGCCTCAGCGGCAGGCGGTCCTGACCACCGAGGGTCCCGTCCTGATGCTCGCAGGCGCCGGGACGGGCAAGACGGCTGCGCTCACGGCGCGGCTTGCGCATATTATCGCGACGCGGCGCGCCTGGCCGTCCGAAATCCTGGCGGTTACCTTCACCAACAAAGCCGCGCGCGAGATGCGCGAGCGGATCGGGCGGATGATCGGCGACGCGGTCGAGGGGATGCCGTGGCTCGGCACCTTTCACAGTATCGCGGCGAAGATGCTCCGCCGCCACGCCGAACTCGTCGGCCTGCAAAGCAATTTCACCATCCTCGACACCGACGATCAGCTTCGCGTGCTCAAACAGTTGATTCAGGCTGAAGGGCTCGACGAAAAACGCTGGCCCGCGCGCCAGCTTGCCAGTCTGATCGACAAATGGAAAAACCGCGGGCTCGTCCCCGCCGACCTCGATGCTGCCGACAAGGATGCTTATGCCGACGGCAAGGGGCAGCATTTCTATGCGCTCTATCAGGCGCGGCTCAAGACGCTGAATGCCTGCGACTTTGGCGACCTCTTGCTCCATATGCTCGTGATTCTGAAAACGCACCGCGACGTGCTCGAACAATATCAGCAGCGCTTTAAATATGTCCTCGTGGACGAATATCAGGACACCAACGCCAGCCAGTATCTCTGGCTCCGCCTGCTCGCGCAAACGCGCAAAAACATCTGCTGCGTCGGCGACGACGACCAGTCGATCTATTCGTGGCGCGGTGCAGAGGTCGCGAACATTCTGCGCTTCGAAAAGGATTTCCCGGGCGCGACCGTCATCCGCCTCGAACAAAATTACCGCTCGACGCCGCAGATCCTCGCCGCCGCATCGGCGCTCATCGCGCAAAACAGCGACCGCCTCGGCAAGACGCTGTGGACCGACCTCGACGCGGGCGACAAGCTGCGCGTCGTCGGCGTGTGGGACGGGCCGGAGGAAGCGCGGCGGATCGGCGAAGAGCTGGAGACACTCCAGCATCGCGGGACCAGCCTCGACCGTGCGGCGATCCTCGTCCGCGCGCAGTTCCAGACGCGCGAGTTCGAGGACCGCTTCATCGCGATCGGCATGCCCTATCGCATCGTCGGCGGTTTCCGCTTCTACGAACGCGCCGAAATCCGCGACGCGCTCGCCTATCTGCGCCTCGTCCAGTCGCCCGCCGACGACCTCGCGTTCGAACGTATCGTCAACGTCCCCAAGCGCGGGCTCGGCGACAAGGCGCTTGGGCGCATCCACCAGTTCGCGCGCGCCGAGCGCGCGCCGCTTTTCCACGCCGCAGCGCGGATCACCGAAACCGACGAGCTGACGCCACAGGCGCGCCGCCAACTCGCCAATTTCGTCGCGCAGATGCGGAATTGGCAAGCGAAGGCGAATGAGCTGTCGCACCCCGAGCTGACCCAGCTCATCCTCGATGAATCGGGCTATACCGCGATGCTCCAGGCCGATCGCAGCGCCGAAGCCGCGGGCCGCCTCGAAAACCTCTCCGAACTCGTTCGCGCGATGGAGGAGTATGAAACGCTCGAGGAGTTCCTCGAACATGTCAGCCTCGTCATGGACCGCGACAATGACGACCAGACCGAAACGGTCACGATCATGACAATCCATGCCGCGAAGGGCCTCGAATTCGACCATGTCTTCCTCGCCGGGTGGGAGGACGGCGTCTTCCCGTCTCAGCGGTCGATGGACGAGGGCGGCACCGCCAGCCTCGAGGAAGAGCGCCGCCTCGCCTATGTCGCGATCACCCGCGCCCGGCAGCGCGCGAGCATCTATCACGCTGCAAACCGCCGCATTTATGGCCAGTGGATGAGCAGCATCCCCAGCCGCTTCATCGCCGAAATTCCACCCGAGCATGTCGAGATGGAAAACAGCTTCGGCGGAGGGCAGAGCCTGTGGCGCGCCAACTGGTCGGCGCAGGGCGATCCCTTCGCGCATGTCGCCGAACGCCAGCCGTCACGCATCATGACGCGCGGCCCGGCATGGCAACGCGCGGTGGCGGCATCATCGACGGTGACACACGCTCCCGCGCCCTCGGAGCGCGGGCCGGCGGCGTCGGTGGGAGCGAAGCCGCGGGGCGATCTCGCGATCGGGATGCGCGTGTTCCATGAAAAATTCGGCTACGGCGAGATCGCCGACATCGACGGCAACAAGCTTGAGGTTGAGTTCGAGCAGGCCGGCATCAAGCGCGTGCTCGACAGCTTTGTGAAGGCGGCGGGATAAACGCAGCGCCCGGCGTCAGTTTTTGGAATGAATTCCAGAACCCTTATTCGCGGTCGTGTCGAGCGAAGTCGAGACACCCATCAGAAGTGCACGCCTTCGCGATGTCTCGACGTCGCTCGACACGCACGGGATCTATAAAGCAGTGGCAGCAACCGCCGGCAAACGGCCACACGCCTCAGCCCCACAAATCCTATTGTCAACTAGATCAGTTATGATACTCCATAACGCGCGGCCGTCGAGTCGCGTTTGGGAGAATCCTATATGAAAAAGAAGCTCTTAGCGGGCGCAGCGGCGCTCGCCCTGGTCGGCTGCGGTGAAAAGCAGACTGACGAATCCGCTTACTCTTCCCCCCCCGCCGCCGACGTTGCGGTCGAAAGTATGGACGACCGCGCGCCCGCGACACATTTGACCCCCGAGAAGGTGGTACCCGGGGTTTCGATCTCCTCCGCCCCGGGGGTCGCCTTTGACTACAGCTACGCCTTCCGGCTCGAAGACGGGATTATCTCCAAGGTTCAGCAGGGGCATGCCGAGGCATGCGAGATGCTGGGCACCGCGCGCTGCCGCATCGTCGATGTCCGCTATCAGCTCAACGACGAAAAGCACGTCGAGGCGCAGACGCAGTTCGCGCTCGATCCCGGCATCGCGCGGCGGTTCGGCGCGGATGCGATCGCGAGCGTCGAAAAAGTCGAGGGCTTGCTCGCCGACGCGACTGTCGCGGGCGAGGACGTCGGAAGCCGGATCGCCGCGTCGCAGATGCGCAGCGCCGGCGCCACAGCCGAGGTCGAGCGACTCGAGGCGCGACTGAAGGCGGGCGGCCTCGGCAAGAATGAGCGTGCCGAGATACTTGGCCAAATATCGTCGCTCAAGGGCGAACTGACCGAGCAGCTCGCGTCACGTAAGGCGGGTGAGGCGCGCATCGCGACGACGAGCGTGGTGTTCAACTATGTCGGGTCGGGCGGGTTTCCCGGGATCGGACACAAAAACCCCTTCGCCGACGCAGGCGAAACTCTGATGCTCAGCGGCGGGACGGCGCTGTCATTCGTGCTGACTCTCGGCGCCGCTGTGCTGCCTTGGGCGCTGCTGGCCGGACTGTCGGTGCTGGTATGGCGCAGCAACGCGTTGATCGCACTCCGGCGCCGGCTGGGCGGTAAGGTCGCACCGGAAAACCTGGGGAACTGACGAAACACTGACGTCGTTTGCAAAGGTCCCTTGCCGCGTTATGGCAATCCCAACACACGGCAAGGGACAGGACGGCATGAGCAATCCGGGCATGGACGCCGACATCTACGGCGCCTTTATCGAGCAGTTGCAGCGTTACGTACGCGAGCGGCTGATTCCCGCCGAGGACCGTCTTGAAGAACTCGGCCGCGTTCCCGACGACATCCTTGCCGAAATGCGCGACATGGGGCTGTTCGGGGTGACGATGCCCGAGGAATATGGCGGCGCCGGCATGAATGTCAGCCAATATGTCGGCTTCATCCGCGAACTCGCCTATGCCGCGCCGGCCTATCGCTCGATCGTGTCGATCAACATCGGCATGGTGTGCAAGTCGATCCTCGGCTTCGGAACGCAGCAGCAGAAGGAGTATTGGCTGCCGAAACTTGCGACGGGCAGCATTGCCGCCTTCGGTCTGACCGAACCTGACAGCGGTTCCGACAGCGCGGCAATGAAGACGCGCGCGGTGCGCGACGGCAACGGCTATGTGATCAATGGAACGAAGCGGTATATCACCAACGCGCCCTTCGCCGATGTGATTCTAGTGATGGCGCGCACCAACGCCGAAGCCTTGCCCAAGAATGCCCACGTCAGCGCCTTCCTCGTTCCCCGCGACGCACCCGGCGTGTCGATCGGCAAGCCCGACGGCAAGATGGGCCAGGCCGGCTCGCAGATCGCCGACGTGATCCTCGAGGATGTGCATGTCGATGGTGACGCGCTGCTCGGCGGCGAGGAAGGCATCGGTTTCCGCGCCGCGATGCAGAGCCTCGACAACGGGCGGCTGTCGGTCGCCGCCGCCAGCGTCGGCTACGCCAAGCGGATGCTCGACACGGGGCTCAAATATGCGATGGAGCGCAAGGCGTTCGGGGAACCGATCGCCAATTTCCAGCTGATCCAGGCGATGCTCGCCGACAGCAAGGCCGAGATCTACGCTGCCGATTGTATGCTAAACGATGCCTGCGCGCGCGCCGACCGCGGCGAGAAAATCCTTGTCGAAGCCGCGGCGACCAAAATGTTCGCGAGCGAAATGTGCGGCCGCGTCGCTGACCGTGTCGTCCAGATCCACGGCGGCGCCGGCTATCTCAAGGAATATCTTGCCGAACGCTTCTATCGCGACTGCCGCATTTACCGCATTTATGAAGGGACGACGCAGATCCAGCAGCTAGTGATCGCAAAGAACATGATTCGCGACTACGATGGTTAAGGTTTGCGGCACCGGCCCGCTCCCCCACCCGGCCTGCCATAGGCTACTATCGTCGGGGAGGCCGGGTGGGGGAGCGGGCCGGTGCCGCACAGCAATGTAGGGGAAAGTCGCTGGTGGAGCCGAGGGGAATCGAACCCCTGACCTCTGCAGTGCGATTGCAGCGCTCTCCCATCTGAGCTACGGCCCCGCGACGGGCGGGGTCTTAACGGCACTGTCCGGCAGTGGCAACGGCTTTTCTGACCTTCGCCGTCGCTGGGGCAAATTTTGAGGAATGGGGGGATTCCGATGAAAGCCTGGCATTTGACCCGTCGTCCGCAGGGACTGCCAACGATCGACAATTTCGCGCTCCGCGACCTGCCCGACACGCCGCTCGAAAAAGACCAGCTTCGCGTGCGCAACCGCTGGCTGTCGGTCGATCCCTATATGCGCGGGCGAATGAACGACGCCAAAAGCTATGCCGCGAGTTTTCAGCTCGACAAGCCGATGACCGGCGGCGCGATCGGCGAAGTCCTGGAAAGCCGATTGGATGGCTTTGCTCCGGGCGACCTCATCCTCCACATGGGCGGCTGGCGCGAGGGCGGCGTGGTCGGCCTCGACATGATGCCCAACAAATTGCCGGTCGCGCTGCTCGACGCGGGGCTGCCGCCGCAAACCTTTCTGCACAATATGGGGCTGACCGGCGGCACGGCGTGGATCGGCCTGCTGCGCGTCGCGGCGGCGAAGCCCGGCGATACCGTCTTTGTTTCGGCCGCCGCGGGCGCGGTCGGATCGGCGGTAGTCCAGATTGCCAAGGCGCGCGAGATGACGGTGATCGGCTCGGCCGGCGGCGCCGAAAAATGCGCCTGGGTGAGCGAACTCGGCGCCGATGCGGTTGTCGATTACAAGGCGGGGCCGGTGCTGCCCCAGCTCGCTTCCGCGCTCGAACGGCTCGGCAAGGGGGGCATCGATGTCTATTTCGACAATGTCGGCGGCGAACATCTCGACGCCGCCTTTGCGGTCGCAAATGATTTTGCGCGCTTTGCGATCTGCGGGATGATCGACGTTTACAACGACGCAAAGCCCCAGGAGATGAAATATCTCATCCGCACTATCCCCGCGCGCATCCGCATGGAAGGCTTCATCTACACCGACCAGTTCATCGATTGCATGGAGGAATTCTACGCCGACATGGGCGGCCTGATCGCCAGCGGTGCGGTCACGATCCGCGAAACGGTGCGCGAGGGGCTGGAGGCGGCCCCCGATGCCTTTCTCGGGCTGTTCAAAGGCGAGAATATCGGCAAGATGCTGGTTCGGCTCTAAGCACGCGAATTCGGTAATTATACTTCGCTTGCGGCAATCATGTCCTGAAGCTGGCGAATAATGGCGCCGACTTCGCCGGTGGCGAGGAGTCCGGGACCCAGCGGGCCCGATCGGTCCGTTCCGACCAAGGGAAGCTTCCGAAGCGCGGCCAGCACGTCGGCCGACATTTGCGCGCGTTGCCAATCCATCTCGTCCTCTGCCGCCTCGGGCCGATCCGGAACCTCCATTTTCACGGCCAGAATGGCATAGGCTGCCGCTCCCAACGCATGGGTGCCCATATGGCAAACTGCCGATGCCTGCCCTGCAGCCCGCGCCGCGGCCGTGGCTGCTGGCGATTTCGCGGCGATGCCGCCTCCGCCAAAGCGCTGGCGTATTCCCGCCGCAGCGGCCAGTTCACCGGCTGCGAACGCCTGCGCACGGACGATTGCGGTGCGCGGACGATCATCGTCGGGACAAACCGTCTCGAACAGCCACAAGACGCGGTCAGCGCACGCGGCCGCCCATTCGGCGACCAAGCGCCGGTCGGACAGGCTCAAGCTCTGCGCCGAGTCAGCCATGGTTGCTCGAACCCGGTACCGCGACGGTCCGCCAGCTAGCTCCCGAAACCGACCGACAGGAAGCCCGGCATCGGACCGTTCCAGCCGTCGTCGGGGCCATCATCGTCCTGCTGGCGCTGGCGGGCGGGGACCGGTTTGCGGTCGTCCGCCTTGCGCGCGGCCTTCGGCGTCGGCTTTTCGGCCTGCTCGGCGCGCTTCACCTTGCCGCCGCGGCCACCGCGTTCGCGGCGCGGCTCACGATCTTCGCGCGGCTCGTCCTTGGCAGGCGCGGCTTCGGCCGTGCCCGCGTCATGAACCGGAATCTTGTACCCGGTCAGCTTCTGGATGTTATCGATCGCTTCGTCGTCCGACGCGGTCACGAGCGTGAACGCCCTGCCCTTTGCGCCGGCGCGGCCCGTGCGACCGATGCGATGAACATAATCGTCGGGGTGCCAGGGAGCGTCGAAGTTGAAGACATGACTGACGCCCTTGACATCCAATCCGCGCGCCGCAACGTCGGAGGCGACGAGAATGTTGATCGTTCCCGCCTTGAAGCGGTCGAGTTCGGCAATGCGGCTCGACTGGTCCATGTCTCCATGGATCTCGCCCGCCTTGTAGCCATAGCGCTGGAGCGACTTCGCCAGTTCGCGCACCGTGGTCTTGCGATTGCAGAAAATGATCGCGGTGCCGATGTCCTCGGCCTCCAGCAGGCTGCGCAGCGTATCGCGCTTGCCGCGTTCGGACGTCTTGACGAGGAACTGCTCAATATTCTCGTTGCGGCTCGCGGGGCGCGCGACTTCGATCGTCTTCGGGTTCGACAGGAATTTGTCAGCCAGCTTCTTGATCGGCGGCGGCATTGTCGCCGAGAAGAGCAAAGTCTGTCGATTCGCCGGGAGCTTGGTGCAGATATTTTCGATGTCGGGGATGAACCCCATGTCGAGCATCCGGTCGGCCTCATCGATGACGAGCAGGTTGCAGCCGGTGAGCAATATCTTGCCGCGCTCGAAAAGGTCCATCAGGCGACCCGGCGTGGCGATCAGCACGTCGACGCCCTTTTCCAGCGCCTTGACCTGATCACCCATCTGCACCCCGCCGATCAGCAGCGCCATCGACAATTTGTGATACTTGCCGTATTTCTCAAAATTTTCAGCAACTTGCGCGGCAAGCTCGCGCGTGGGTTCGAGGATCAGCGAGCGCGGCATGAGTGCGCGCGCACGACCATGTGCCAGAATGTCGATCATCGGCAGCACGAACGATGCCGTTTTGCCCGTCCCTGTCTGTGCAATGCCGATCATGTCGCGCATCATCAGTACCGAAGGAATGGCTCCCGCCTGGATCGCTGTCGGTTCGCTATAGCCCGACTCGTCGATCGCGCGCAAAAGTTCGTCGGAAAGGCCGAGATCGGCAAATGTCATGTGGTACCATGTCCGGAAAAAGAGGATGCGCCCTGCCGCCCACGCGGGCAGGCGCTGCCGCGGCCATTGGGCAAAGAGGCACGAAAAGTCAAGGAATGACGGCGAAAAAGGCGATCAATCCTCGCCGCGAACCGGAACCATCAGCCGGAATTTATCGACCTCGCATTTCGCGCCCGTGCGCGCATGAATTTCGTCGCGGTCTTCGCAGAGCTTTCCGTCCTTGCTGCCCTGCATGTAAAAGCCGGCATAGAAATCGAGCGCGCGGCATCCGCGGTTGAGCTGCGCGCGCAGCCTTTGCTTCTGCCGCGTGATCAGGTCGATGCTGTCGCGCTGGACCGCCTGCATACCGACGATGTTTCGCATCGCCACGCATTTGGGAGCCTTTTTCTCTTTCCAGACGACCGGAAGGTCGGTCATGCGCCGTGGCGGGGGCGGCGCCTGCGGCGCCGCGAAATTGTTGATCTGCGAACGCTGTGCGGGGACGCGGATGATCAACTGCTGTTCGATCACGACCTGCCAAAAAGAGGAGGGCGCATCGGGCACGGGCGCCGCCACCGGCGTGAGCGGACCCGGCGCAGCCACATCCGGCGCGAGATCGGCCGCAGGCGCAGCCATAATCCACAGAAATGCCGCGGTCAGCACTGCCGCGTCACCGCCGCTTCTGCCTTGTCACCCGATTTGCTGTCCACTCGTCGCTCCCGCGTCCATCCCCGCCGGACGTAAAGACATTATTTGTCGATCGCAGCTTTAGCGTCCATGATTGAACATCAAATGAACTGCAAGCGTCGGCGAAACCGGCGGCGCACATCGAAAAAGCGGAACCGAACGGCATGACACGCCCCCCTTCCCCCTCGCTGCTCCGGGCCCTTGCCGATTTGCTCGGCGACAAGGGGTTCACCACCGATACCGATATCATCGCACCCTGGCTCACCGACTGGCGCGGCAAATATTACGGCCGCGCCGCGGCGATGCTGTCGCCTGCGACCACCGAAGAGGTCGCCGCCACGGTGTGCCTTTGCGCCGATGCCGGCGTGGCGATCGTTCCGCAGGGCGGCAACAGCGGCATGGTCGGCGGCGCGACGCCCGACGCCAGCGGCAACCAGCTGCTGCTCAGCCTCCGCCGCATGAACCGCGTCCGCCATGTCGATACGCCGGCCCGGATCGCCATCGCCGAGGCGGGCGTGATCCTCCAGAATTTCCATGATGCCGCGCTCGCGCACGACCTTCGTTTCCCGCTGACGCTCGGCGGTAAGGGATCGGCAACGATCGGCGGCCTCGTTTCGACCAACGCGGGCGGCACGCAGGTGCTGCGCCACGGCACGATGCGCGCGCTCGTCGCGGGGATCGAGGCCGTGCTGCCCGACGGCAGCATCTTCGACGGCCTGGCGCCGCTCAAGAAAGACAATCGCGGTTACGATCTCAGGCATCTCTTGTGCGGTGCCGAGGGCACGCTGGGCATTGTCACCGCGGCGGCGCTCCATCTCGTCCCTGCGGTGGCGGCGCGGCGCACGGCATGGATCGGTGTGGAATCGCCTGATGTCGCGCTCACGCTGCTCCGCCGTCTTGATGCCGCGATCGGGTCCGCGCTCGAGGGGTTCGAACTGATCCCGCACGCCTGCCTCGACGCGGTCCTGCGGCATATCCCGGCGACCCGCGCGCCGCTTGACGAGGTGCATCCCTGGTATGTCCTGGCTGAGCTTGCCGGCAATGACGATGCCGCGCTTGGCGATGCGCTCGAAGCCGCGCTCACGGCCGCTCTCAGCGCCGGGCTGGCCCGCGATATCGCGCTTGCCAAAAACGACCGCGAGAGCGACGAATTCTGGCGCCTGCGCGATTCCATCTCCGAAGCCGAACGCGCCGAGGGGCCGGCGTTGCAGCACGACATCAGCGTCCCCGTGGACCTTATGCCCGCCTTCATCGCCGACAATCCCGTGCGCCTTGCCGCCGCCTTCCCCGGCGCGCGCGCCCTCTCTTTCGGCCATCTGGGCGACGGCAACGTCCACCATCACGTCCAACCGCCCGAAGGAATCGACGGCGCGGCATGGATTGCCGAACATGGCGCCGCGGCCAGCCGCCTTGTTTATGCCCACGTCATCGAGCTTGGCGGATCGATCTCGGCCGAACATGGCATCGGGCAGATGAAGCGCGCCATTCTCGCCGAGCTCGACAGCCCCGCACGGCTCGCCGCGTTGCAGGGCGTAAAGCGCGGACTCGACCCGGCCGGCATCTTCAATCCGGGCAAGCTGATCGCCTGAAACTTCCCCCGTTTCGCGTCATCGCCCCCTTGCGCCGCGCGCGCCGGGTCAATAAGGCGCCTTATCGTTTTGCGTCCCCTCCCGCGGGACATCTTACCGGAGTTCGACCATGGCCACCGCGCCCGCCCCTGCTAACCTGCCGCTGTTCTACAAGGACCTCGCCCCGCTTTCGAGCGTCGATCACGCCGATTTCCACGCGCGGCCGCTCGACAATGCGGAATTTCTGGTTGGCCAGCATGCCGTTCCGCTGACGTCGGACGAATTTGTGTCGGCGTGCCGCTTTTACCCGATCATCTTCTCGGCCGGCGAGAATCCGGTTCCGCTCGCGTTGATGGGGCTCAATGAAGGCATCAACACGTTTGTCGATGACAAGGGCAAACTGCTCAATCCCGTTTACGTCCCGGCCTATATCCGCCGCTACCCCTTCCTGCTCGCCAAGCTCCAGCCCAATACGGACGAACTGTCGCTCTGCTTCGATCCCACCTCGGGCGCGATCGGCAAGTTCGACGAGGGCGAAGCATTGTTCGTCGACGGCCAGCCGTCGGACCAGGTCAAGGCGATCCTCGAATTTTGCAAGAATTTCGAAGAAGCAGGTCAGCGTACCGGCATGTTCATGGAAGAGCTGAAAAAGGCCGACCTGCTGATGGACGGCGAAGTCGCGATCCAGCAGGAAGGCAATGACAAGCCTTATATCTACCGCGGTTTCCAGATGGTCGATGAGAACAAGCTGCGCGAGCTGCGCGGCGATGTGCTGCGCAAGCTGATGCAGAACGGTATCCTCGGCCTGATCTTCGCGCACCTCTTCTCGCTGCAACTGATGCGCGAAGTCTTTGCCGAACAGATCAAGAGCGGCAAGATGCCGCTCGTCACCGAGGCGCCCGCCGCCTGACCTTCAAAAAAAGGGCCGCTCCCGCGCAAAGCGGAGCGGCCCTTTTTTCGGCGGCGATCAGAAGTCGACGGCCACCCCTTTTAATTCCCAATCGCCGTAGCGCACGGGATTGCGGCCGCCCGGCTGGTCCTCGGCGCGCTCCTCACGGATCGGCGCCGGCGCGGGGACCGGGCTGTTCGTCCAGCCTGTTGGCGGCTTAACATGAGCAGGGCGCTTTACAGCGCGCGGCGTTCCGCCGATGGTCGCTTTCTCGCTGCTCTCGGTCATCCCTGCCATATAGGACCATATATGCGCCACGCCAACCATGCCTGCGCCCGCCGTGGCTGATCGCCGTCTTGTCCGGCGCCGGCGGCCGCGCGGTGAGGCCGATCCGCCGGGCCTCGCCCCGCGCCGCGCTGCACTGCGGCTGATCGACGCGATCCTTCGCCGCGGCGATCCGCTCGACGTCGCGATGCACGCGGCCGCACAGGGACTGGCCGGCGCCGATCGCGCCTTTGCCGTCGCCATCGCGTCCGAGGCGCTCCGGTGGATGACCGACATCGACGCGCTGATCGATGGTGCAACTGCGGATCCGCTGCCCGACGACGTCAAATCGCGCGCGGTGCTCCGGATCGCGCTCGCGCAGCTGCTCGCACTCAAAAGTCCCGGCCACGCCGTCGTGTCTACCGCGCTGCCGCTCGTTGACGGCGGCCCTCGCCGCCTCGTCCATGCGATCCTGTCGCGCGCGCAGCAGGAAAAGTGGGAACTGCCTGCGCAGGCGACGCTACCGCGCGCCGCCGCCGAACGCTGGGCCACGCAGTGGGGTGCCGCGATGGTTGATGCCGCCGCCGCGAGCTGGAGCGCGCCGCCGCCGATCGACCTCAGCTTCGCGACAGAACCGGGCACCGACGAGTGGCCCGACGCCTTGACGCTCGCCCCGCGCCACCGCCGCCTGCCGCGCGGGCAGGCAGTCGAAGCGATGCCCGGTTTCGCCGATGGCGGCTGGTGGGTGCAGGATCTCGCCGCCAGCCTGCCGGCCCGCCTGCTCGGCGCGGGCGACGGTCGCCGCGTGCTCGACCTCTGCGCAGCACCCGGCGGCAAGACGATGCAGCTCGCCGCCGCCGACTGGGTGGTCACCGCGGTCGATTCAAGCGCCAAGCGCCTAGAACGACTACGCGCTAACCTCGCGCGCACCGGGCTGGCCGCCGACGTCGTTCGGGGCGACATCCGCACGTGGGAACCCAATGCGGCAGCCGACGCCGTTCTGCTCGACGCTCCCTGTTCGGCGACGGGCATCTTTCGCCGCCACCCCGACGTCCTTCACCGCATCGAGCCGCGACAGATCGTGGAGATGGCGGCATTGCAGGCCGAGCTGCTCGCCCGCGCCGCAAACTGGGTCAAGCCCGGCGGCACGCTCATCTATGCAACCTGTTCGCTCGAACGCGCCGAGGGGGAAGATCAGATCGCCGCCTTCCTGGCAGCGCATCAAGGCTGGGCGATCGACCCCGCGCGGCCCGACGAGCTTCCCGCTGCGATCACCCCCAACACAATCGGCTGCATCCGCACCCTCCCCGGCCAGCTCGCCGACGCGGGCGGGCTCGACGGCTTCTTCATCGCCCGCCTCCGCGCGCCGTCGACGTAATCGCGCCGTCCGGCGGTCCCGTCCGAACGCCTGGAAGCGATGACATCTGGACAGCCACGAAAAGCCGTTTAGGTGAGGCGCGATGGCAACAGTCCCTCCCCCCGAAGGCGTTGAACCGGTCATGCCGGAATCGATGCCGAACGCCCCCTCCCCGCTCAGCTTTGCCGATTTTCGCTATTTCTGGCTCGCGCGTTTTACCGCGGTGATGGCGACGATCGCGATGGTCGTCGTTATCGGCTACCAGCTCTACGACACCGCGCGCAGCGACTACGACATGTCGATCAAGGAGGCGTCGTTCCAGCTCGGGCTGCTCGGCCTCTTCCAGTTCGTCCCGCTTGCCGTGCTCACACCCGTTGCTGGCTGGGCGGCCGACCGCTTCGAACGGCGGCGCGTCGCGATCTTCTCGAACCTTATCGACCTGCTCATCGCCGCGACGCTCGGCTGGTTCACCTGGACCGAGGGACTGACCTTGCCGCTGCTTTTCGCCCTTGCCGCATTGCACGGCGTCGCGCGCGTCTTTTCCGGTCCTGCGATGAGCGCGATTGCGCCGAACATCGTCCCACCCGCTGTCCTGCCGCGCGCCATCGCGATGAGCAGCATCGCCTGGCAATCGGCGTCGGTGATCGGCCCGGCGGCCGGCGGCCTGATCTACGCCGCACATCCCGCCTCCGTCTATGTCTTTGCCGCGGTCCTCCTCGCGGTATCGGCGTTCACCCTCAGCCGCGTGCGTCCCGTGCAGCCGCCACCCAGGGACGTGCGCCGCCATCCGCTGCGCGAAATGGTCGACGGTCTGCAATTCGTCTGGGTCGAACGCTTCCTCCTGGGCACCATCACGCTCGACCTGTTCGCTGTATTGCTCGCGGGCGCCACCGCGATGTTCCCCGTCTTTGCGCGCGATATATTGGATGCGGGCCCCGAAGGCGCGGGGCTTATGCGCGCCGCGGTCGCCTTTGGCTCGGTCACGGTTGCTGTCGGTCTTGCGATCCGCCCGATCGAGCGCAATGTCGGGGTGAAGATGCTGTGGGCCGTCGCCGTGTTCGGTGCGACAACGATTGCGTTCGGTTATTCGACCAGCCTCCTCCTGTCGCTAGCCCTGCTCGTCGTCATGGGTGCCGCCGACATGTTCTCGGTCTTCGTGCGCGGCACTTTGATCCAGCTCAACACCCCCGATCACATGCGCGGGCGCGTAAGCGCCGCCTCCGGCCTCGCCATTTCGGCCTCCAACGAGCTTGGAGAAATGCGCGCGGGCGCAATGGCAGCGGCTTTGGGTCCGGTCGGCGCGGTGGTGATCGGCGGTGCCGGCGCAATCGGTGTAACCGCGCTATGGGCATGGCTGTTCCCCGAACTGCGCCGCGCGCGAACATTCGAACCCCAGTTCCGGCACGGCGGCTGAGCATTTCGTCGCGATCGGTCAACCGCTGATCGCAAGCTGATTGTCAATCGTTTTAGTTGATTTACATCGAACGCACCCGTCACCGCGGTTCTCTCTATCCTCTGAATGGAGCAACCGTCATGCAACCTTTGCAATTCCGCAATAAAATTCTAACCATTCCCGGCCTGAACAACAGCGGGCCAGCCCATTGGCAAAGCCTGTGGGAACATAAATTCCTGTTTGCCGAACGTATCGATCTTGGCGGATGGGATCATCCCGACAAGAATGAGTGGGTCGATCGCATTGCGGCGGCCATCTCGGCCGAGCCCGAACCGGTGCTTATCGCTGCACATAGCCTGGGTTGCCACGCCTTTGCACACTGGTTCGGCGCAGCCAGCGCGTTGTCGCGCGTGCGGGTCGCGGGGGCATTGCTTGTCGCGCCGCCCGATCTGTCCCGCTTGCGCCGCAACCATGGCCTCGCCAGCTTCAACGACGCGCCGCCGTTTACCAGCCGCGTTCCGATGGTGGTCGTCGCCAGCGACAATGATCCTTATGCCAAATCGTCGCATGTGTGGCATCTGTCGCGCAAATGGGATGCGCGCTTCGTCAATGCCGGACCGTTCGGGCATATCAATGCCGACTCGGGGATTGGCGACTGGCCTTATGGACAGTATCTGCTCGCCTCGTTACAACCCGCGCCGACACCGGCGCTGGCGGACCCGGCAGGCTGGCTGCGCGCTGGCGACTGGCCAAACCGTGTCCGCCGCGACCCGCGGTTCGAATTCAACGAAAGAACGCACCGACCATGAAAGCCAATTCCATCCTCGAAACCATCGGCAACACCCCGCATATCCGCGTGGCGAAGCTGTTCCCGGATGCCGAAGTCTGGGTGAAGTCGGAACGCAGCAATCCCGGCGGGTCGATCAAGGACCGCATCGGCCTCGCGATGATCGAGGCGGCCGAACGCGACGGCAGCCTGAAGGAAGGCGGCACGATCGTCGAGCCGACCTCGGGGAATACCGGTATCGGACTCGCGATGGCGGCGGCGGTGAAGGGCTACAAGCTCGTGCTCGTCATGCCCGAATCAATGTCGCTCGAACGCCGCAGGTTGATGCTTGCCTATGGCGCGACCTTCGACCTGACCCCTCGCGAGAAGGGGATGAAGGGCGCGATCGAGCGCGCGATCGAGCTGGTGGAAACGACCCCGGGCGCCTGGATGCCGCAGCAGTTTGAGAATGACGCCAATATCGACGTCCATGTGCGCACCACCGGCCCGGAAATCCTCGCCGATTTCAAGGACACGCCGATCGACGTGCTGATCACTGGCGTCGGCACCGGCGGCCACATCACCGGTTGCGCGCAGTTCCTCAAGCAGCATTGGCCTAACCTCAAGGTTTTCGCCGTCGAACCCGAAGCGTCGCCGGTCATTTCGGGCGGCCAGCCCGCGCCGCACCCTATTCAGGGCATCGGCGCCGGTTTCATCCCGCGCAACCTCCACACCGATCTGCTCGACGGCGTCATCAAGGTCGATGCCGCGGCCGCAAAGGATATGGCGCGCCGCGCCGCGACCGAAGAAGGGATGCTCGTCGGCATTTCGTCAGGCGCAACGCTCGCAGCGATCGCACAGAAGCTCGCCGAACTGCCGCCGGGCAGCCGCGTTCTCGGCTTCAACTACGACACGGGCGAGCGTTACCTGTCGGTGCCCGACTTCCTGCCGGAAATCTGATCGCACACGTGCGCCCCGACAATCGAATGATATTCGCGCTAAGGCGCGACTGGACGGGCTGGCTCTTCCTCCTGATCGTCGTTGCGGCGATCGGGGGCGTGCTTTATGCCAACGGGGAAAAGACCGGCGCGCGCTACATGGCGCGGCCGCACCCGGTGGCGCCGCCTCCCGATGTAATCCCCAAGGCGCCGCCGATGGTACTCGCGCCTGTGAATGAAGCCGACGCCCGCGCGCAGAACGCCAAGATCGCGCTGGTAACAAGGGGTTTCGTCGCCCCCCGTCCCTTCGTCTATGCCGGAAGCGGCGATGCGAAAGCGCGCGCGCGCGACTGCCTTGCCGCCGCGATGCTCTACGAGGCGGGCGACGACGCGCGGGGACAGCAGGCGGTGGGTCAGGTCGTCATCAACCGCGCCCGCCACCCCGCCTTCCCCAAGTCGATTTGCGGCGTTGTGTTTCAGGGGGCGGAGCGCACAACCGGTTGCCAGTTCACCTTCACCTGCGATGGCGCGCTGGCCCGCCGCTACTCCGACGCCGCGTGGCAGCGCGCGCGCAGCAACGCGAACCTCATGTTGTCGGGCGGAACTTACCCCAAGGTTGGCCTTGCGACCCATTATCATACCGACTGGGTGCGCCCCTATTGGAGCGACAGCCTGGAAAAGATCGCGATCGTCGATACGCACCTCTTCTTCCGCTGGCCGGGCTATTGGGGCACGCCGGGTGCCTTTCGCGGTGCGGTGTCGGGCGGCGACGGCCCCGTCGCCAAGCTTGCCGCCATTTCGCCGCTCCACGCGATCGCGCTCGGTCTGCCCGTCGATGTGGCATCGACCGACGCCAATGCCGAGGTCGGCGAGGCGCGCCTCGTCCCCGGTTCGGGCGACGCGACGGGACGCGACACCATCTATGTGCAGCTCGACCATCAGGCGACACCCGAAAGCTTCGTTACAACCGCACTTCGTCTCTGCCGCGACAAGCCCTTTTGCAAATTCATGGGGTGGACCAATCCCGTGCTGAAGCCCGATAGCGACGCAATGTCCGACACGCAGCGGGCAGCGATGAGCTTTTCCTACCTCCGCGACGACAAGGCGGGATTCGAAAAGGCGCTGTGGAATTGCGCCGAATACAAGCGCGACGACCCGCGCCAGTGCATGAAGCGGTAGTGCACCTGCTTGGGGCTTCCGCCCGCGCGCGCCACGGCCTATAGCGCGCCATGCTCCTTTCCGACCGTGTCCTTTTTCTCGACGGCGAAGCTCTCGTCATCGACAAGCCCGCCGGCCTTCCGGTCGACGCCCCGCGCGACGGCAGCCTGAGCCTCGAGAACCATCTCGATTTGCTTCGCTTCGGTTTCAAGCGCTGGCCCCTGCCCGTCCACCGGCTCGACCGCGACACATCGGGCTGCCTCCTTCTCGCGCGCAATCCCAAGGCACACGGCCGCTTCACCCGGGCGTTCGAGGAACGCGCCGTCGAAAAACAATATCTCGCCATTCTCGACGGCGTGCCCGCGGGTGACGGCGGCACAATCGATCTGCCACTCGCCAAGACCTCGACCGCTGAGACCGGCTGGCGCATGATTGTCGATCCGGCCGGCAAACCATCGGTATCGCATTGGAAAAAACTTGCGGTCGTGGGTGGCCGCGCGCTGTTGCGCTTCCGGCCCGAAACTGGCCGCACGCACCAGCTGCGCGTCCATGCACTCGAAGGGCTGGGCTTCGCACTCGCGGGCGACCCCATCTATGGGAGCGGCGGCGCAAAGGATCGCACGCTGCTCCACGCCGAAAGGCTGATCGTAAAACGTGACGTCAAGCCGTCGATAATTGCCGAGGCGCCGTTCCCCGACAGCTTCGTCGCTACCGGTTTTCAGGCGCCCGAGGGAGCCGCGCCGACCCGTGGCTGATTTGCCCGAAAACGCGATCAGCGAAAAATTCCTCGCGGGGTCGGGGCCGGGAGGCCAGAATGTCAACAAGGTGGCAACCGCGTGCCAGCTCCGCGTCGATGCCTACGCGCTTGGGCTCGCCCCCGACGCGTTCCGGCGGCTGAAAGTGCTTGCGGGCAGCCGGCTCACCAGCGACGGCGAACTCGTCATCCTTGCGCGCCGCTTCCGCACGCAGGAGGCGAACCGCGCCGACGCCCGCGCCCGCCTGTCGGAGCTCATCGACGCCGCACTCGTCCGCCCCGAACGGCGGATCAAGACCAAGCCGAGCAAAGCGGCGAAGGCACGCCGCGTCGACAGCAAGAAAGCACGCAGCAACATCAAGGCCGGACGCGGGCGAGTGCGCCCTACCGACTGACCGGCGCATGTCCAACCACTATCGCCTCGACGTTGCCGCCGCCCGTATTGCCGCGGTTTTCAGTGCCGAAGCAGGCGGCGATCCCTGGACCGGCGACTATGTCGCGCCGGGGCGTCCCGCGCCCGTGATCGTCAGCGACGGACGCGGCGGGTCGCGGCGCTACCTCCGCCCGGCACTGTGGGGCGTCCCCCCGCCGCCGCGCGGCGACCGCCGTGTTGTGCATGTGCGCAACCTTGCGAGCCCTTTCTGGGTCGGCACCCTGCGCCACGCCGAACTGCGCATCCTCATCCCCGCAACCGCCTTCGCACTCTGGTCGGGCTCGGAAGGCACGCCGCGGCAGCACTGGTTTTCCGTGCCCGATCAACCCTTATTTGCCTTCGCGGGAATCCTCCGCCAGACCGAGGACTGGCCCTGTTTTGCGATGCTGATGACCGACGCCAATCGCCTCGTTGCAGCATACAGCCCCCAAGGGATGCCGGCGATCCTCGATTCTGCCGACCACGCGACCTGGCTAACCGGCCAATGGCGCACCGCGCTTGCCCTTATTCGTCCCTTTCCGGGACAGTTTATGGCGGTCGGCGACCATCCGGCGTAACCGCAATTTACTATATCTTTTCACTTGGCGGTAACCAACGAAGCCGTAAAACCATCACGTCGATAAGGATGCGGGGATCAATTCTGTGTTGGTGAATCACACCGCCGAAGTCAGCGTCAGGCCCAAAGCCGCCCGTGGTGCCGAGCGCGCGCCCGTCCGCGGCCGCGCGCGTTATCGCGAACCGGGGCTCAACCCGTTCGATGTCGAGCTTTTCGACCTATCATCGACAGGCTTTCGCATGGTCACCTTTTTCCGGCCGCAGCTCGGCAAGCATATCTGGGTGAACCTGCCCGGCCTCCAGCCGCTCGAAGCCGTCGTCCGCCGCGCCGACGGCAACAATTATGGCTGCGAGTTCGTCCGTCCGCTCCACCCGTCGGTAGCGAAGCATCTGCAGATCAAGCTGCGCTGACTCCTTCGCAGTGCACACGCGCGGCGAAGCGGTTCGTCAGTCTGGCGCCGTCTCTGACATCTTCAAAATCAGCTTCCATTCGGCGGGTGTCACCCGCCCCACCGACAGGCGCGACTGGCGGATCAGGTCCATATCGGCAAGCTTGGGTTCGGCCTTGATGGCCGCCAGCGTAACGGGGTGTTTCAGCGCGCGCACGGGCGCGACGCGCACCACCACCCATGGCGATCCTTTGTCGGCGGTCGGGTCGGGAAAGCTCTCCTCGACGATCTCCATGATCCCGACGCATTCCTTGCCGATATTGCTGTGATAGAAAAAGGCTTCGTCGCCTTTCTTCATCGCCATCAGGTTCAGCTTCGCGGTGTGGTTGCGCACGCCGTCCCAGATGCCGGTTCCGTCTTTAACGAGCTGGTCCCACGCATAAGCGTCGGGTTCGGATTTCATCAGCCAATATTGTTTGCTCATGCCCCGGGCTTAGCCGAGCCGCGCGCACGGTGAAACCGCCTTTTTCCCTTTAACACGGCCGTCGCAGCGCCTAAATCGCGAGTCATGACGCGCCGCGTGGCGCCGCCCCTTATCGAATGGATTTCATCGCATGACCGCTGCCGTCCCCGTCATTTCCATGGCCCTTCCCGCCGACCGGTTTGCGCGCGATTTCGGGGCGTCGTTCGAGCGCTTCGGCTTCGCGATGATCACCGACCACGGCATCGACCCCGCGCTGATCGACGAGGCCTGGGCCAAGGCGAAGGCGTTTTTCGCGCTGCCCGAAGCGGTCAAGCGCGCCTATCACATCCCCGGCGGCGGCGGCGCGCGCGGCTATACGCCCTTCGGCACCGAAATCGCCAAGGGGGCGAAAGAGGTCGATCTCAAGGAATTCTGGCACGTCGGGCGCGATCTGCCGATCGGTCATCCGCTTGCGGCGCAGCAACCGAACAATGTCTGGCCGGCGGAGGTTGAGGGTTTCCGCGAAGTCTATGACCGGCTGTTCGCGGAATTCGATCGCGTCGGTGCTCGGCTTCTGTCGGGCATTGCCCGCTATCTCGGCCTCGCGCCCGATTTCTTCGGCGACACGATCAAGGACGGCAACAGCGTGATGCGCCTGCTCCACTACCCGCCGGTCGAGGCTCCGGCGAAGGGCATCCGCGCCGAAGCGCATGAGGACATCAACACGATCACCCTGCTGCTGGGCGCCGAAGAAGCCGGGCTGGAGATCCTCGACAAGGACGGCAGCTGGCTTCCCGTGTCGCCGCCCCCGGGGGCGATGGCGGTCAATGTCGGCGATATGCTCCAGCGGCTCACCAACAACCGCCTCCCCTCAACGACGCACCGCGTCCGCAATCCCGACGAGGGCCGCGCCAGCGTCGCGCGCTATTCGATGCCTTTTTTCCTGCATTTCCGTTCGGACTATCTGATCGAGACGCTGGACAATTGCATCGACGCCGACCACCCTAACCTCTACCCGACGCCGATCACCGCCGACGATTATCTGCAGGAACGCCTGCGCGAGATCGGGCTGAAGAAATAGGCTCGTGCCTTATCCTCCCTGTAGAGAAGCCATGGGGGGACCGCCGCAAAGCGGCTGACGGAGGGGCGAGAGTCGCGGCGGCGCCGTGAAACGGACCTCATCTGCCAAATCAATCTCTCTCAGTTGTCATCCCGGCGCAGGCCGGGATCTCGCCGTCGCGTCACAAGTCGAGGTCGAGATCCCGGCCTTCGCCGGGATGACGGAAGCTAGAGATGTTGACCCGCTACATCCCCAAACGAAAAAGGGCGCCGCGTTGCCGCAGCGCCCTTTTCACGAACTGGATCCCGAACGGGGACGGCCTTACTTGATCCCGTCGCGCTCCATCCGCTTGCGCTCCATCTTGCGGGCGCGGCGGACAGCGGCCGCGTGCTCGCGAGCACGCTTTTCGCTGGGCTTCTCGTAATGACGGCGCAGCTTCATTTCGCGATACACGCCCTCACGCTGCAGCTTCTTCTTGAGCGCGCGAAGGGCTTGGTCGACATTATTGTCGCGAACGATGATCTGCATAAACCGTGTCGTCTCCTGTTCGTCAAAACAGTTCGGGCCACCGGGTCATCCGGTTTGCCGCAAACCGCCGATATTCGGGCAATAAAAAGAGCGCCGCGAAAGCGCGACGTTCCGGTTGGCCGCCAACTAAAGGGATTCGCCCCGAAATGCAAGCCCAAAGGCGGCAAAGCGCGCTCGCCCCGCCATGGACGCCCGTCAAGCGCTCGCGGGATTGTGCGGAACATGCGCCTTGTGTCATAAGTAGCAGGACGAAACCAATCATCCAAGGGACAGGAACATGGCGACCCAGCTCAAGCGCAACAGCAAATATAGCGAAGCCGAATGGACCGCGCGGCAGGAGCTCGCCGCGTGCTACCGCATCTTTGCGATGATGGGTTGGGACGAGATGATCTTCAACCACATCACGGTGAAGGTTCCCGACGAGGACGGCGCCTTCCTCATCAACCCTTACGGCATGCACTTCAGCGAAGTCACCGCATCGAGCCTCATCAAGATCGACATCGACGGCAACAAGCTCGACGCGGACAACCCCTGGCACGTCAACAAGGCGGGCTTCGTCCAACACAGCCTGTTCCACCGCGTGCTGCCCGATGCCCATGCGATCATCCACACTCACACCACCGCGACCATGGCGGTCTGCGGGCTGGAGGAAGGGCTGCAACCGACCAACTTCTATGCCTGCAATTTCATTGGCCAGCTTGCCTATCATGATTTTGAGGGCGTGACGGTGCGTGAGGAAGAGGGCGAGCGGCTGGTCAGGAACCTTGGCGACAAGCGCATCCTGATGCTGCGCAACCACGGCCCCGTCGTCATGGGCAAATCGCTCACCGACGCCTTCATCAAATATTGGGCGCTCCAGCGCGCGTGCGAGATCCAGCTCGCGACGATGAGCATGGGCAAGCCGATCCTGGTGAGCGAGGACGTGATCAAGGTTCACCAACGCGACCTGTATATGGCCGCGATCCCCGGCCAGTCGGGCAAGGCCGAATTCGACGCGATGGTGCGCAAGGTCGACCGGATCGACACAAGCTGGCGTGACTAATCGGCGAAGCTCGCTAACAGGGGGGTCATGACGAAATTCTCGGTCAACGACCGCCCGGTCGAATATCGGATGGACCCCGAAACGCCGCTGCTGTGGGCGCTGCGCGATGCGTCGAATCTTACAGGCACGAAATATGGTTGCGGCACGGGCGATTGCGGCGCCTGTACGGTCGACATCGACGGCGAGGCGATCCGCAGTTGCCTTGTCACCATCGCCGAGTGCGAGGGGCGCTTCGTCACGACGATTGAGGGGCTGGCGCGCGACCGCAGCCACCCGGTGCAGCAGGCGTGGGTCGCCGAACAGGTGCCGCAATGCGGATTCTGCCAGTCGGGGATGATCATGGCGGCCGCCGCCTTGCTGCGCCGGAACAACGACCCGAGCGATGCCGAGGTCGATGCGGCGATGACCAATATCTGCCGATGCGGCACCTATCCTCGCATCCGCTCGGCGATCCGCCTTGCCGCACGCGTGATGCGCGGCGAGGAACGGATCGCCGCCGCCCCCCCGCCTGGCATCCGCCCCGAAGATGCCGCACGCGCCGTACCTGCGCTCCGTCCCGAAAGCTGAACCACAGGCAACAGCGCGGTCAGGGCGCGATCATCTTGCCATTGGTAAGACTCTCTTCATCATCCCGGCTGGCGTCGCCAGCGATCGGGACAAGAGGTGGAGAATGGTCACATGAAAAAGATGTTTGGAGGGTTGCTGATCGCTGCGACGATCCTGACCCCGATCGCCCCCGCCGCCGCGCAGGCGACGGGCGAGCGGGTGCAGATCGCGCAGCGTGGCGACCGAGGCGACCGTGGCCCGCGCGGTCCGGAGGCGCGCGGCGGCGACCGTAGCAACGAAGCCCGCCCGCAGCGCCAGCAGCGAAGCGAAATGCGCGCCGAGCGCCGCAACGATCAGCCGCGCCGTGCGGACCGCCCGCAGCGCGGCAATGATCAGCAGCGCCAGCAGTGGCAACAGCAGCGCGCTGCGCAACAGCAACGCCAGACCCAACAGCAGGTCCAGCGCCAGCGCGGCGGCACCTATGATCGCAACCGCGACGGTCGCACCGACCGCCAGTGGGACCGCAACCGCGATGGCCAGGTCGATCGCCAGTGGGATCGCAACAATAACAACCGTGTCGACCGGCGCTATGACCGCAATCGCAATGGTGACCTCGATCGCCGCTGGGATCGTAACAACAACGACCGCGTCGATCGCCGTTACGACCAAAACCGCAACGGCTATGTCGATCGCCGCTATCGCGATGGGCGCCACGACCGTTACGACCGCAACCAGAGCCGCTGGAACCGCGACTGGCGCAGTGATCGCCGCTACGACTGGCGAAACTACCGCGAGCGGAACCGCAGCTATTACCGGATGCCGCGCTACTACAACCCCTATCGCGGCTACAATTACACGCGGTTCAGCATCGGATTTACGCTCGGTTCGCTGTTTTACAGCCAGCGTTACTGGATCAATAACCCGAGCTATTACCGTCTTCCGCCCGCTTATGGGGGGTACCGCTGGGTCCGCTATTATGACGATGCGCTGCTCGTCGATACCTATAGCGGCGAGGTGGTCGACGTCATCTACGATTTTTTCTGGTAATATTCCTTTCGGTTACCGGAATGACAAACTGGGGCCGGTCCGCCGGCCCCTTTTTTTGCCGTTCAGCGGCTCTTCCAATAATCGAACACCGCCTGCTGCTGTTCGCGGATGAATCGCGCCGCGGCCGCGCCTTCCCACGGCCCGTCATAACCGAGCAGCAGCGCCGTGCCGCCGACCCACCACCCCTGCCCCGGCAGCCGGTCGCTTTCGCGCACCACCAGCACGGCAAGGTCAGGCTCGCCGTCCATCGCGCAGAGCCTGTCGACTTCGGCCAGCGTCTTGCACACGGCGCGCATCTTTGGCCGCGTAAAGCGGAATCCCAGATCGCCAAGCAGTTCGGAATAGCTCACGCTGCGCCCCGCGCGCGCCGCGTCGGTCAGGATCGCGCGGATACGCGGTGCATCGCCCAGCGCGCCTGCGTCGGCGGCGGTGGCTGCACCGCCTAGGCCTTCGTCTTTGGCGGCCATGGCAGAAATCCCGACGTGCGCTCGACATAGGCGGCATAGTCGGGCCGCGTCTTGTGCAGCCCCTTTTCGAGCAGCGCCTTGCCCGACCATTTGGTGAGGGTGAAGGTCAGGAAGACGGGACCAATTACGCTCGCCAACGCCGGCTGCCAGCCGATGTCGAGTACGACGATCCAGATGCCCCACCAGGTCAGCGCGTCGCCGAAATAATTGGGATGACGCGTATAGCGCCACAGCCCCGTGTCGAGCACCCGGCCCTTGTTCGCGGGATTCTGGCGAAAGGCGTGAAGCTGCGCATCGCCGATACTCTCGAACGCGATTCCCGCCAGTGCCGCCGCTGCGCCGAGCCAGCCGAGGATACCCACGCCCCCGCCCGCGCTCGCCCAGATGCCGAGTTGCGCGGGCAGGCAGGTGATGAACAGCAGCGGCGCCTGCGTCAGGAACACGGTGAGCAGCGCGGTCTTGCCCCAACTCCAGCGCCGCGCCTCCATCGTTGTCGCGAGTATCTTGCGATAACGCGGATCTTCGCCCTCGCGCACCCAGCGGAGCGCGAGGTGGATCGCCAGCCGCAGCCCCCAGAGCGACGTCAGGCCGAGCAGCAGTTTCGCATGTACGCCGTCGATCCCTGCCTGCCACGCCATCCCCCAAGCGAGCAGCACCATGCCGCACCCCAGAAGGCGTCGATGAAGGACACATCGCGGATCGTCATCGCAAACGCCCACAGCAGCAGGATTACCGCCAGAAGCCCGGCAAAATTGACCGCCAGAAGCCAAAGCGCGTGGCTCATGCCGCCCGTTTCCTTTTTCGTCGACCCCGACGATGTCGTGGATCGAGCGCACCGCACGCTCGGGAATTTTGGGAATACAGCTTTTATAAACCTCGAACACCTTTTGCATGTCGGCGCGAAAATCGCCCGTCGGCCAGATCAGCGGCCCCAGGCCGCCCGTCTTTGTGCCATAATCCATCAGCCCGACGACCAGGGGCACCTTGGCGCCCAGCGCGATCTGATAAAATCCGGTACGCCATTTCGCCGTTTTGCCGCGCGTCCCCTCGGGCGCGACAGTCAGCATAAATTCCCTGCGCCGCGCAAACTCATCGATCATCTGCGTGACGACATCACCGCCGCCACGCCGGTCGACCGGTACCCCGCCCATCTGGCGGATAAAGCCGCCGATCGGCCAGCGGAACAGCGACAGCTTCGCCATGAAATAGGGTCGGACTTTCAGGTCCGCGGTCAGCCCCAGGAAATTGACAAAATCCCAATTGCTCGTGTGCGGCGCGGCGATGATGATGAAGCGCCGCGGTTCGGGCACGGCCCCGACCGCCTTCCATCCGCGCATCCGGTAAAGCAGCAGCAACAGGCGGCGCACACCGCGCGCCACCAGCCCCGGCGGATTGTCGTCGATCCTTGTCACGCCGGCTCCTCTCCCCAGCCGAATTGCGCGAAAGCCGCGCACAGCGCAAGAGTGCGCGCATCGCGGCTTGCTCTCCCCGCCGGTTTCTGCTCCCTTTGGCGGTACCAAACGGGGGGAAATCGCATGAAGTCACTATCCGCGCTGCTGTTGTCCGCCACGCTGTTCGCCGCGCCGGCGATCGCCGCCGAGGCGCAGCCACGCGCCGATCAGCTCGCCTTCCGCGAAATCTACAAGGAGCTGGTCGAAACCAACACGACGCTTTCGGCGGGCAGCTGCACGCTGGCCGCCGAACGCATGGCCGCGCGGCTGAAAGCGGCGGGCTTTGCGGATAGCCAGCTCACGCTTTTTGCGACTCCGGAAAAACCGAAGGAAGGCGGCCTCGTCGCCGTCTATCCGGGCACATCCAGGACCGCAAAGCCGATCCTGCTCGTCGCGCACATCGACGTCGTCGAGGCGAAGCGCGAGGATTGGGAGCGCGACCCGTTCATAATGGTTGAGGAAAACGGCTATTTCTATGGCCGCGGCACCGCCGACGACAAGGCGCAGGCGGCGGTATGGGTCGATACGTTGATCCGCTTTCAGCAAGAAGGCTATAAGCCGAAGCGCACCGTGAAGATGGCACTGACGTGCGGCGAGGAAACGAACGGCGCGTTCAACGGCGTCGAATGGCTCGCCGCGAACCGGCGCGACCTGATCGACGCCGAATTCGCGCTGAACGAAGGCGGCGGTGGCGACAGCGACGGCAAAGGCAAGGTGCTCGGCCAATCGGTGCAGGTCGGCGAAAAGACCTTCGCCAATTTCCGTTTAGAAACGCGCAATCCCGGCGGTCACAGCTCGGCGCCGGTGCCCGATAATGCGATTTACCAGCTCGCTGCCGCGCTGATGAAAATCCAGAGCCATCAATTCCCGGTCGAGATGACCGACACGACGCGCCGCTTCTTTGCCGAGGCGGGCCCGGTGCGCGGCGACGAAACCGGCAAGGCGATGGTCGCGCTCGCCAAAAACCCCGCCGACAAGGCGGCCGAGGCGATCGTCAACAAGGACCCGTTCCTGCACAGCAATTTGCGCACGACCTGCGTCGCGACGCTGCTCGACGGCGGTCACGCCCCGAACGCGCTGCCGCAGCGCGCGGGCGCGAACATCAATTGCCGCATCTTTCCGGGTCATAGCATCGAATCGATCAGGGACGAACTTGCGAAGATCATCGGCGATCCCGGCGTCACCATCACCCAGCTGCCGCCCAAGCGTCCCGCGCCGCCGGCGCCACCGCTCGACCCGAAGATCATCGGACCGATGCAGACGCTCGTCGACAAATATTGGCCGGGGCTGAAGGTGATTCCGTCGATGGCGAACGGATATACCGACGCGACATTCCTCGGCGCGGTCGGCATCCCGACCTACGGCATTCCCGGCATGTGGGGCGACCCCGACGGCAACGGCGCGCACGGCGTCAACGAACGGATGGAGGTGCGCTCCGTTTATGTTGGACGCGACTATATGTTCGATCTGGTGAAGGCTTACGCCGACAAGCCTTGAATATCGTAGGTCATTGCGAGCGTAGCGAAGCAATCTCCCGCCATCGGTATGGCGCAAGGTTGTTCGCTGGAGATTGCGGCGTCGCTTCGCTCCTCGCAATGACGACTGCAAACCCTAACCCACGAACGCGCGCTCGATCACAAAATCGCCTGGCGCCGCGTTCGATCCTTCCTCGAAACCCAGCGCCTCGAACCGCACTTCGAGGTCGCGGATCATCGCCATGCTGCCGCACATCATGACGCGGTCGGTCGCCGGATCGAAATGCGCGGGGCCGGTCAGCGGATGGCCGAACAGCCGCCCGCCGTCGATCAGGGCATCGATACGCCCCGCGGTGCGGAACGGCTCGCGCGTCACCGTCGGCAGATAGTGGAATTGCAGCAGCGCCTGATCCTGCACCAGCGGGTCGCCCGCAAGCTGGCTTTCCAGCGCGTCGCGGAACGCGAGATCATTGACCTGTCGGACGCAATGGACAAGCTGGATCTGACTGAACCGCTCGTAAATGTCGGGATCGCGCACCAGGCTCAGGAAAGGCGCAAGCCCTGTGCCCGTCGACAGCAGGAACAGGCGTTGCCCCGGCAACAGCGCGTCGGCGACCAGCGTCCCCGTCGGTTTGCGCCCAAGGTAAACCGGATCGCCCGGCTGGATTTTCTGAAGCCGCGAGGTCAACGGCCCATCGGGCACCTTGATCGACAGAAATTCCAGCTCATCCGCATAAGCAGGACTCGCGATCGAATAAGCGCGCAGCAGCGGCCGTCCCTCGCCCGGCAGCCCGATCATCACAAACTCGCCCGACCGGAAGCGGAAACTCGGCGGCCGCGTGATCGTGAAGCTGAACAGATGGTCGTTCCAGTGGCGCACCGAACGCACCTCCTCGACGGTCAACGAGGCGGAGGGGGCCAGCTTGGCGGCGGCGGCAATACGGTCACTCATTCTCTTCGGCTTTCCTGATATGTCATCGCGCGCACCGACCAGATCGGCGCCGCAAACCTCTGCGATCTCCCGAAGCGGAATCGCGGGCCCCAGTCCAAGCAGAATTGCTTGCGTCCCTTAAATCCCCAGCCACGGCGAATCTTCACCATTTGCTCAGATCAAATCTATATCATATTGAGACGCATTTGCAATAATAGTCTAAATGCGGGATTGCGGACTCGTTCCGCCCTCGGACTCCTTTTCGTCAACTACGATAGATTGTCGGCTAACGGCCGATAGTAGCGTTACCGCCTCCCCCAAACCCATTCGCATCGAGCGAAGTCGAGATGCCCCATCGGGCGGGGCGTAGCGTCGATGGGTGTCTCGACTTCGCTCGACACGAACGGAAAACGGGGATGGTCCGCTCCCCACTCCAAGGCAGACATTTAGAAAAAAACGCTGTCCTACATGACCCCGCTGTGCCAGCCTTCATCCCACCTCTTTCAAGATATGGAAAAAAAATGGGTCGTTCCCGCCCCTACGCGGGCGCAGAAGCGCGGCGCGGCATGTACCGGGGGAATGCAGATCGGCAATCAAACAGGGCTGACTTTTCCTGACCTTTGACTTGAGCCCGCAGCCCTACCCTGCTGGCAACCGCAACCTTACCAGCACTCCTCCCAAATCCTCGCTCTCTTCGAGCGCGATGCTGCCGCCATAGATTTCGGCCACATCGCGGACGATCGCGAGGCCGAGGCCGGTCCCCGGCTTGCCGCTGTCGAGCCGCACGCCGCGATCAAAAATGCGCGTACGATCCTCGGGTGAAATACCCGCCCCGTCATCCTCGACAATGATTTCCGCCATATTGCCGTCGCGGCCGATCGTGACGAAGACGCTGCCTCCACCATATTTTGCGGCATTTTCGAGGAGATTGCCGACCAGCTCGTCCAGATCCTGCCGCTCGACTTTCGCAACCACCGTCCGGTCGCCCGCGGCATCGAGCCGCGCGTCGGGATAGAGCGCGGCAACCGCGCGCAACACGCTCTGCACGCTGTCCCACACCACCGCGCGCGCCTGCGCCGCGCCGCGCCGCCCGACAGCGCGCGCGCGCGCAAGATGATGATCGACCTGCCGCTGCATCGTCGCTGCCTCGCGCCGCACCGTGTTCGCCAGTTCTGAATCCGAACTGGTCGCGCTGTTGACCAGCACGGTCAGCGGAGTTTTGAGCGCGTGCGCGAGATTGCCCGCGTGGAGCCGCGCCTCCTCCGCCTGTTTCTCGTTATGCGCGAGCAGCGCGTTGAGCTCATCGACCATCGGCTGCACTTCCAGCGGCAGCGGCGCATCGACGCGGCGGTTCTGCCCGCCGCGCATCGCCGCGATCGCGCGCCGGATGTCGCGCAGCGGCCAAAGGCCGTAAAAAGTCTGGAGCGCAGCCATGATGATGAGACCGAGGCCCAGCAGCGCGAGACTGGGGATCAGGGTCCGGCGCACGGCGCCCACCTGCACGTCCAGCGCCTCGCGCGACTGCGCAATCTGGTAGCGCCAACTGGTCCGGCTCCCCGGCAGGATCACGTTGCGTTCAAGGACGCGCAACTCTTCGTCGGGAAACTGATTGCTGTCATAGGTATGAATCTGATCGTCAATGTGCGGCGTCGGCGCCTTCAGCGTGCGCTCCCAGAGCGATCGCGAACGATAGGGTTCCTGCTCACCGCCGCTGATCTGCCAATACAGGCCGCTATAGGGTTCCAGAAAACGCTGATCGCCAAGCGGTTCGATCAGCCGCACCTCGCCGTCGGGGCCGATCTCCGACGAGCGGATCATCGCGATCAGCACATATTCAAGGCTCGAATCGAAATTGCGCGTGATCGCGCTCGTCAGCACGCGGTCGAGCGCAAAACCGCCGCCGATCAGCAGCACCGAAATCCACAGCGCGGCGATGGCGATCATACGCCGCGCAAGCGAGCCGGTGATGCGGCCGCGAGGCGCTGGATTCGACGGGGCGGCCGAGCTCTCCAACCTTTTTGTATCCGTCATCCCGGCGAAGGCCGGGATCTCACCCTGTCGTCACCCCGCACCGGCGGGATCCCGGCCTCCGCCGGGATAACGACAAGGAAACAGCGACGGCGCATGGTCAGCCTTGCGGATCGTCGAGCTGATAACCAAGACCGCGGATCGTGGTGATGATGTCGGCGCCCAGCTTTTTGCGGATGCGCGTCACGAACACCTCGATCGTGTTCGAATCGCGATCGAAATCCTGGTCGTAAATATGTTCGATCAGCTCGGTGCGCGACACGACCTTGCCCTTGTGATGGAGCAGGTATGACAGGAGCTTATATTCCTGCGCGGTCAGCTTCACCGGCTCGCCGGCGAGCGTAACGCGTCCCGAGCGCGTATCGAGGCGGACGTCGCCCGCGGTCAGCTCGCTCGACGCATTGCCCGACGCGCGGCGGATCAGCGCGCGCAGGCGCGCAATCAATTCCTCGGTCTGGAACGGCTTGGCCAGATAATCGTCGGCGCCCGCGTCGAGCCCCGCCACCTTGTCCGACCAACTGTCGCGCGCCGTCAGCACGAGCACAGGAAAATTGCGCTTTTCGCGCCGCCAGCGATCGAGCACGGTCAGCCCGTCGATTTCGGGCAGGCCGAGGTCAAGGATCGCGGCGTCATAGGTTTCGGTCGAGCCGAGGAAATGCCCGTCCTCGCCATCGGTCGCAAGGTCGACCGCATAACCCGCTCCCTCCAGCGTCGCTTTGAGCTGCGGACCCAGCGTGGGTTCGTCTTCGACAATCAAAATCCGCATTCAGGCGCCTTTCCTTTGCGCGCCGACGGTATCGGCCGCATGTTTCGACTATGTATCAAGTCCGGACGCCCATCGCAAAAAATGGTTGCGGGACGCGCTCGCCTTGCCTGCGATGTCAGGGGTTGCGGCCGACGATCCGGCCGGTGCGCGCATCGACATAGACGACGACGACCTGGCTGCCGTCCATGAATTTGAGCTTGTAGATCATCCGCTCCGCATCGAACTGCGGCCCGCCGAGATAGGTCATCCCGCTATAGGGCGGGCGCGAACGGACATCGGCGATCAGCTTGCCCAGCGGCACCACCTGACCCTCGGCCGCGGCCTGGCGCAGATGATTCTGGTCGCGGTCGCCACGCGCAGCCGTCGGCACGGCCGCCGAAAGCAGCAGCGCGGAGCAAAGCGAAAAGGTCAGCGTGCGGATCATGGCCGTTCCCTACCGCGATAGCATTGAATAGCCGATGAATGGCCGCGTCAGCCGCGGTTCGGGTTTCGGGACCGGTTGCCATGGCAGCGAGGCCATGGTGGGCGCGACAGGGATTGAACCTGTGACCCCACCCGTGTGAAGGGTGTGCTCTACCGCTGAGCTACGCGCCCGTCCCGGTGCGAACCTAGGTCCGCCGTCCGAAAGCCGGACGTCCAATAGCCGCTGATGCAGCGAATGCAACGCCCATTTCTCCGAAAACCCGGCCATCCATGCAAAACGGGCCGCAGCTTGCGCCACGGCCCGAGATGTTCGTATCAAAAGGCGCGGGCCAACTTAGTTGACGGCGTCCTTAAGGGCCTTGCCGGCCTTGAACTTCGGCTGGTTCGACGCCGCGATGGTCATCGTTTCGCCAGTGCGCGGGTTGCGACCGGTCGACGCCTTGCGCTTGCTGACGGCAAAGGTGCCGAAGCCAACGAGACGGACTTCGCCGCCCTTCTTGAGCGAGCCCGTGATCGCGTCGAAGACGGCTTCCACGGCCTTGCTGGCATCACCCTTGGTCAGGCCGCTCGAATCGGCGACGGCGGCGATCAGGTCTTGTTTGTTCATGCCTAAGGAACCCCTGCATTATGGTTGAATGATTCTCATGGCCCGAAGCCATGGCGCGCCACTAACGATGTTTGACCCCGGCTTGTCAAAGCAAAAAAGGGAGAAAATCGCCCCAAAACGCCGATTTTGCGACGAACTTGGGGCGAATGGTCGTCCATTCGCGACGAGTCAGTGGCGAATCGCCGTTTCGTGATCGCCGCCGGTGCCGATCGGCGGCGAGGCGGCGAGTTCGTCAGCCTCGGTCCATTCGATCGGCTCGACCGGCGAAACCAGCGCCTCGGCAAGCACTTGGTCGACATGACTGACCGGAATGATCTTCAGCTTGCCGGTGATGTTCGACGGGATTTCGACCAGGTCCTTTTCATTCTCTTCGGGAATGAAAACCGTAGTGATCCCGCCGCGCAGCGCCGCGAGCAGCTTCTCCTTGAGGCCCCCGATCGCGAGCACGCGGCCGCGCAGCGTGACTTCGCCGGTCATCGCGACATCCTTGCGCACCGCAATACCCGTCAGCGTCGACACCATCGCCGTGACCATGCCGACACCCGCCGACGGGCCATCCTTCGGAACTGCGCCTTCGGGCAGGTGGATGTGAATGTCCTTGCGCGCGAACAGGCTGGGCTTGATGCCGTAGGCCGGCGCGCGCGCCTTCACGAACGACAGCGCGGCCTGCACCGACTCGGTCATCACCTCGCCGAGCTTGCCGGTCGTCCTGACCTGACCCTTGCCCGACGCGGTCACCGCCTCGATCGTCAGCAATTCACCGCCGACCTCGGTCCAGGCAAGGCCGGTAACCGCGCCGACCTGATCCTCACGATCCGACACACCGTGGCGGAATTTCCGGACACCGGAAAATTCGGCCAGATTTTCGGGCGTGATGATCACACTTTCCGCCTGGCCCTCGAGGATCTTGCGCAGCGCCTTGCGCGCCAGACGCGCAATCTCGCGCTCGAGCGTGCGGACGCCGGCCTCACGCGTATAATAGCGGATGAGGTCGCGCAAACCGTCTTCGGTCAGCTCGAACTCGCCGTCCTTCAGGCCATGCGCCTCGACCTGCTTGGCGATCAGGTGACGCTTGGCGATCTCGACCTTCTCATCCTCGGTATAGCCCTCGAGCCGGATGATCTCCATGCGGTCGAGCAACGGCTGCGGAAGGTTGAGCGAGTTCGCCGTCGTCACGAACATGATGTCTGAAAGATCGACGTCGATCTCCAGATAATGGTCCTGGAACTTCGCATTCTGTTCGGGATCGAGCACCTCAAGCAGCGCCGACGCCGGATCGCCGCGGAAATCCTGGCCCAGCTTGTCGATCTCGTCGAGCAGGAACAACGGGTTCATCGCGCCGGCCTTTTTCAGGTTCGTCACGATTTTGCCAGGCAGCGAGCCGATATAAGTGCGGCGATGGCCGCGAATTTCGGCCTCGTCGCGCACGCCGCCGAGCGACTGGCGCACGAACTCGCGTCCCGTCGCCTTGGCGATGCTGCGGCCGAGCGACGTCTTCCCGACGCCCGGAGGGCCGACGAGGCACAGGATCGGGCCTTTGAGCTTGTTGGTGCGCGCCTGGACGGCGAGATATTCGACGATCCGGTCCTTGACCTTTTCCAGCGCATAATGGTCGTCGTCGAGGACGGCCTGCGCCTTCGCAATATCCTTCTTCAGCTTCGATTTCTTGCCCCACGGCAGGCCGATGAGCGTGTCGAGATAGTTGCGCACAACCGTTGCCTCGGCCGACATAGGAGCCATCGCGCGCAGCTTTTTCAGCTCGGCATTCGCCTTAGCCTTGGCTTCCTTCGACATTTTGAGGCTGTCGATCTTGAGCTGCAGTTCGGCCAGGTCGTCGCCGCCTTCGCCATTGTCGTTGCCGAGCTCGCGCTGAATCGCTTTCAGCTGTTCATTGAGGTAATATTCGCGCTGGCTCTTTTCCATCTGGCGCTTCACGCGGCCGCGGATCTTCTTTTCGACCTGCAATACGCCGAGTTCGCCCTCCATGAAAGCGAACACCATTTCGAGACGCTTCGACGGAGCATCCTCGACGAGCAGCGCCTGCTTTTCGGCGACCTTGATGTTGAGATTGCCCGCGACCGAGTCGGCGAGGCGCGAGGCGTCGTCGATCTGCGACAGCTGCACCGCGGTTTCGGCGGGCATCTTCTTGTTAAGCTTGGCGTAGCTTTCGAACTGATCGACGACTGATCGCATCAGCGCGGCGGTATCGACACTGTCGTCGACCGTATCGGCGATCGGCTTGACGCTCGCCATCACCGCCTTGTCTTCATCGGTGAGCGCCAAAAGCTTCGCCCGCTCCTTGCCTTCGACAAGCACGCGCACCGTACCGTCGGGCAGCTTCAGCAGCTGAAGCACTGTCGCAATCACACCGACGTCATACAGGTCATCGCGCTGCGGATCGTCCTCGCCGGGATCGAGTTGCGCGACGAGAAAAATTTCCTTGCCCGCTTCCATCGCCGCTTCAAGCGCGGCAACCGAACGGTCACGTCCGACGAACAGCGGCACGATCATATGCGGGAAAACGACAATGTCGCGCAGCGGCAAAAGGGGATAGGATTGCGTCATTACGGCTCCTGAACGCGCGCCGCGACCGGCGCACCGTCCTTCTTATAGGGTGGTCAACGCTAATATGGCGTAACTTGCGCTGCGTTCAATGGTGCCGCCTTTTCAAAACGGCAGCTTAAAGCCCGGTGGCAACGGCAAGCCGCTCGTCATTTTGCCCATTTCTTCGTTGCTTGCCGCGTCGGCCTTTTCGCGCGCGTCGTTGAAGGCGGCGGCGAGCAGATCTTCGAGCATCTGCTTGTCGGCGGGGACGATCAGGCTGTCGTCGATGTGAATCGCTTTGATCCGGCCCTTGGCCGTCGCCTTGATCTTCACAAGACCGCCGCCCGATACGCCTTCTACCTCGACGCTGTCGAGCTTCGCCTGCGCCTCCTGCATCTGCGCCTGCACGGTGGCGGCGGCTTCCTGCGCCGCCTTCATCATTTCTTCGATCGATTTCATGGATTGGACCTATGCTGATTGTTATCGCTCTCGACAAGCCGCGCGTCGGGAAAAGCCGCCAGGGCGGCCTTCACAACGGGCAGTTCGCGAATACGTGCGTCATTGTCGGCGAGCTTCGCCGCCTTCATCTGCCCGAGGCTCGGCCGTCCCTCGCCGGTGCCCTCGTGCACTTGCCACCGGCTGCCGGTCTGGCTGAACAGCGCCTCGCCAAGCCGCCGCGCGAAATCGCCGTCGAGTTCGGGAACTGACGCATAGACAAGCCGTCCCGGCTCGAGCTCCAAAAGCCTGACATCATCATAAACCTGCCGCGCAAGCTGATGGTGTCCGCTGCTTTCGAGCAGCTGATGAATTTGTGCGATATTAAGTGCGCCCGCCTGAGGTTCGGCCGCCGGCGCCGGGTCCAGCGCGGCAGTCCCCTGCTCCGTCACCGGCGCCGCGATCGGCATCGCCGGCACCCCGCCGGTTTCGAACAACTTTGCCAGTTCGCCGGGATCGGGGAGCGACGCGGCATAGATGACGCGCAGCAGCAGCATTTCGAGATGCTCGAGCGGATTATTCGCGCGGAGCACCTCGTCATGGCCCTTCAGCAGCAATTGCCACAGGCGATTGAGCGGCGCGAACCCAAGCTTTTGCGCCCAATCGCCGATGCGTTCGCGATCGGCTTCGGCGAGGGCGGGATCGTCATGGCGTGACACTTTCGCGAGCGTGATGGCATGGGTCAGATCCATCAGCCCGCGCACCATCGCGACGGGCTCGAACCCCAACGCATATTGTGCCCGCGCAAGGTCGATGGCGCCGCCGCTGTTGCCTTCAAGGATCGCCGCCATCAGTGCGGCAATCGACGTGCGGTCGGACAGCCCCAACATCGCCCGCACCTGATCGGCGCCGATTTTGCCGCCGCCGTCGAGGTCTGCGTGCGCGATCGCTTGATCGAGAATCGACAGGCCGTCGCGCACCGACCCTTCGGCGGCGTTGGCAATCAGCCAGATTGCGGGCGCCTCGGCCTCTACCCCTTCCTTCTGCAAAATTGCGCTGAAATGCGCGAACAGCATGTCGGGAGTGATGCGGCGAAGGTCGAAGCGCTGGCAGCGCGACAGCACCGTCACCGGAACCTTGTTGACTTCGGTGGTCGCGAACAGGAATTTGACGTGCGGCGGCGGCTCTTCGAGCGTTTTCAACAGCGCATTGAAGGCGTTACGCGACAACATATGCACTTCGTCGATGATGTAGATTTTGTAGCGCGCCGAGACTGCGGCATAGCGTACGGCCTCAATAATCTCGCGGACATCGTCAACACCGGTGTTCGACGCAGCGTCCATCTCGATCACGTCGATATGGCGGCCCTCGGTGATCGCGCGGCACGGCTCGCACACCCCGCACGGGTCGATCGTCGGCCCACCCTGCCCGTCGGGGCCGATGCAATTCAGCGCCTTGGCGATCAGGCGCGCGGTCGATGTCTTGCCGACCCCGCGCACCCCGGTCATCAGAAAGGCGTGGGCCAGCCGGTCGCGCGCGATGGCATTGCCCAGCGTCTTCACCATCGCGTCCTGCCCGATCAGCTCGGCAAAAGTCTGGGGGCGATATTTGCGCGCCAGGACGCGGTACGGGCCGGAGGACGCCGCCGGTGTGGGCGCCTCGGGCAGGTCCATGCCCAGCATCGGGGGTTCGTCGTCGGCGGAATCGCTCATGGCCCCGTCTTAGGGGGCGGCGCCGGTCTTGTCGAAGGGGGAAATGGGTGGGAGCCGGAACGACCCGCAGCGAATTCGTTGCGGCTGCTTCCTTCCGGACCTGACCGGGTTGGCGAAGACTGCGTCCGCCCGACTCCCGGGGCGCATATGGCGGGGACGCACGCGAAATGCAAGGTCGGCGCCGTATAGCACAGTTATCTCGGCTTTGGGGTGGTGAGCTGCCGCTAAATCCTCCCTGTGGCGAAGCCATGGGGAGGGGGACCGCTCGCGCAGCGAGTGGTGGAGGGGCCGCGACGGCAGCGCCAAAGCCCCTCCGTCAGCGCTTCGCGCTGCCACCTCCCCATCGCTGCGCGACAGGGAGGATTTTATTGTCCGCTTTCGGCCGGAACCAGTCAGCGCGGCCCCTGCATGTTCCGGCTCTCCGCCGGGATATGCACCGTCAGACCGTCCAAGGCCTCGGTCAGCACGATCTGGCACGACAGACGGCTCGTGCGCCGCACCCCCGCGGCGAGGTCGAGCATATCCTCTTCCTCCTCACTCGCCGGCGGCAGACGATCGAAATCTTCTTTCGCGACGATGACATGGCAGGTCGAGCATGCCATTTGCCCCTCGCATGTTCCCTCCAGCGGCATCAGATGCGCCTGCGCGACGTCGAGCAATATGTCACCGGGCTGCGCCTCCGCCTCGATGCGCCCCTTGCCGTCGGCGTGGATAAAGGTGACACGCATCAATTGACCCCTTGCAACCGCGCTGCGGCTTTGATCGCGTTCAAACCATCGCGCAATTCCTGTTCGCTGGTATAGCGCCCCCAGCCGAGGCGATCGACGCGCGCGCATCAGCTTCATTCACGCCCATCGCGCGTAGCACATGGCTGACCTTGCCCGACCCGCTGCCGCACGCACTGCCGAGCGAAAAAGCGACGTCGCGGGCGTCGGACATCAAGCGGAGGCCGTTCACGCCGTCGCGGCGAATATTGAGATTGCCGTGATAGCGGCGCTCCGCATCACCGTTGAGCGTCCATTCGCGAAGCATCTCCATCGCCAGCGACCACAGCCGCTCGACATGTGCCACATCCTGATCGAACCGCTCGGCCGCGAGCGCCGCCGCGGCGCCCAACCCGGCGCATAATGCGGGCGATACGGTGCCCGACCGCATCCCCTGTTCCTGTGCGCCGCCGAACATCAGCGGCGGCAGATCGATGCCGTCCCTGATCCACAACGCGCCGATGCCCTTGGGCCCATGGATCTTGTGCGCCGACAGCGCAATGAGGTCCGCGCTGTCGGGGATGGGAACGCGGCCATAGCCCTGCACCGCATCGCAGAGCAGCAGGCTATTCTTCGCATGAACAGCGGCGGCGAAGTCGGCGACCGGCTGGATCGTCCCCACTTCGTTGTTCACGAGCATCACGGCGACGATGCCGTTTTCAGGGATCAGAGCCGGGTCAGGCGATCGGGCCAGTCCCGCGCCATCGACCGGCAGGACCGTAGCATTGAGACGTTCAAGGCATTGCAACGAAGCCGCATGTTCAATGCTAAGCCCCGCCACGCCGCCGGGCATCAGTTCCGCGCCGCGCAACAATGCCCAGTTGAGCGCCTCGGTCGCGCCCGAGGTGAAAAAGACGCGCCCGCCCTTTGGCAGCAGCGCCGCAACCTGATCGCGGGCGACCTCGACCGCCGCCGCGGCGGCACGACCCGCCTTGTGCGTGCTCGACGGGTTCGCAAAGCCGTCCCCTCCCCCCGGTCCTTCGAGCCAGCGCAGCATCGCCTCGCGCGCCTCGGGAGCGAGCGGCGTCGTCGCTTGGTAATCAAGGTAGATCATGGCGGGCTTGGCCGTCCTCAAATCCCGTTCGGGTTAAACGGAAAACAAAGAAAATAGCGCCTTATTGCGAACAATTCGCAAAAGTTGCAAGTCGAGACCGGTTTTCTATATAGGCACCAATCCCGCTCCGCCACCCCGCCCCTCGGCGAATCACTGGCAAGCCCAAGACATATAGAAGGTGCGCCCATGCCCGACGTCATTTTTCCCGGCCCCGAGGGCCGCATCGAAGGGCGATTCTCGCCTCCTCCGCGGCCGCGTGCGCCGGTTGCGCTGATCCTGCACCCGCATCCGCAGGGCGGCGGCACGATGAACGACCGCATCACGCAGGCGATGTACAAGAGCTTCGTCGCGCGCGGTTTCGCGGTGCTGCGCTTCAACTTCCGCGGCGTCGGCCGCAGCCAGGGCACGTTCGACAACGGGATCGGCGAACTCTCCGATGCCGCCTCGGCGCTCGACTGGGTGCAGTCGATCCACCCCGAAGCGCAGACGACATGGATCGCAGGCTTCAGCTTCGGCGCGTGGATCGGGATGCAGCTTTTGATGCGCCGCCCCGAAATCCGCGGCTTCCTGTCGGTCGCGCCGCCGGCGAACATGTATGATTTCAGCTTCCTCGCCCCCTGCCCCTCGTCGGGAATTATCGTCGCGGGCGGGCAGGACGAGATCGTGCCGCCGGGCGCGGTGCAGAAGCTGGTCGACAAGCTGCGCACCCAAAAGGGCATCACGATCCATCACGACGAGATCCCGCGCGCGAACCACTTTTTCGAGCATGAGCTCGATCAGCTGATGAAATCGCTCGATAACTATCTGGATATGCGCCTCGCGCCCGATTCGCCGATTCGGTGACATCACCGTCATTGCGAGCGAAGCGAAGCAATCTCCAGCTATCGGCTGACATGGACGCACGCTGGAGATTGCCGCGTCGCCTTCGGCTCCTCGCAATGACGAAATGCTATGTCACCGGCGCCAGCCACACCGCGACATTGGCGAACATGACCAGCGCGGCGATCAGCATCAGCAACGCGCGGCGGCGATCGCCCTTGCGAAACACATAGGCCGCGCCGCCGGTCAGCACGACGCCGGTGAGCATCAGGATCGAAATGATCGTATCGGACATGACGCGGCTTTATCGGCGCCGTCACAAATTTGCCACCTCGCTTATGGTCAATCCGCGCGGCTTGGCCTAAAGCGCGCTCATCGATTCCCTTATGCCCCGCGGGAGCCGCACCATGCGCATCGCCATCGCCTCCGACCATGCCGCTTACGACCTGAAAGCCGTGCTCGCCGACTGGCTGCGCGACAAAGGGTATGAGGTCGAGGATCTGGGCACCAACGGCCCCGACAGCGTCGATTATCCCGATTATGGCTATCGGCTGGGTGGCGCGATCGCCGATGGCCGCGCCGACCGCGGCGTTGCGCTGTGCGGATCAGGCATCGGCATCTCGATCGCGGTCAACCGCAACCCGGCGGCGCGCTGTGCCCTCGTGTCCGAACCCTTATCGGCGAAGCTGGCGCGCGAGCACAATAATGCGAATGTCATCGCTATGGGCGCGCGCCTGACCGGTATCGACATGGCGAAAGCCTGCCTCGATGCCTTCCTTACCACCGACTTCGCCGGCGATCGTCACGCGCGCCGCGTCGACAAACTTTCCAATCCGCCCCAACTGGAGACCAGCCGATGACCATAGAAACGCTCGACAAGCCCATCAAATCGGCCGGCTATTTCACCGACGGTGTCGGCACCGCCGACCCCGCAGTCGCGGCAGCGATGAAGCATGAGCTGGAACGCGAACAATATCAGATCGAACTGATCGCGTCGGAAAATATCGTTTCAAAGGCGGTCCTCGAAGCGCAGGGCAGCGTCTTCACCAACAAATATGCCGAGGGCTATCCGGGCCGCCGCTATTATCAGGGCTGCGCACCGTCGGACGAGGTCGAACAGCTCGCGATCGACCGCGCCAAACAGCTGTTCGATTGCGGTTACACGAACGTCCAGCCGCACTCGGGCGCGCAGGCGAATGGCGCCGTGATGCTGGCGCTGACCAAGCCCGGCGCGACGATCCTCGGCATGAGCCTCGACGCCGGTGGGCACCTGACCCACGGTGCCCCGCCCGCGATGTCGGGCAAATGGTTCAATGCCGTCCAGTACGGCGTGCGCGCCGACGATCATCTCGTCGATTTCGATCAGGTCGAGGCGCTGGCGAAGGAACATCGCCCTTCGCTCATCATCGCGGGCGGTTCGGCCTATCCGCGCACGCTTGATTTTGCACGCTTTCGCGCGATCGCCGATGACGTTGGCGCGCTGCTGATGGTCGATATGGCGCATTTCGCCGGGCTGGTCGCCGGCGGCGTTCATCCCTCGCCGCTCCCGCACGCGCATGTCGTCACCACGACGACGCACAAGACGCTGCGCGGCCCGCGCGGCGGCATGATCCTGACCAATGACGAAGCAATCGCCAAGCGCATCAATTCGGCGGTCTTTCCGGGGCTGCAGGGCGGCCCTTTGATGCACGTCATTGCCGCGAAGGCCGTGGCGTTCGGCGAAGCGCTGCGCCCCGATTTCAAGGATTATGCGAAAGCGACCGTCGCCAACGCACAGGCATTGGCAGCGCGCCTCAAGGCGCGTGGCGCCGATCTCGTTGCGGGCGGCACCGACACGCATCTCGCGCTGATCGACCTCCGCCCGCTCGGCATCACCGGCCGCGACGCCGACGAGGCGCTCGAGCGGAGCGCGATCACCTGCAACAAGAACGGGGTGCCCTTCGACCCGCTGCCACCGGTCAAGACCAGCGGCATCCGCGTGGGATCGCCCGCGGGGACGACGCGCGGTTTCAGCATCGCCGAATTTGAGGAGATCGGCGACATGGTGGCCGACGTGCTCGAGGCACTCCGCGACAAGGGCGAGCATGGCGACGCCGATGTCGAGGCCGACGTTCGTGGCCGCGTCCGTGCCTTGTGCGAACGCTTCCCCATCTATCAAGGTTAAGGGGCAATGGCGCGCCAACACCCCGAGGAGCCGACGCTGGTCGAGCTGACGATCGAAGAGGTCAAGGCGATGGGTCGGCAGGGGATGGACCATCCCTCGACGCCCACCGTTCTGACCGGCGGGGTGATCGGCGCGGTTGCCGGGGCGGTGCTCCCCGTCATCAGCTGGCCTGTCGGACTGCTCGCCGGCGCCGCGATCGCACTCTACACTCGGGTGAAACGCTAACCAATGCGCTGCCCCTATTGCGGACATGAAGACAGCCAGGTGAAGGACAGCCGTCCGACCGAGGACGGTGCGGCGATCCGCCGCCGCCGCCAGTGCGAGGATTGCGGCGCGCGCTTCACGACGTTCGAGCGCATCCAGCTGCGCGAAGTTGCGGTGCTCAAGGCGGGCGGCGGACGCGAACCCTTCGACCGCGAAAAACTGATGCGCAGCGTCCAGATCGCATGCCGCAAACGCCCGATCGACGGCGCGCGGATCGAGCGGCTGGTGTCGGGAATCCAGCGCCAGCTCGAAACCTCTGGCGACAATGAAGTCCAGGCACAGCAAATCGGTGCGATGGTGATGGAGGCGCTGAAGGGCTTCGACAATGTCGCCTATATCCGCTTTGCCAGCGTCTATCGCGACTTCACCGAAGCCAAGGATTTCGAGGAGTTCGCCTCGACGATCACCGAGGCGGCGCGGCCGAGCAAATGACCGCGGCATCTCCGCCCCCCGTCATCGTCCTGGTCCGTCCGCAGCTTGGCGAAAATATCGGCAAGGCGGCGCGCGCAATGCTCAACTTCGGGCTGACCGAGTTGCGACTGGTGTCCCCGCGAGACGGCTGGCCCAATCCCGACGCCGGGCCGGCGTCGGCCGGAGCCGACGTGGTGCTGGCGAACGCGGCGGTCTTTGAAACGCTGACCGATGCGGTCGCCGACTGCACGACCATTTATGCGACAACGGTACGCAAGCGCGGCGTGACCAAGCCGGTTCTGACCCCCGAAGCTGCGGCACAGGAGGTCCACGCGAGCGCCGGGCGCTCCGCCTATGTCTTCGGACCCGAGCGGTCGGGGCTCGAAACCGACGATGTCGCGCTCGCGCATACGATCGTCACCGTCCCGATCAACCCCGAGTTCGGTTCGCTCAACCTAGCGCAAGCGGTGATCCTGCTCGCCTATGAATGGTCGAAGCATGTCCCGAATGATGTGGTGGGTGGTACCGCGCTCACAAGCCCGCCCGACGTCCCGCTCGATCCGCCGGCGCCGCACGGCGAACTCGAGGAGCTGATCGGGCACCTCGTTCGCGACCTCGACAAGAGCGGCTATTTCTTTCCGCCCGAACGCCGGGACGCGACACTCCGCACGCTGCGAACCACGCTCACCAAGACCGGCTGGTCGCACAACGACATCCGCATGATGCACGGGATCGTCACCGCGCTAGGCCGGGCACCGCGGTCGCGCTGAACGAAACGCGTCAGCTGTCGGCGCGCAGGCGGTCCCACTGGATCGCTTCGTAAGCGATCGATTGTTCGACGAGTTCGTCCCACACCGCGCGAACGCGTTCGGAATCCAACCCCGCCGCCGCGGCTGCGCGCGCTACGTTATCGAGCACTTCGGCCTTGCGCGCTTCATCACGAACGGTCCCGCGGTCGGTCTTGATCCGCGCCGCGGCGTCCATATAGGCAAAGCGGCGGACGAGCAGCGCGACGAGTTCGCGGTCGACCTGATCGACCCCGGCGCGAACGTCGGTCATCGTTTCGCATTGGTCGGGAAGTTTGGCGCTCGTCATGCGCGCAGCCTTTAGCGGCTTTTTCGCCGCTGTCGAGCGCGCGGCGTACCGCTTGACTTTGCGCCCTCTCCCGTCTAACCGCGCGCCTTCGCAATGGACTCCGCACCCCGGTGAAGCGGCAGTCGCGTACGGAAACCTTCCGTGCGGTGCGACCCGGGAACCGCCGAAATTCCTCGGCACACAGCAAATTGGAGACGCATATGTCGAAGCGCCAGAGCGCCAAGTATAAACTCGACCGCCGGATGGGCGAAAACATCTGGGGTCGCCCGAAAAGCCCGGTCAACCGACGCGAATATGGCCCCGGCCAGCACGGCCAGCGCCGCAAGGGCAAGATGTCCGACTTCGGCATCCAGCTCCGCGCCAAGCAGAAGCTGAAGGGCTATTACGGCGACATCACCGAAAAGCAGTTCAAGAAGAACTATATCGAAGCGTCGCGGATGAAGGGCGATACCGGCCAGAATCTGATCGGCCTGCTCGAACGCCGCCTCGACGCGGTGGTCTATCGCGCCAAGTTCACCCCTACGATCTTCTCGGCGCGCCAGCTCGTCAGCCATGGTCACGTCTACGTCAACGGCGTGAAGTGCAATATCGCGAGCCGCCTCGTGAAGCCGGGCGACGAAGTGACCCTCGGCAAGAAGGCGCAGGAAATGGCGCTGGTCGCCGAAGCGCAGAGCCTGCCCGAGCGCGACCTGCCCGAATATCTGGCGGTCGACGGCACCAAGGCAACCTATGTCCGCGTCCCGACGCTCGACGAAGTCCCCTATCCGGTGAAGATGGAACCCAATCTGGTCGTCGAATTCTATTCGCGCTGATCGGTTTTCTACCGAAAGGATTTCAGAAGGGCGGTCCGCAAGGGTCGCCCTTCTTGCATCGAGGGAGCGCGGCTGGCACAAGCCCGTAATCAAACAGGAAAACTCAAGGAATTTCCATGCTTCGTTTCCCCCGCTCGACCGCAGCCTTTGCGGTTCTTCTGACCGTTGCCGCGTGCAACGCTTCCGACAAGGCTGCGAGCGATACGTCCGCCCCCGCCATCCCCGATGTCGAGATTCCCGAACTGTCGCTCGCAACGCTTCAGGAAGTGACCAAGGAATTGTCGTCGGACGCCTACGAGGGCCGTGCGCCCGGCACGGCTGGCGAGGAAAAGACGGTCGCTTACATTATCAAGAAATATCAAGAAGCGGGGCTGAAGCCCGGCAACAACGGCAACTGGACGCAGGACGTGCCGCTCATCGAGATCACGGCCAAGAACGCCACCCCGCTGACCTTCACGGGCGGCAAGACGCCAGTAACCGCGCAATATGCCAAGGACTATGTCGCGTTCAGTTGGCGCGTGCAGCCCAAGACCGAGGTCAAGGACAGCGACGTCGTCTTTGTCGGCTATGGCATCAATGCCCCCGAAAAGGGTTGGAACGACTATGCCGGGCTCGATGTAAAGGGGAAGACGGTCGTCGTCCTCGTCAACGATCCCGACTGGGAAACCAAGGAAGCCAAGGGCGAGTTCAATGGTCGCGCCATGACCTATTATGGCCGCTGGTCGTATAAATATGAAGAAGCCGCGCGGCAGGGCGCGGCGGCCGTGCTGATCGTCCACGACACCGAACCCGCCGCTTACGGCTGGAATGTCGTCGATCGAGCAATACGGGGACGCAATATCTGGCCGAGAGCAAGAATGGCGGCGCCGACCAGACCGTTGCAAATGGCTGGATCCAGCTGCCCAAGGCGAAAGAAGTTTTCGCAAGCGCAGGGCAGGATTTCGATGCAATGCGCGCGGCCGCGAAGAAAAAGGGCTTCAGGCCAGTTCCGCTGACCGGGGTGAAGGCAAACTTCGGCTTCGACAACGAAATCGCGAAGAAAATGTCGCGCAACGTCATCGGCGTTCTGCCGGGCGCCAAGCGGCCCGACGAATATGTTCTCTATACCGGCCACTGGGATCATCTCGGCCGCTGCACGCCGGTCGATGGCGACGACATCTGCAATGGTGCCGTCGATAACGCGAGCGGCATCGCGGGTCTCGTGACGCTGGCGCAAGCCTTTCACAAGGCCGGTGCGCCCGACCGCAGCATCGTCTTTCTCGCGGTGACCGCCGAAGAATCGGGGCTGCTCGGATCGAAATACTACGCCGAAAACCCGGTCTTCCCGCTTTCACAGACCGTCGGCGGCGTGAATATGGACGCGCTCAATTCGGTCGGCCCGGCAAAAGACATTGTCGTTGTCGGCGGCGGCAAGTCCGAACTCGATGCCTATGTCACCAAGCTCGCGCAGATGGAGGGCCGCACGGTCAAGGCCGAACCGACGCCGGAGAAGGGCTTCTACTATCGCTCGGACCATTTCAGCTTTGCAAAGCTCGGCGTGCCGATGTTCAACTTCGGCAGCGGCGACGATCTGGTCGATGGCGGCGTCGAGGCCGGCCAGAAAGCAGCGGAAGATTATGAAAAGAACCGCTATCACGCCCCCGGGGACGAATTTGAGGCTATTACCAACTGGGACGGCATGATGTCGGACCTGCGCCTCTATTACGCCGCCGGCCGAATGCTCGCGATGACCAGCGCATGGCCGAACTGGGTCGAGGGCGATGAATTCCGCGCCGCCCGCGACAAGTCGCGTAGCGCGGCGAAATAGGGTTTCGTCATTGCGAGCGGAGCGACGCAATCCAGGGCGGTTTACGCTACTCCAGATTGCCGCGTCGCTCCGCTCCTCGCAATGACGGAGCTGAACAGGATCGAGACCCGATGCCCCTGCACATGCCTGCCGAATGGGCACCGCACGATGCGGTGTGGATCGGCTTTCCCCATTTCGCCGAGGAATGGTCGGGGCAGATAGACGCCGCGCGGCGCGACGTCGCGGCATTCGCCAATGCCGTTCACGACGAGGGCCGCGGCGAGACGGTGCGACTGGTGGTGCGCGATCACGCGAACGCCGATCTGGCCGAAACCATGGTCGATCCGGGTGTCGAGCTGCACATCATGCCGCTTGGCGACATCTGGCTGCGCGATACCGGACCGATCGTCGTCGGTACCGGCGGTGCGCGAGCCGCGCGCAATTTCGATTTCAACTGGTGGGGCAATAAATTCGTCATGCCGGGCGACCGCGAGATCGGTTCAATCATCGCAGCCTATATGGCTTTTCCGACACGCGATTGTGACTGGGTGCTGGAGGGCGGCGGCATCGACGTCGACGGCTCCGGGCTCTGCGTCACGACCGAGGAATGCCTGCTCAACCCGAACCGCAACCCGTCGCTGACGCGCGCCGACATCGAGACGCGGCTGCACAAGTCCCTCGGCATCGATCGCGTCCTGTGGCTGGGCAACGGCCTGATCGGCGACCACACCGACGGCCATGTCGATAATCTGGCGCGCTTCGTCGGCGAAGGGCGGCTGGCGTTACCCGTTGCGGCAGGTAACGACGATCCCAATGCGCATGTCTATGCTGACGCCCGCGCGCGCGCCAAAGCTTTTGACGGGGTCGAGATCGTCGATCTGCCCTCACCCGGCCGCGTGGAAATCGACGGAGAGGTAGCGGCGGCAAGTTATATGAACTTCTATATCGGCAATAGCACCGTCGTCGTGCCCACCTATGGCGCGCCGAACGATCAGGCTGCGATCGAGACGCTCGCGGCGCTGTTCCCTGATCGCCGCGCGGTGGGCGTGCCCGCGCGGGGGATCATCGTCGGCGGCGGAAGCTTCCATTGCTCGAGCCAGCAAGTGCCGCGCTAATTCTTTGCGTCGTCCCGGCGAAGGCTGGGACGCCGAGGGTGAGGGTGCAGCTTTTGCTCTGGCAAGATGCGCTGTCCGGCCTATATCCGGCCCATGACCCGCACCATAACTATCGCAGCATTACAGCTCCCCCTGCCCGGCCCCGTCCAGCCCAATATCGAGGCCGTGATCGCGCTTATCGAGGAAGCGGCCGCCCAGGGTGCGCAGGTCATCCTGCCGCCCGAACTTTTCGAAGGCCCCTATTTCTGCCAGGTTGAGGATGAGGCGCTGTTCGCGGCGGCGCGGCCGACGTCCGAACATCCGAGCGTCATTGCAATGCAGGCATTGGCCGCAAAACTGAAGGTGGCGATCCCGACGAGCTTTTTCGAGAAGGATGGGCCGCATTATTACAATACGCTCGCGATGATCGGCCCCGACGGCGCGATCATGGGGACGTATCGCAAAAGTCACATTCCCGACGGGCCGGGGTATGAAGAGAAATATTATTTCCGCCCCGGCAACACCGGCTTCAAAGTGTGGGACCTGTTCGGGACGCGCATCGGCGTCGGCGTCTGCTGGGACCAATGGTATCCCGAATGCGCGCGCGCGATGGCCCTGATGGGCGCCGAACTGCTCTTCTATCCCACCGCGATCGGATCGGAGCCCTATGACGCCGACCTCGACACCAGCCGCATGTGGCGCCGCGCGATGCAGGGCCATGCCGTGTCGAACTGTATGCCGGTCATCGCCGCAAACCGGATCGGCACCGAGGGCGACGCCAGCTTTTACGGCCACAGCTTCATCACCGACGAGTGGGGCGACATGACGCAGGCGTTCGGCGCACACGAAACCGGCGCGCTCGTCGAGACGATCGACCTCGATCGCGCTGCGAAACACCGGGCCGGCATGGGCTTCTTCCGCGACCGGCGACCGCAGCTTTACGGCCGACTGGTCGAAGACGTCTGACCTTGAACCCGCGCTCAGTTTTCGAAGCGGTGGATGCTTTCAAGGTCCGCCCGGTCGAGCGGCTGCGTCAGCCATAGCCCGCCGCGCCCTCCGCGCGACCAGCGCACGATCGCGTGCCGCTTAACTCCGCCGGCGAGTATGAGGTCGAACTCTTTGCCGACCTCGAAATGCGTACCGTGGACAAAGCCCGCGCCATGTTGCGACAGATCAACCAGCTCAATGTCGCTGGCGGTTCCGTCGTCGGCGACAATCTGCGCCTGACTGTGAACCGGCAAACGCGGCTGGCGATAGCCCATCGCGCGCTGTTCGGCCGCCAGTTGTTTGAGCACTTCGGCGACATCGACCTCGGTATCGAATGACACCCCGCATCGGCCGCCGTCGGACCAGACGACCTTTCCGCCGAGCGTAACCGTGTCCGACAACGCGATTTCTAAATGTTCACCGACCGTGATCGGGACGTCGGCTGCAAGCATCATGCCGCGATCGGACATGTTCCGCACGCGCCACAGCCCCGCGTCACCGTTGCGGATGACTTTGGCAATCCGCCACACCGTGCGATAGCGATCGCCGCCGCGGCGGTCGTCCGCCGCGGAATGACTCGGCTCCTCAGCCGGATCGGATAAGCGACGTTGGCTCATGTCTTTTACCTTGCCGACAGCAACACGCCGGGATAACCCGTTGTATATGCTGAAAAAACGCCCCACACCATTTGAACTACTACTAGATTTTTCGTTAAAATTCAATTATATTGCAGATATATAGTTAACGTCGCTTATATGATATAAGCGCCGATCAGGATGGCCCGGTGATTTGGAGACTCGTCCTGTTTTTAACGGTTCGTCGCCCGAACCCGCGCGATTGAACAAGGCTCCGCGCGCTCATGACGCCTAACCGTCAAGGCTCTGGCTCTCAGCATGTCAATCGGTAGGCAATCATCTGATGCAAGGTAACGATGGCGATGTGCGCGAATGGGCGCCACACCAAAGAACGGGATGAAGCTAAACCGCTGATTTACCGGCTATATAATGGTTATGGCCACGAAACCGTTAAACGACGCGAAAAAAATCGCGCCAAAACGGCGTGAATCCCCTTTAAATCAGGGCCGGCCCGCTCGTTAAAGCTCGCATGACCACAAAAGCGACAGCATCGAACGAGCCGGTTGGGCGGCTCATGGGTTGGCTCGGGCTTCGCCGCACGCGCGGCGGTGCCTCCGACGGCGGTTATCCGCCCGTCGACCCCGGGGGGCCCCGCGACTTGGCGCGTGAATCGCGTTACGAGCTAGCCGCGTCGATCACCTCTTTCCTCGTCGATAATGATCTGGAAATTTCGCCTGCAAACCTGCTGATCGCACATGGCGCCTTTTCGGGCCGCAACCCGCGCCTCGCGCGGCAGATCGTCGCGCAGGCGCAAAGCCCACAGGGCATCACGCAAAAATGGCTCGACGAGGTGGAGCAACAGGAAAGCGGCCAACCGGACCGCGTCGAACTCGACAAGCTGATGAGTCGGCTCGAGGCCAATCTTGAGGCTTTTCACGCCAACACCAAGGATGCCCGCACCGCCACCAGCGATTACGGGATCGAACTGGAACAGCATGTCTCCGATCTTGAGCAGCTTCAAAAGACAGGACGCATCGTGTCGAGCCTCGCCGACCTCGCCAAGGTCATGCTCGAACGCACGCGCAAGGCCGAAGAGGACATGCGCAAGAGCGAGGATGAGGCAAAAGCGCTGCGCCGCAGCCTCGACCGCGCCAAGCGCGATGCCGAGCTCGACTATCTGACCGGGCTTCCGAACCGCCGCGCATTCGAAAACCTGCTCGACCGGCATTATAAGGAAGCGCGCGCGGCGATCGAGCCGCTGAGCGTAGCCTTCTGCGATATCGACGAGTTCAAGAAGGTCAACGACACCCACGGCCATGAGGCGGGCGACCGGGTCATCAAGGCCATCGCCGACACGCTCGCGCGCATTTCGAACGACAAGTGCCATGTTGCGCGCCACGGCGGCGAGGAATTCGTCATGCTGTTCCGCGGTCTCACCCCGACCGAAGCCGCCGAAAAGCTGGACGATGCGCGCGAGGCGCTTGCCGACCGGCGCCTCATCAACCGCAAGACCGACGAACCGTTCGGACAGATCACCTTTTCGGGCGGGGTGGCCGATGTCTTTGGTTATGGCGATGCGCGCGCCGCGCTGAAGGCGGCCGACGCGGCGCTCTACAAGGCGAAGATGAGCGGCCGCAACTGCATCCGCATTGCTGAGCCGTCCTGATTACCGGCTTTCCGCGAGGGGGCGGGCGCCGCGGACAATTGGCATGATCGCCCGTTGTCCGCGGCCTTGCCGTCAAACGGCCGGACGCCGCGCGTAATAGCCGAACGCGGCAATCACCGCATAGCATAGAGCGGGAAGCAGCAGCGCCGTGGCGAGGCTACCCGTGACATCGGCAATCACCCCGGTGGCGAGGGGGACGACCGCGCCGCCGAAGATCGCCACGTTGATGATCCCCGACCCGTCGGCTGCGCGCGGCCCGAGTTTCTCGGACGCGAGGCTGAAAATCGTCGGGAACATGATTGCGTTCATCAGCCCGATTGCGAGCAGGCTATATCCAGAGACGACCCCGCTGCTGTTGGTCGAAATCAAGATCAACGTGATCGCGCCGATCGCAACGCAGGCGAGCAGCTTGCCCGGGCTGACGACGCGCATCAGGCCCGAACCGATGAAGCGGCCGACCATCGCGCCACCCCAGTACAGCCCGATCAACTTGCCTGCGGCCTGTTCCGGCAGTGCCATCACGCCCGGCTGCATCAGATAACTGACGACGAGCGAGCCGATCGACACCTCCGCCCCCACATAAAGAAAGATGCAGAGCGCACCGAAGCCGAAACGCGGGCGCTTCAGCAGGTCGAAACCCGCAAGGCCCGCGCTTGCTTCATGCCTTTCACCCTGAAGCCGGTTGCGGAACAGCCATACCGCGCCTGCGACTACGGCGAGCGCGACGGCAATCCCCAGATACCCGTGAACGATCGCCTGGCTTTCGGCGGTTCGATAGGCATCGAGTTCGGCGCCCGACAGCTGGTCGGCGCTGACCGTCGCCAGGCTGCCGAGGATCAGTATCGATCCAACGATCGGAAAAACGGTGGTCCCCAGCGAATTGAACGCCTGCGCAAAGGTCAGGCGGCTATGCGCCGTTTCGGGTTTGCCGAGAAGCGAGATCAGCGGGTTGGCGACGACCTGGACAATCACGACGCCGCTTGCGAGCACGAACAGCGCAAGCAGGAAGAGCCCATAGACCGCCTGTTGCGATGCAGGAATGAAGAGCAAGCATCCGGCAAGCATCGTCAGCAATCCCGCGACTGCGCCGCGCATATAGCCAATCTTCTTGACCAGCTTGGCCCCTGGAATGCCGATCACTAGGTAAGCGGTAAAAAAGCAGAACTGGATCAGCATGGCCTGCGTATAGTTGAGCGTGAACAGTTCTTTGAGTTTTGGGATCAGCACGTCGTTCAGCGACGTGATGCCTCCGAAAATGAAGAACAGTCCCATGACGAACAGCCGCAGCTCGGGCGCATCGACGTGCGCGCCCTGCCCTTCGACCGCAATCGGGTCGCTGCTCGACGAATTATCCGGCGCCAAAGCCATGCCATCCCCCAATATTTTCTGATCGGGTCGTGCCCTACACGGGTCATGTCATATTGGCGGCGGCGAGCAAGCCTATTTGATACTGCGCCGTCGCGACATTCGTATGCATAGGCACGGACGCCGTTTGGCGGATGAACGGCGCCTGCCCCTTGGCCTAATCGGAATGGGAGCATCGGATAGGCGGTCCCGTGAGGGCCATAGACCCTACGGACACAATCGTCGGTACGTTAGGGTGTCTGTCGCGGGCGTAGCACGCCAGTCAGCGGCTCCAGCGCGCGAAGATCGCCGTCGGCAGCAGCAGGGCGCGCGCTTCTTCGCGCACGGCAAGCTCGCCGCATTCGACCTTGCCCGGCAAGTCGGCGAAAAGCTGGGCGAGCAGTTCGCCGATCGCGAGCGCCGACATGCGCACGGCATAGACGGTCAGGAACAGCGCGCGGCTGTCCCCGTCGAGCAACTGGCGGCAATCGGCGAGCAGCGGCGCCAGCCCCTCCTCGATCTGCCAGCGCTCACCGCCGGGACCGCGCCCGAATTTGGGGGGGTCGAGCAGGATCGCATCGTAACGCCGCCCGCGTCGCACCTCGCGCGCAGTGAATTTGCCGGCATCGTCGACGATCCAGCGCACCGGCATGTCGGCCATGCCTGCAAGCGCCGCATTTTCGCGCGCCTGCCCCACCGATTTTTTGGAGGCATCGACATGCGTCACCGACGCGCCCGCCGCCGCGAGCGCCTGGCTGCCCACGCCGGTGTAGCCAAAGAGATTCAGAAAGGCTGGGTCGGGCTTGTCGGCAACGCGTTCGCGCAGCCAGTCCCACACCGGCGCCATGTCGGGAAAGAAGCCGAGATGACGAAAGGGCGTGCAGGAGGCCGTGAAGCGCGTCTCGCGCCAGCCAAGCGGCCAGCCCTCGGCGGGCACGGGTTTATGGTAATACCAGCGGCCGCCGCCATCATCGTCGGACGCGGGCACGAACTCGCCATCAGCCGCAGCCCATTCGCTTTCGGGCAGCGCGGGTGCCCACATCGCCTGTGGTTCGGGGCGGATGAAGCGATAGCGGCCATAGCGTTCGAGCTTGCGGCCGCCGCCGCTGTCGACCAGCCCATAATCATCCCACGCCTCGCCAACGAGCGTGACGAGGGGCAACAGATCAGCCACGCGAGGCTTCCGCAAGGATGAAGGCCTTGACCGCGTCATAGTCGCCGGGAAGCTTCGTGTAACGTTCCTCGCGCTCGAACAGATTGCCCAGCCGCGCGGGCAGCGGCGGGCGCACGCCCGTCGCGCGCTCGACCGCCTCGCGGAATTTCGCGGGATGTGCGGTGGCGAGCGTGATGACCGGAATGTCGGCGTCGATGTCGAGCGAGCGCGCTGCGGCGAGCCCAACCGCGCTGTGCGGGTCGATAATCTGCCCCCCGCGTTCCTGCGCCCAGCGCAGCGCGAGCGTCATCGCGTCGCCGTCGATGCGGGCACTCGAGAACAGGTCGCGCGCGCCGCCGAGCATGTCGGCGGGGATCGTCATTGCGCGCTTGGCATCGAACTCGGCCATCATGCCCGCGATCGCGCCGCCGTCGCGGCCTGCGAGGTCAAAGAGCAGCCGCTCGAAATTGCTGCTGACCTGAATGTCCATGCTGGGCGTCGCGGTCGGCGTCACTGTACCCGCGCTATAGTCGCCGCTGGTGAGCGCGCGGTGGAGGATGTCATTGACGTTGGTCGCGACCACCAACCGAGCGATGGGCAGCCCCATCTGCGCCGCGACATAGCCCGCGAACACATCGCCGAAATTGCCGGTCGGCACGCTGAACGCCACCGGACGATCGGGGCCGCCAAGACGGACGGCCGCGTAGAAATAATAGACGATCTGCGCCATCAGCCGCGCCCAGTTGATGCTGTTGACCGCCGACAGATTGACCTGGCTCCGTGCGTCGGCATCGCCGAACAGCCGCTTCACCATCGCCTGCGCATCGTCGAAACTGCCGTCGATCGCGATATTATGGACATTGGGGGCAAGCACCGTCGTCATCTGGCGCCGCTGGACATCGCTGACGCGGCCCTCGGGATGAAGCATGAAAATCTGGATATGCTCGCGCCCCGCGACCGCCTCGATCGCCGCCGATCCGGTATCACCCGACGTTGCGCCGACAATCGTGATGTCGGTGTCGCCGCCGCTCAGGAACGTCTCGAACAATTCGCCGAGCAATTGCAGCGCGACGTCCTTGAACGCCAGCGTCGGCCCATGGAACAGTTCGAGCAGCCAGTGGCGATGGTCGAGCTGGACCAGCGGCGTCACGGCATCGTGGCTGAAGCGGCCATATGCGGCCTTGCACAGCCCGCGCAATTCATCCTCGGTCAGCGCGCCTTCGACAAAGGGTCGCATGACGCGGACCGCCGTTTCGACATAATCCAGCCCGGCGAGCGCCCGAATTTCGTCGGTCGACATCTGCGGCCATTTCGCGGGCACGTAAAGCCCGCCGTCGCTGGCGAGGCCCGCGAGCGTGGCGGCACGAAAGTCGAGGGTCGGCGCGGAGCCGCGGGTGCTGATATAGTCCATGACGCAGACGCGCCTAGCGGCGACGGCTTACGGCCGCAAGCGGCGACGGACGGCGAGGAAATAGATGACGAGCGCCGCGGCGGCGAAGAGGAACCACTGAACTGCATAAGCGAGATGATTGTTCGGCGTGTCGTCGGCCGACGGAACGGCGCTCGGCCGCAACCCCGCGACCGGCGTATCGGCGACCAGCATCGCGCGTGCTGGCGCCGCCTTGCCCATCGCCCGCGCGATCATGCTCGGCTGCTCGGGGCCGGGCACGATCGTCCCCTGGACAATCCCGCCGGTCCACTTGGGTGGCGCAAAACCGTCGCCGATACCGACATCGACCAGCACGCCCGGCCCTTCGGCGCCGGTGCGGCAGTCGGCGATCATGCGAAAGCCCGTACCGCCCTTGCGGTCGGTGCCGCTGCGCGGATCCCAGCGCACGGGTTCGAGGCAGACGACGCTGCTCTTGCGATAGAGCACAGCATCGGGCACCGGCGGCAGCTCGGGATAGGTGACGAGCGACGACATCGCCATATTGCGTTCGTACAGCGCGATCAGCGCTTCCTTGTCGGCCTTGCGCTGGAGCTGCCAGACGCCGAGGCCGATCATCGTCGCGACCGCGGCAAGTACGAGCAGCGTCGGGATCAGCGGCCAGCGGGGCGGCGGCGGCGGCGGCGAAACCGGGTCAGTCATCCTCATCCGTTCCGGCGAGTCGACCCTCCGCGGCGCTGCGCTGATGTTCTGACGCGAGCAGCGCCGCTTTGGCAACGCGCAGCCCATAGACCACCGCCGCAGCGGTCAGCGGCACCCACAGCAGGGCATGGATCCATAGCGGCGGCTCGAACGCGAAATCGAGCGCGAGCGCCAGCACGATCAGCAGCGCGCCGATGATCATCGTCAGGAAGGCTGCGGGCCCGTCGCCGACGTTATAGCGCTGGAAATCGAGCGCGCAGACGCGGCAGCGCGGCGCAAACTTCACCGGCCCGTCGAACAAGGTCTGCGCACCGCATTCGGGACAGAGGCCAAAAAGGGCAGCCCGCGCGATTGGTGGCTGCCCCTTTGGTGATGGTTCCTTGCCGGTCAAATCAGTGCGCGGCGATCGGCGCGCCCCAGCCGCCCCAGACATAGACGATGATGAAGAGGAACAGCCACACAACGTCGACGAAGTGCCAGTACCACGCCGCCGCTTCGAAACCGAAATGCTGCTGCGGGGTGAAATGCCCCTTATAGGCGCGAACAAGACAGACGATCAGGAAGATCGTACCGACCAGCACGTGGAAGCCGTGGAAACCCGTCGCCATGTAGAAGGCCGAGCTGTAATTGCTGCCGCCGAAACCCCAGGGCGCATGCATATATTCATACGCCTGGATCATCGAAAAGATCGCGCCGAGGATGATCGTCGCCCACAGGCCTTTTTTCAGGCCTTCGCGGTCGCCGTGGATCAGCGCATGGTGCGCCCAGGTGATCGTCGTGCCCGAGCAGAGCAGGATCAGCGTGTTGAGCAGCGGGAGCGAGAACGGATCGATGACCTCGATGCCCTTGGGCGGCCACATGGTGATCGCATCGGCGCCTTCTTGTCCGAAAAGCGACGTGATCGCGCCATCGGCATATTCGATCGGCACCGGAAAGAGCGAGAAGTCGAACCAGGCCCAGAACCAGCCGACGAAGAACATGACTTCGGACGCGATGAACAGGATCATGCCATAGCGCAGGTGCAGCTGCACGACGGGGGTATGATCGCCGGCATGCGCTTCGTTGATGACGTCCGACCACCAGCTGAAAAAGGTTGCGATCACGCCCATGAAGCCGAGCCCGAGCACCCATTTGCCCGCGGCACCGAAATAATCCTCGTGCATGAACATGACGAGGCCGAAGAACATCACGAGCGCCGCGAACGAGCCGATGAGCGGCCAGACGCTGGGGTTTACGAGGTGATAGTCATGATGTTTGGCACCGGCCATGTCACAATTCCCGTTTTTGCTGCCCCAGCGTGACGATTCCCCATCACCCGCCGGTCCTTGTTAGACTCTTGGATGCGGCCTTAGCTCGCCTTTTTGCCCTCGTCTACCGCCTCTACAGGGTGGAAGGTGTAGCTCAAGGTGATTTCCTGGACGTCGCGCGCGTCGGGGTCATCGACGATCGCCGGATCGACGAAGAACAGCACCGGCATCCGCATCTGCTGCCCCGGTTCCAGCCGTTGTTCGGTGAAACAGAAGCATTGGATTTTGGTGAAATATTTGCCCGCCTGCGTCGGCGTAACGTTGAAGCTGGCGGTACCGACGACCGGCGCGGCCGAATTATTCTCGGCGATGAAAATCGCCATGTCGCGCGCGCCGACGCTGACCGTGTCACGCGGATGTTCGGGATAGAATTTCCACGGCAGCGCGGGCGACACATTCGCGTCGAAACGCACCGAGATCGTCTGGTTCAGGATCTCGGGCTCGGCCGCAGCCGCGACCGCGTCGTAGCGTTCGTGCCGCCGAAACCCGTCACGCGGCAGAAAAGATCATAGAGCGGCACCGCGGCGAAGCCGAGACCGGTCATCGCGAGCGCGAGGATGCCGGCAAGGCTGGCGGTCTTGGCTTTCGGGGACAGGCTCCGGATCATGCGAAAATCTGCATTTTGGCAATGGTGATGAAGAAGAACAGGATAGCGAGCGCGCCGAGCATCCACGCCATCATATTCGCGCGGCTGCGCTGGCGCCGGCGATATTCGGCCTCATCGAACGGCTGCTGGTCGGATTCGTCGGTCATAGCGGCCACCAATGATCGGCGACGACTGCGCCGAAGAGAATGAAAAGATAGGCGATCGAAAAAGCGAACAGCCGCTTTTCAGGCTGCATCCGATCGCCCTCGCCCGCAGTGCGCGTGCCGACCCGAACCGATAGCAGGACGAAGATTGCCGACAGCAGGATCGCCGTCCAGCCATAGAGCGCGCCGGTGTAGCCGAGCGGCCAGGGCGCGATCGCCGCCGCCGCCATTACGATCGCATAGAAAAGAATCTGCCGCCGCGTCGATGTCTCGCCCGCGACGACGGGCATCATCGGAATGCCTGCGTCGGCATAATCCGAGCGGACGAAGAGCGCGAGCGCCCAGAAATGCGGCGGGGTCCACAGGAAAATAAGCAGGAACAGCATCACCGGCAGCGGCGCGATCGATCCCGTCGCCGCGACCCAGCCGATCAGCGGCGGAAACGCCCCCGCCGCGCCGCCGATGACGATATTCTGCGGCGTGCGCGGCTTCAGCCACATCGTATAGACGAAGACATAAAAGAAGATCGACACGGCGAGCAGCAGCGTCGCCTGCCAGTTCGATGCGAACAGCATCAGGAACAGCGAAAAAGCCGCGAGACCAATCCCGAACTGCAACGCAGTCTGCGGATCGAGCCGCCCGGCAGGCAGCGGGCGTCCCGCGGTGCGCTTCATCTTGGCATCGAGCCCCGCTTCATACCATTGGTTGAGTGCGCCCGACGCGCCCGCCCCGAGCGCGATGGCGAGGATCGACGAAAAGGCGAGGACCGGATGCACGTCACCCGGCGCTGCGAGCAGTCCGCAGAGCGCAGTGAACACCACCAGCGACATGACGCGCGGCTTGGTCAGCGCGAACAGGTCGCGCCAGTCCGCGGGAAGCGTCATCATATCATGGGTCAGGCTCTGCGCCATAATCACTCCGGCCATCAGGGCGGCGCCCTCTGCCGAAGGTCAGCAGAGGGCGCGGCCTGTCAGGCGATACGCGGCAGTTCGTTGAACTGGTGGAACGGCGGCGGCTCGACAGCGTCCATTCGAGCGTCGTCGCACCCTCGCCCCACGGATTGTCGGCCGCCTTCTTGCCCGCGACCAGCGAGTAGATGATATTCACGAAGAAGATCAGCACGCCCACGCCCATGATGACATAGCCATAGGACGAGATGAGGTGCCAGAAGGCATAGGCGTCGGGATAGTCCGGATAACGGCGCGGCATCCCCTGCTGCCCCAGGAAATGCTGGGGGAAGAACAGGACGTTCACGCCGATGAAGAAGATCCAGAAGTGCAGCTGGCCCAGGACTTCGCTGTACATCCGGCCCGACATTTTCGGGAACCAGTAATAGAAACCGGCGAAGAGCGAGAAGACCGCCCCGAGCGACAGCACATAGTGGAAGTGCGCAACGACATAATAGGTGTCGTGCAGCGCCGTATCGACACCACCGTTCGCGAGAACGACACCCGTGACGCCGCCGACAGTGAACATGAAGATGAAGCCGAGCGACCAGACCATCGGGGTCTTGAAGCTCATCGATCCGCCCCACATCGTCGCGATCCAGCTGAAAATTTTGATGCCCGTGGGAACCGCGATCACCATCGTCGCCGCGGTGAAATACATCTTCAGGTTCACGCTCATGCCGACCGTGAACATGTGGTGCGCCCATACGATGAAGCCGACGACACCGATCGCGACCATGGCGTAAGCCATGCCGAGATAGCCGAACACCGGCTTGCGGCTGAAGGTCGAGATGATCTGGCTGACGATGCCGAAGCCCGGCAGGATCATGATATAGACTTCGGGGTGGCCGAAGAACCAGAACAGATGCTGGTAAAGCACGGGATCGCCGCCGCCTGCCGCATCATAGAAGGTGGTACCGAAATTGCGGTCGGTCAGCAGCATGGTGATCGCCGCAGCGAGCACGGGCAGCGCGAGCAGCAGCAGGAAGGCGGTGACGAGCACCGACCACACGAACAGCGGCATCTTGTGCAGCGTCATGCCCGGGGCGCGCATGTTGAAGATGGTGGTAATGAAGTTGATCGCACCGAGGATCGACGCCGCGCCGGCAAGGTGGAGCGAGAAGATCGCCATGTCGACCGCGGGTCCAGCCGAGCCGCTCGTCGACAGCGGCGCATACACCGTCCAGCCGGTGCCGGCACCCAGGCCACTGCCGCCCGGCACGAACATCGACCCGACGAGCATAATGAAAGCGACGGCGGTGAGCCAGAAGCTGACGTTGTTCATGCGCGGGAACGCCATGTCGGGGGCGCCGATCATCAACGGCACGAACCAGTTGCCAAAGCCGCCGATCATCGCCGGCATCACCATGAAGAACACCATGATCAGACCGTGCGCGGTGATCATCACGTTCCAGAAGTGCTTGGCCTGCACCTCGCTCGCCGAAGCGTCGAAGAATTGCGCCCAGCCGGTCAAATGCTGGATGCCGGGCTCCGCCAGTTCCCAGCGCATCATGCCTGACAGCACACCGCCGACGATCCCCGCGACGATCGCGAAGATCAGGTAGAGCGTGCCGATGTCCTTGTGGTTCGTCGACATGAACCAGCGGACGAAAAAGCCGGGCGTGTCGTGATCGTCGTGCGCATGATCGGCATGGCCGTGCGCGGGTGCAGTCGCTGCAATATCGGTCATCTGTCGGACCCCTTGTTAATTCTTGGCGGCCGGGATGGCGGCGGGAGCCGCTGCCGGCGCTGATTCGGTCGTGGCGGCAGGCGTTGCGGCCGGTGCCGGCGCCGCAGCGGCGGTCTCGTCCACCGGGCCATTCGGATTGCCACCCTTCGAGCGGACCCATGCTTCCCACTTATCCACCGGCAGCACTTCGACCGCGATCGGCATATAGCCGTGATCGACGCCGCACAGTTCCGAACATTGGCCGTAATAAACGCCGACCTTGTTCGCGGTGAAGGTCGTTTCGTTGGCGCGGCCGGGGACGGCGTCCATCTTGGTCCAGAAGGCGGGAACGGCAAAGCTGTGGATCACGTCCGCGCCGGTGATGATGAGCTTAACCTGGCGGCCAACGGGAACGACCATGCGGTTATCGACCGCCAGCTGGTGCGGCTCGCCCGCGGCGTCGGCTTGTTCCTTGCTCAACATCTTCGACACATATTCCCCGATGCCCTGATCGGGATAGGCATAGCCCCAATACCATTGGTATCCGGTGACCTTGATCGTCAGTGCGTCGGCCTTCGGCGGTTCATATTGCGCTGCCAGCAGCCGGATCGACGGCACCGCGATCACCGCGAGAATCAGCACCGGGATCGCGGTCCAGATGATTTCGATGAAAGTGTTATGCGTCGTCTTCGACGGCACCGGGTTCGCCTTGGCGCGGTAGCGCACGATCACCCAAAGCAGCAGACCAAGAACGAAGAGCGAGATGATCGTGATGATGGGCAGCAGCATCACATGGTTGAACCAATAGGCTTGCTCGCCTATCGGGCTGACCTGCGGCTGGAAGTCGATGCCGCGGTCGATCGGCTGGCCGACACCCGGGGTCGGCTTCATCGGCACGTAGGTCGCATCACCCGCGGGCGCAGCAGCGTCGGCGGTAGCCGGCGCGGCGGTGGGCGTCGCAGCAGGGGCTGCGACCGGAGCGGTCGCAGGCGCGGGATTCGCGGCGACCGTGGCCGCAGGCGCTTCCGCCGGAGCCGTTGCGGCGGTCTGTGCCTGTCCGGCGCCGACTGCGCCAAGCGACAAGGCTGCCGCAATTAACACCTTGATTACAGGGGTTTTCAAGCTCTTCATAAGGATAATGCCGCCCGTTGCCTGTTGTTCTTATGATCCGCCAGCCCACCCTTCCTTGCTGCCGAACATGCGTCCGCGCAGCCATCGGACAGGCTGAATCTCGCGGGCGCTATAGAC